>NZ_KV792988.1:249347-330255 GCF_001808325.1 Klebsiella sp. HMSC16C06
CGGGCGCCGAACAACGTCGGCGCCCGTTTCATGTGACGGGGTTACTCTTTCGGTTTAAAGCGCAGCAGGCGGTTGGCGTTACTCACCACGGTGATCGACGACAGCGCCATCGCCGCACCGGCGACCACCGGGTTGAGCAGGGTGCCGGTCAGCGGCCAGAGGATCCCGGCGGCAATCGGGATACCCAGCGAGTTGTAGACAAACGCGCCCAGCAGGTTCTGCTTCATATTGCGTAAGGTCGCCTTCGAAATCGCCAGCGCATCGGCCACGCCATGAAGACTATGGCGCATCAGGGTGATCGCCGCGGTTTCAATAGCGACATCGCTGCCTCCGCCCATGGCGATCCCGACATCCGCCTGGGCCAGCGCCGGAGCGTCGTTAATGCCGTCTCCAACCATCGCCACTTTGTGCCCCTGGCTCTGCAGCCGTTTAATGGCATCGGCTTTACCGTCCGGCAGCACGCCGGCGATCACTTCATCAATGCCGGCTTCTTTGGCGATGGCCTTCGCGGTGGTGGGGTTATCCCCGGTAAGCATCACCAGCCGGTAGCCCTGCCGATGCAGGCGGGCCAGGGCGTCGACGCTGTCTTCGCGCAGCGGGTCACGGATGGCGAACAGCGCGGCCGCCTGACCATCCACCGCCAGCAGCACCGGCGTGGCGCCGCGCGAGGCCTGCGCCGTCATCTCGCTTTCTATGTCGGCGGTATTGATATGCTGCTCGTTGAGCAGCGCCTGGTTGCCGAGCAGCAGGCGATGACCTTCCGCTTCGCCGCTGACGCCAAGGCCGCGCAGGGTGCGGAAGCCGCTCACTTCCGGCAACGAACTGTCGGCGGCTTTATCGAGGATCGCTCGCGCCAGCGGATGACTTGAGCCCTGCTCCAGCGCGGCGGCAAGACGCAGCGCGGTATGCTCATCAACGCCAGCGAAAGTTTTCACCGCCACCACCTGCGGCTTGCCTTCGGTCAGGGTGCCGGTTTTATCGAACACCAGGGTATCGAGTTCACTGGCGCGCTGCAGCGCATCGGCATCGCGCACCAGCACACCGTACTCCGCCGCCCGGCCAACGCCGGAGATAATCGACATCGGCGTCGCCAGGCCTAACGCGCACGGACAGGCGATAATCAGTACCGTGGTGGCAATGACCAGGGTATAGACGATCTGCGGCGCCGGGCCGAAGACGTACCAGATCGCGGCGCTGATCAGCGCAATGGCGACTACCGCCGGAACAAATACGGCGGAGATTTTATCCGCCAGCTGGCCGATCTCCGGCTTGCTGCTCTGCGCCTGGCGCACCATACGGATAATTCTTGCCAGCGTGGTCTGGCTGCCGACGGCGCTGGCGGTGAACAGCACGCTGCCGTCCTGCACCACGGTGCCGGCGTGAATGGCATCGCCATCGCCTTTTTGCTGTGGCACCGGTTCGCCGGTGAGCATCGCTTCATCAAACCAGGCTTCGCCCTGGCTTATCACGCCGTCGACCGGGACGCGGTCGCCGGTGGTCAGGCGCAGCGTCATACCCGTCTGAACTTCCGCGAGCGGCAGATCCTTTTCCCCCTCAGGGGTCACCACGCGGGCTGAAGGTGGCGTCAGATCGAGCAGTTTCTCCAGCGCTTTCGAGGAGCGCTGGCGGGCGCGGGCCTCCAGCATATGGCCGAGGTTAATCAGGCCGATAATCATCGCGCTGGCTTCGTAATACAGATGCCGGGCTTCCATCGGAAACCACTGCGGCCACAGGTTGACGCTCATCGAGTACAGCCAGGCGACGCCGGTGCCGAGCGCCACGAGCGTATCCATGGTGGCGGTGCCATTTTTCAGGCTTTTCCACGCGCTGCGGTAGAAGTGGCCGCCGGCAAAGACCATGACAGCGAGGGTGACAAGGCCGATAACCAGCCACAGCGAACGGTTGTCATCGCTGACCATCATGTTATCGCCGATCATCCCCCAGAGCATCACCGGCACGCCGACCAGCAGGGCGACAATCGCCTGCCAGCGAAAACGCTTCATCGTAGCAATAGCGGTTTCCTGCTGGCGTTCGCGGCGTTGCAGATCGTCTTCGATCGCCTCCGCGCCATAGCCGGCTTTCTCCACCGCCTGCACTAATTCTGCGGCGGACGCACTGCCCATCACCAGCGCCGTGCGTTCCGCCAGGTTAACCCGCGCCTGTGAGACGCCCGGCACCGCGGCAAGCGCGTTTTGTACCCGGGAGACGCAGCTGGCGCAGCTCATGCCGTTGATCAGCAGCTGTTGACTGTCATCTTCGTCATGGGCTGCCGGAAGCTCAGGAGTGGCCGCTGTCAGTGCTTCCGACGGGATTGATGATTCTGCCAGCGGTTTAGCCTTTGGGTGGCTGAGCTCCGCGCCGTATCCGGCTTGTTTCACGGTATCAATCAGCGCTTGCGCGCTGGCGCTGCCCGTGACATGGGCTTCAGTGAGGGTCACCTCGGCTTGCTCAACGTCAGGACGCTGCTCCAGACTCTCTTTCACGCGTTTGACGCAGTGGCCGCAGGAGAGGCCATCCAGCGTCAGGTCGATAGTGTTAGACATAAATAACTCCTGAATAATTTTCCGGTCAACGATTGACCAGACCCACTCTTTCATCGAGTATTAAGAAGGTTAAACCTTCCAGCAAGGGGAAGGTCAAGGAGAAAAAATGAATATCAGCGATGTGGCGAAAAAAACCGGTTTAACCAGCAAAGCGATTCGTTTTTACGAAGAGAAGGGGCTGGTGACGCCGCCGTTGCGGAGCGAAAACGGCTACCGCACTTACAGTCAGCAGCATCTCGATGAGCTGACGCTGCTGCGCCAGGCGCGGCAGGTGGGGTTTAACCTGGAAGAGTGCCGCGAGCTGGTGGCCTTGTTCAACGACCCGTCGCGGCACAGCGCCGATGTGAAAAAACGCACGCTGGAGAAAGTGGCGGATATCGAGAACCATATCCGCGAGCTGCAAAATATGCGCGCGCACCTGCTGGCGCTGGCCGAATCCTGCCCCGGCGACGACAGCGCGGAGTGCCCGATTATCGATAATCTTTCCGGCTGCTGCCATCGCAAGGCGCAGGCTTAACGGACGGCGGGTCTGATTCGTAGCGTAATCCCTTCTACGGCAATCACTACAACCTTGCTGCCCGCCGCGAGGTCTTCATCGGCAATCACTGGCCAGGAGCTGTCGCCCACGCGTACGTGGCCGCGGCCGTTTACCAGCGGGGCATCCAGCGTCAGGCGGCGGCCCACCAGTTGCTGACCGCGCTGGTTGAGCTGAGCATCGGCCGGGCGCTGCGTTTTGACCCGCTTGCGCAGCCATTTCGACCACAGCCACGCCGCCAGCAGGGTGAGAACGGCAAACAGCGTCCCTTGCCATTCCCAGTTCAGCGGCAGGAGCCAGGTCAGGGCGCCGGTCACCACGCCAGCGACGCCGCTCCACAGCAGATAGCCGCTGCCGCCAAGCATCTCGGCCGCCAGCAGCAGCCCGCCCAGGCTTAACCAGAACAGATGCGGATGGGCGAAGATCATGTCGATCATGATTTTTTCCGATCGCCAGCGCCTTCTTTGATCAGCTCGCTGATCCCGGCGATCGATCCCATCAGGCTGCTGGCATCCAGCGGCATCAGCACCACTTTGCTGTTGTTAGCGGCGCCAATCTGCTGCAGCGCATCGGTGTACTTCTGCGCCACGAAGTAGTTGATCGCCTGAATATCGCCCGAGGCGATTGCCGAGGAGACCATCTGAGTGGCGCGGGCTTCCGCTTCGGCGGAACGTTCGCGAGCTTCGGCCTGCAGGAAAGCGGACTGCCGTTCCCCCTCGGCTTTGAGGATCTGCGACTGCTTTTCCCCTTCCGCTTTCAGAATTTCCGCCTGTCGCACCCCTTCGGCCTCAAGGATATAGGCGCGTTTGGTACGTTCGGCTTTCATCTGGGCGTTCATTGAGGCAATAAGCTCCGCCGGCGGGCGAACGTCGCGAATTTCGACGCGGGTGATTTTTACTCCCCACGGATTAGTGGCGTCGTCAACGATATGCAGCAGACGGGTGTTAATGCTGTCGCGTTGGGAGAGCATTTCGTCCAGCTCCATCGAGCCGAGCACGGTACGGATATTGGTCATCGTCAGGTTGACGATCGCTTGCTCAAGATTGCTGACCTCGTAGGCGGCCTTTGGCGCGTCAATCACCTGAATAAAGCAGACCGCGTCGATGGTGACATTGGCGTTATCCCGGGAGATAACCTCCTGCGAGGGGATGTCGAGCACCTGCTCCATCATGTTCACTTTGCGGCCGATTCGGTCCATAAACGGCACGACTAAGCTTAATCCCGGCTGCAGCGTCTGGGTAAAGCGCCCAAAACGTTCTACCGTCCACTGATAGCCTTGCGGGACAATTTTCACCGCCGCGGCCACAATGACCAGCGCGACGAAAATAAGGATAGGAATAAAAATCAGCATCAAAAACCTCCTGTCTTGTTGCCTGGTGGGGCGCTACAAGGAAATAGCGCATGTTTAAACTGAGTATATCTTTCTCCTCATCCTGGAGAAAGGAAAGTGGGGTAAACTAGCGGTGTTTCAGAAAATAATCAGGAAGACTCATGAAGGAAAATAACGCGCTTTTGCGTCTCGAGGGTGTGGGGTTTAAGACCGACGACGCAGTTATTTTACACAATATCACTCTTCAGCTCAGACCCGGAGAATTTAAGCTGATTACCGGGCCTTCCGGCTGCGGGAAAAGCACCTTGCTGAAGATTATCGCCTCGCTGCTCAGCCCAACCTCCGGACGCCTTTTTTTTGACGATGTGGATATCGCGACGCTGTCGCCGGAAACCTATCGTCAGCAGGTGTCTTACTGCGCGCAGACGCCGGCGCTGTTCGGTGATTCAGTCTACGATAACCTGATTTTTCCGTGGCAGATCCGCAACAAACAACCCGATCCGCAGGCGCTGGTGGCTGACCTGCAGCGCTTTGGCCTTGGCGAAAATATGCTGGAAAAGTCTATTAACGAACTGTCCGGCGGGGAAAAGCAGCGCGTATCGCTGATCCGCAATTTACAATTTCTACCGCGCGTGCTGCTGCTGGACGAAATTACCAGCGCGCTGGATGAAAGTAATAAACAGAATGTGAATGACATTATTCATGGCTACGCGACGGAAAAACAGGTCGCTGTTCTGTGGGTCACCCACGATCGCAACGAAATTTCGCATGCCGATGAAGTGATTACGCTGCAACCTGCCGGCGGAAACCTGCAGGAGGTACAGCATGAACGGGCATAACATTACGAACGAATCGCTGGCGCTGTCGATGGTGCTGGTGCTGATCGCTATTCTGGTCAGTTATCGGGAAAAACTGGCACTGGAAAAAGATATTATCTGGAGTATTTGCCGGGCGATCGTGCAGCTGATTATCGTCGGCTATGTGCTGAAATATATCTTTAACGTCAATCATGCGGTTCTGACGCTGTTGATGGTGCTGTTTATCTGCTTTAACGCGGCGTGGAATGCGAAGAAGCGCAGTAAATATATCGATAAAGCTTTTGTCTCGTCGTTTATCGCTATTACCACTGGCGCCGGACTAACGTTGGCGGTACTGGTCTTTTCGGGGTCGATCGCCTTCGTGCCGATGCAGGTGATCCCGATTGCCGGGATGGTGGCCGGGAACGCCATGGTGGCGGTGGGGCTGTGCTACAACAATATGGGCCAGCGCTTCAGCAGCGAGCAGCAGCAGATTCAGGAGAAGCTGAGCCTCGGCGCGACGCCGAAGATGGCTGCGGCGCGGCTGATTCGCGAGAGCATTCGCGCGTCATTGATTCCCACCGTCGATTCAGCGAAAACGGTCGGGCTGGTGAGCTTGCCTGGGATGATGTCGGGGCTAATTTTTGCCGGTATTGACCCGGTGAAGGCGATTAAGTACCAGATCATGGTGACCTTTATGCTGCTGTCGACCGCCAGCCTGTCGACGATTATCGCCGGCTATCTGACCTACCGGAAGTTCTTCAATGCCCGTCATCAGCTGGTGGTAACGCAGCTGAAAAAGCACCCATGAACGATCCCGGGTTGCGGCGTTCACGCCTTACCCGGGCTACCACGGCGTAATCTGTAGCCCGGATAAGCGTAGCGCTATCCGGGTCAGCGCCTCTGATTAGTACAGCAGCGAATACAGCTGGCGGCGGTATTTGGCGGCCAGCGCATCGCCGGTACCGAGGGCGGCGAGGATCTCCTGCAGCATCTTGCGCGCCTGGCCATCGCCGGCGCCTAAATCCTTCTGCAGATGGCTGAACAGCAGCGCCAGCGCTTCTTCATTACGCCCGACCTGATGCAGCTGCAGCGCCAGCTGGGAGGCCAGCTGCGCATCGTCCGGATTCTGTTCCACCTGCTGCTGCAGTTGCTGGATTTCCGGGGTGTCGGCGGCCTGTTTGAGCAGCTCAATCTGCGCCACCAGACCCTGATAGTGGGTGTCCTGATCCTGCAGCGGGATGGTTTTCAGCACGCTTTCCGCTTCATCGGAACGGTGCAGGGCAATCAGCGTTTCCGCCAGCAGCAGACCAATCTGGCTGTCCTGATTCGACAGCTGCCAGGCTTCCTTCAGCAGCGGTAATGCCTCGGCGTATTTTTCTTCCTGCATCAGGGCCAGCGCCTGCTGGGCTTTCAGCTCCTCTTCACGCGGCAGGACTTTATCCAGCAGGGCGCGAATCGCTTCCTCCGGCTGCGGGCCTTCAAAACCGTCCACCGGCTGGCCGTTCTGGAACAGATAAACTGTAGGGATGGCGCGCAGACCAAACTGTGAAGCGAGCATTTGCTCGGCGTCGCAATCAACCTTCGCCAGCGTGAACTGGCCGTTATACTGGGCGGCCAGGCGCTCGAGGACTGGGGTCAGTTGTTCGCAGTGCTGGCTGCGGGCAGACCAGAAATAAAACAGCACCGGGACGTTCATGGACTGCTGTAGCGTCTGCTGCAGGTTCGCTTCGCTAATATTGACAATATTCTGTTCGGACATGGGCGTTTCTCGTTAGTCGATTTCTGTTTTACATGGGGGCGGCATGCCGCGCTTCAACTCAGCCGTGGATAATTTTGTCCATCGCGCGGGCAGGCAGCAGGCGTTTGAGCAGCGCCACCGCGTGAGTCACCAGAGTGACCGGGTAGCGCAGCTTTGGCTTATCGCTGGTAAAAGCGTGGCGCACTTTTTCCACCACCGCCTCCGGCCCGAGGGTAAAGCGAGCGGCGATGCCCGGATTTTCTACGGGTTTATCGCTTTGCGTCTGGTTGACGTTATCGGTAAAGCGGGTGCGGATCGGGCCCGGTTCAATCAGGCTGACCTGAATACCACTGTGGCGCAATTCCATGCGTAGCGCATCGGACCACGCCTCGAGGGCGTATTTACTGGCGGCATAGGCCCCGCGACCGGGACTGGCGATGAGCCCCATCACCGAGGAGGTCATCACGATGCGCCCTTCGCCGTGCGGCGTCATCGCCGGCAGCAGCAGCATGGTCAGCTGATGCGCGCCGAAAAAGTTGGCGGAAAACTGCTGTTCCATCTGCTGGCGGCTGATGGTGTTCAGCGGGCCATAGACGCCATAACCGGCGTTATTGAACAGGCCATAGAGACGATTATCGGTCAGCGCAATCACCTCCGCCGCCGCGCGCTCCACGCTCTGTGGGTCATCCAGATCGAGCAAAATACCGGTTAGCCCCAGCTCCTGCATCCGCGCGACGTCCTCCGCTTTGCGGCAGGCCGCCAGCACGCGAAAGCCCTGGCGGGTTAAATCCAGCGCGCTTTCCAGACCAATTCCGCTGGAACAGCCTGTCACTAAAACCGTTTTTTGCATAACTTTACCTGTCAGCGACCCCTGGCGTTCAGGAGTCATGATTAACTAAGGGAGCCAGCCGGTTCGCCATCCAGTCGGCGATAAACGGCTGCGCGTCGCGATTTGGGTGAATGCCGTCGTCCTGCATCCATTGCGGTTTGAGATAGACCTCCTCCATAAAAAAAGGCAGGAGAGGAATATCGAACTCTTTGGCCAGGGCCGGGTAAATCGCGCCGAAGGCTTCATTATAGCGGCGGCCATAGTTCGCCGGCAGGTGAATTTGCATCAGCAGCGGCTCGGCGTTGGCCGCTTTGATATCTTTAATAATGGTGCGCAGTGTTTGCTCGGTCTGCTGTGGCGGAAAACCGCGCAGCCCGTCATTGCCGCCGAGCTCAACCAGCACCCAGCGCGGCTGATGCTGCTTAAGCAGCGCTGGCAGGCGGGCCAGCCCCTGCTGCGAGGTATCGCCGCTGATGCTGGCGTTCACCACCGGTGTTTTCGCCTGCCACTTCTCATTGAGCAGCGCAGGCCAGGCGGCGTTGGCCGCCATTCGATAGCCAGCGCTCAGGCTGTCGCCGAGGATCAGCAGCGTGTCCGCCGCCATTGCGCGGCAGGTAAACAGGAACAAAAACAGGAAAGGCACATGCCAGCGGAAAACATACTTGAAGTTCATCATCTTAAGAAGTCCGTCGGTCAGGGAGAGCATCAGCTCTCCATCCTTACCGGAGTTGAGCTGGTTGTCAAACCGCGGCAGACCATCGCCCTGATCGGCGAGTCAGGTTCCGGTAAATCGACCCTGCTGGCGATCCTCGCTGGCCTGGACGATGGCAGCAGCGGAGAAGTCTCGATGCTGGGCAAGCCGCTGCATCGGATGGATGAGGAGGCGCGGGCGGCGCTACGGGCGCAGCACGTTGGCTTTGTTTTTCAGTCGTTTATGCTGATCCCGACGCTCAACGCCCTGGAGAACGTCGAGCTGCCGGCGCTGCTGCGCGGCGCCAGCGACAGTGAGAGCCAGGGCGATGCCCGCGCGCTGCTTGAGCAGTTGGGGCTTGGCAAACGCCTGCACCACCTGCCGGCGCAGCTCTCCGGCGGCGAACAGCAGCGGGTGGCGCTGGCCCGGGCCTTCAACGGGCGCCCGGCCCTCCTGTTCGCCGATGAGCCCACCGGCAACCTCGATCGCCAGACCGGGGACAAAATTGCCGATCTGCTGTTCTCGCTTAATCGCGAACACGGCACCACCCTGATCCTCGTCACTCACGATCCGCTGCTGGCGGCGCGCTGCGACCGCCGTCTGCGCCTGGTGGATGGCCAACTGCGGGAGGAAGCATGATCGCCCGCTGGTTCTGGCGCGAATGGCGCTCGCCGTCGCTGCTGATCGTTTGGCTGGCGTTAAGCCTCGCCGTGGCCTGCGTGCTGGCCCTGGGGTCGATAAGCGATCGGATGGAGAAAGGCCTTAGCCAGCAAAGCCGTGAGTTTATGGCCGGCGACCGTACGCTGCGCAGTTCGCGCGAGGTACCCGCCGAGTGGATCGCGCAAGCGCGGAAGTCAGGGCTGACCGTCGGCGAGCAGCTGAGCTTCGCCACCATGACGTTCGCCGGTGATACGCCGCAGCTGGCGGACGTTAAGGCGGTGGATGACCGCTATCCGCTGTATGGCACCCTCGAGACGCAGCCGCCGGGGCTGAAGCCGCAGGCGGGGAGCGTGCTGCTGGCGCCAAGGCTGATGGCGCTCCTGAACCTGAAAACCGGCGATACGATTGACGTTGGCGATGCCACGCTGCGCATTGCCGGGGAAGTGATTCAGGAGCCGGATGCAGGGTTTAACCCCTTCCAGATGGCGCCGCGACTGATGATGAATATGGCTGACGTGGCAAAAACCGGGGCCGTGCAGCCCGGCAGTCGCGTCGCATGGCGCTATAAGTTCGCCGGTAACGTGCAACAGCTGGCGGATTATGAACAATGGCTGCTGCCGAAGCTCGGCGCGGAACATCGCTGGACTGGCCTTGAACAGGACGACAGCGCGCTGGGCAAATCCCTTGAGCGCTCGCAGCAATTCCTGCTGTTATCCGCGCTGTTGACGCTGCTGCTGGCCGTTGCCGCGATCGCCGTGGCGATGAGCCACTACTGCCGCAGTCGCTACGATCTGGTCGCAATTTTGAAGACGCTGGGCGCGGGGCGGGCGCAGCTGCGCAAGCTCATCGTCGGCCAGTGGCTGCTGCTGCTGACGCTGTCGGTGATAAGCGGCGGGGTTGTGGGCCTGGCGCTGGAGCGCCTGCTGTTGTTGATGCTCAAACCGGTGCTGCCCGCCGCACTACCCGCTGCCAGCGGTTGGCCGTGGCTGTGGGCTATCGGGGCGACAGGCGTCATTTCCCTGCTGGTGGGCCTGCGGCCGTATCGACTGCTGCTGGCGACCCTGCCGCTGCGAGTGCTGCGTCAGGATGTGGTGGCTAACGTCTGGCCGCTGAAACACTATATTCCTGTGGTCTGCGCGGTGGTGGTCGGCGGGCTGGCCTGGCTGATGGGTGGCAGCCCGCTGCTGTGGTCGGTGCTGGCCGGGGCGGTGGTGCTGGCGCTGCTGTGCGGCCTGGTGGGCTGGGGATTGCTGTGGCTGCTCAAACGCCTGACGCTCAAAGCCTTGCCGCTGCGTCTGGCGGTGAACCGCCTGCTGCGCCAGCCGTGGTCGACCCTCAGCCAGCTGGCGGCGTTTTCCCTGTCGTTTATGCTGTTGGCGTTGCTGCTGGTGCTGCGCGGCGATCTGCTTGACCGCTGGCAGCAGCAGTTGCCCCCGCAGAGCCCGAACTACTTTCTGATCAATATTGCCCCTGAGCAGATAATGCCGGTGAAGACTTTCCTCGCCGAACACCAGACCCGGGCGGCGGAATTTTATCCGATCGTCCGGGCTCGTCTGACGCAGATCAACGGTCACTCCACGGACGGGAACAAAGACGAAGCGCTGAATCGCGAGCTTAATCTCACCTGGAGCGAACAGCGTCCGGATCATAATCCGCTGGTGGCCGGTAGCTGGCCGCCGAAGCCGGGCGAGGTATCGATTGAAGAGGGACTGGCGCAGCGGCTGGGGGTGAAGATCGGCGATACGGTGACCTTTACCGGCGATACTCAGGACTTCAGCGCGAAGGTCAGCAGCGTGCGCAAAGTTGACTGGGAGAGCCTGCGGCCCAACTTCTTCTTTATTTTCCCCTCCGGGGCGCTGGACGGGCAGCCGCAGAGCTGGCTCACCAGCTTCCGCTGGGATAACGGTCCCGCGATGTTGACCCAGTTGAACCGCGAGTTTCCCACCGTTAGCTTGTTGGATATCGGCGCCATCCTGCGTCAGGTCGGCCAGGTGCTCTCCCAGGTCAGCCGGGCGCTGGAGGTGATGGTGGGCCTGGTCACGGCCTGCGGCGTGCTGCTGTTGCTGGCGCAGGTCCAGGTCGGTATGCGCCAGCGGCATCAGGAGCTGGTGGTCTGGCGCACGCTGGGGGCCGGGAAATCGCTGCTGCGCGCCACGCTGTGGGCGGAGTTTGCCCTGCTGGGGCTGGTTTCCGGACTGGTGGCGGCGATAGGCGCGGAAGTGGCGCTGGCGATGCTGCAGACGAAAGTATTTGATTTCCCCTGGACGCCGGACTGGCGCTTGTGGGTGATGCTGCCGCTGACGGGAGCGGTGTTGTTATCTCTGTGCGGCGGCGGGCTGGGGCTGCGTTTGTTAAAAGGGAAAGCGTTGTTCCGCCAGTTTAGCCAGTAAGATTATTGCATTTTGATGATGCGCCGCCGTTTTTGGCGGCGCTTTTATTTTAAGCGCACAAATTGATAACTCGTTGATTTTTAAGCGCACAAAACATTAAAAAACCGACAACACGCTGTACTGATTCGCGGTTAATATTCAGCTGGTAAATATAAGGTTGCTTATTAATCAAGGAAAAACTATGGCACATAAAATAAAAGCGCTGGCGGTCTCGATCGGCGCAACACTGGTGTTCGCTTCATTTGCTTCCCACGCGGAGATCACGCTGCTGAAACAAGATCCGCAGGCGGGCGATCCGTTAAGCCGGCTTAACTTTACCGTCGGCGGGAGTATTCGTCCGCAGTTCAACATGATGAGCGGTGATGGCGATAAAGGATCCTATAAGCGTAACGGTTTCGACGGTGGCACCCGTTTCCGCTTCGCGGCGGATTACTACCTGTTCGATGATATTAGCTGGATCAGCTACTACGAACTGGGGGTGAACATTCCGGCGCTGTTTGACTGGGATAACCACTACGCGGAAGGCGCAAACAATACCACCCGCCGCATGCTGTATACCGGCCTGAAAAGCGATACCTGGGGCACATTAACCTACGGGCAGCAGAACAGCATTTACTATGATGTGGTGGGGGTGAAAACCGATATCTGGGACTACGACATGATCGGCCAGGCCCCGGGAAACGGTATTAACGGCGATTACGATGGCTCCTATCGTTCACGTAATATGCTGAAATATAAGAAAACCGTGGGTGATGTCGATCTATACGGCTCTTATCTGTTCGAAGATAGTGAGTATCTGCCTGGCAACGGCCTGCGCTACAAGCGTAAAGGCGGCGGTTCTGTTGGTGCGGACTACCACATCATGAAGGACCTGACCTGGGGTACCGCGTGGAACTATACCCGCGCCGAAATGCGCGACCCGTCAAGCGCCGACAGCAAAACCTATGACCAGAACATCGTCGGTACCGCGCTGAGCTGGACCCCGGATAACTGGACCTTCTCCTTCGGCGGCGGCTGGTATCAGAACTTCCTCACCACCAAAAAAACCGATGTGCATAACTACTTCGCCGGCGACGCCTGGGGGATTGAATATTTTGCGGGCTATAAATTCCCGATCAATCAATACGCTGTTAAATCTATTCAGCCGTACTTTATGGGCGACCGCCTGCAGTACGTGAATGGCCGCAACTACCAGCGTATCGATAACGGTCTGGGGATCAGCTTCCAGCTGGATTACGGTTTCCGCGTTGACTACGAACACGTGTTTACCTCCAGCACCGACAACCTGGGGGATATGAACCTGGTGCGTCTGCGCTACGACTTCTAAGCGGTCACAACCCCCGGTCGCGCTGCGCTACCGGGGCTACAAATCGCGCCGAGCGGTAGCCCGGCTAAGGCGTTTACGCCGCAAGCCGGGACAATAGCGCATGCGATTACTTCGCCAGCCAGGCGGCGACCTCCTGCCAGTTGCCGCGAAACAGGATCTTCCCGGCTTTTTTCCCCAACTGATAGCGATACATCGGGTCGTAGTATTCTTCCAGCAGCGGCACCAGCCAGGCGAAGTGCGCCTCGGTGCTGGCGGTGCGCTGCTGCTGCGCCAGCGCCGCGTCGAGCCGTTCAGTCAGCTGAGCAAAACGCTGCAGCCCCAGGCGACGGCGGATGGCAAACAGACCATGATGGAGGTACTCGCCGTATGCCAGCCAGCCTTTCTCTTCGCCATACGCGGCGATGAAGTCGCGATACATGCGATCGAAGTACTCTTCGCGCAGCCGTTCGAGGCGAACGTCAAATGGATCTTCCACCACCGCCAGCGGCGATTGCGCCATGCGGAGGCGCAGGCACTCCGGCAGATGGTTGGCACCGATCATATGGCCTTCATCTTCCAGCACCCAGCGGGTCTGCTGTTCGGCTTTTTTAAGCAGGCTGACCGCCAGATGGTTTTCAAAGGTGGCCTGCGGGTGCTGATCCTGCAGGGTTCGACCGAATGAAGAACCGCGGTGATGGGCAAGCCCTTCCAGATCGATACCGTCCGGTCGCGAGCAGACCAGCTGAGTTTTGCCATTGCCGGTGCAGCCGCCAATCAGCACAATCGGGCGCTGCACCAGTTCGTCGGTGGCCTGGATCGCCGCCTGGCGTAGCGCTTTATAGCCGCCGACGATCAGGGGGTACTCCACGCCAGCGTCTTTCAGCCACTGCTGGACGATATGCGATCGCTGGCCGCCGCGGGCGCAGCACAGGTAACCGTGCGGGTAACGGGCGCACGCTTCCAGCCACGCCTGGATCCGGCTGGCGCGCAGGTCGCCATCAACCAGCTTATGGCCGAGCGCCAGCGCCGCCTCTGGTCCCTGACGCTTGTAGCAGGTGCCGACCGCGGCGCGTTCTTCATCATTCATCAGCGGCAGGTTGATCGCCGCCGGCATCGCGCTTTGGCTAAACTCCACCGGGGCGCGTACGTCAATCAGTGGCGTATCGCTGGCGAGAATGGCGCGATAATCCGTCCCATTGGTCATGGGGTATCCTCTGAAGTCAAAACAGAAATGGGCTTTACAGCAAGGGGGGGATTGTACGCGCCTCAAGGTGTGCCGGGGAAGGGGATAGATCAAATCCCCGGCACGCAGGGCTTAGCTGAGCTGCGATTGCGCCCAGAACAGGCCGCTGGTGTACTCCGGCGGCAGCAGCGGCTTGATCGCTTCCAGCGTCGCGCTCAGGCGATCGGTATCGCTGTCGGTGAGGTTCAGGTGCCCGACTTTGCGACCCGGACGCACCTCTTTATCGTACCAGTGCAGGTGCACCAGCGGCAGCTTCAGCCAGTCGTAGTTGAGATCGGTGCCGATCAGGTTGATCATTACCGACGGGCTGTTGACCACCGGCGGCGGCAGCGGCAGGTCGGTAATCGCTCGCAGATGCAGTTCAAACTGGCTGATGGAGGCGCCATTTTGCGTCCAGTGGCCGCTGTTGTGCACGCGCGGCGCCAGCTCGTTGATCAGCAGCCCCTCGGCGGTGACGAAGCACTCCATCGCCATCACGCCGACGTAGTTCAGCTCGTTCATGATCGCCGTCAGCATGCTTTCCGCTTGTTCCTGCTGGCGGGCATTGGCCTGCGGGAAGGCCACGCTGGCGCGCAGAATACCGTCCTGATGCAGGTTGCGGGTCAGCGGGTAGAAGACGGTGCTACCGTCATGAGCGCGGGCGCCCACCAGCGACACTTCGCCGGAGAAGTTAATCCCCTGCTCGACGATGCACTCGCCGTAGTTATCCTCCGGGAGTTGCGCGGTTTCGTCAGCGCGCAGGCGCCACTGGCCGCGGCCGTCGTAGCCGCCGACGCGACGCTTAACGATCGCCAGCTCGCCGAGACGAGCAAACACCGTCGGCCATTCGCTTTTATCCGCCAGCAGCTGCCACGGGGCAGTGGCGAGGCCAAGCTTGTCGAATAGCTGCTTTTGCGTCAGGCGGTCGGCGATAATCGGGAAGACATCGCGGTTGACGAACGCCGGATGGCGGGCCAGCTCGCGGGTGAGGGCGGTTTCCGGCCAGCGTTCAATTTCTGCCGTGATGACGCTCTGCTGGAACGGCACCGCTTCCGGGTCGGCTTCCAGCCCCACCGGCCAGACGGCGATGCCCAGCGGCTCACCGGCCTGGCGCAGCATGCGACCTAACTGACCGTTACCGAGCACGCATACCTGTTTCATGCCGCACCCCGCGGATCCGGGTTATCCAGCACTTCATCGGTTTGTGCCTGACGCCAGGCGCTCAGGCGCTGGTGCAGTTCGGCATCATGCTGGGCAAGGATCTGCGCGGCGAGCAGGCCAGCATTCACTGCGCCAGCTTTGCCGATAGCCAGCGTACCGACCGGAATGCCGCGCGGCATTTGCACAATGGAGTAGAGGCTGTCGACACCGCTTAAGGCCGCGCTCTGAACCGGTACGCCGAGCACCGGCACCAGGGTTTTCGCCGCAATCATGCCCGGCAGATGCGCCGCGCCGCCTGCCCCTGCAATAATCACCTGATAACCGTGGCTCTCGGCGCTTTCAGCAAAGCTGAACAGCTTATCGGGCGTGCGGTGGGCGGAGACCACTTCGACATGGTACGGAACGTTCAGGGCATCAAGGATTTCTGCGGTAAATTGCATGGTAGCCCAGTCGCTTTTGGACCCCATCACGATGGCGATACGCGCCGAATTATTGCGGGAAGACATGCGTCTTAAAACTCCTGTGGGTGTGTTTCACACTGCTTTAGAGGCCACAGAGAATAGCATGAACTGCCAGCAAGGAAAACGGTTGCGTGCGCATGGTTAGCCGTCTTTTGTCTCGTTCAGTGATGACGTCGATCGCGGCTTAGTGGCCTTTATCTCATTCATGATACAGGTGATGAGCAGCACTAACCCCCAAGGGAGCATCAGGGTGCCCATCACCAGTAAATAGATTTGTACCAGCCGACTATCGTGAGGGCGGGTACAGAGCAAATAAATGGCATAGAAATAGATGGCCCACGCCAGCATTGCACACCAGACAAACGTCAGCGTGTTGCCAATAGCGACGCCGACTAAGGCGATATAACTTACCCCTAACGGATTGAGGATCGCGATGATCGTTCCCCACATCAGCGGCTGACTCCACTTTTTTCTGTTCATGCTTGTTCCTTGAGAGTGATGTCGTGGGAGACTAGCATGCAGGACGCGGGGAAGCGCGCACCTTTACCCGGGCAAAAGGCGCTTTCGGAATTGTGCTCGCGCAGGAACTAGAACGGAAAGTGGATCAGTTCGACGTCGTCCGGTGTCACCTTGACCATCGAACCTTCGCTGTGCCAGGCGCCAAGTACCACGCGCCATGCAGGTTGGCCGTTGGCCTGCAGTTCATGGACCGCCGGGCGATGGGTATGGCCGTGGATCAGCCACTGCACATGTTGTCTTTCCATGACGTCAACTACCGCCTGTGGATTCACATCCATAATGTCCATTGATTTACTGCTGTTGGCGGCTTTGCTGTCGGCGCGCATGCGGGCGGCGATGCGGCGGCGGATAAACAGCGGCAGGGCCAGGAACAGACGCTGGATCCACGGGGTGTGGACTTTGGCGCGAAACGCCAGATAGCCTGGGTCATCGGTGCACAGCGTGTCGCCATGCATAATCAATACTTCACGGCCATAGAGGTCCAGTCGCTCTTCTTCGGCGAGCAGGAGCATCCCGCTCTGGCGGGCAAAGCGCTGGCCGACGAGAAAATCGCGGTTGCCGTGGATGAAGTAGCAGGGCACGCCGGCGTCGACGACGGCTTTGATTGCCGTAGCAATTTGCTGATGCAACGGGTTCGGATCGTCATCGCCGATCCACGCCTCAAACAGATCGCCAAGGATATACAGAGCGTCCGCATGGCGGGCTTCGCCCTGTAAAAAACGCAGAAAACCGGCGGTGATCGCCGGTTCTTCTGTTTGCAGGTGCAAATCTGCAATAAAAAGTGTCGCCACGAATTACTCGCTGACGGTGACGCTTTTGATGATCACATCATCTTTCGGCACATCCTGGTGCATGCCGCTGCGGCCGGTGGCAACCGCTTTGATTTTGTCTACCACGTCCATGCCTTCAACCACTTCGGCGAAAACGCAGTAGCCCCAACCCTGCAGGCTTTCGCCAGAGAAGTTCAGGAAGTCGTTATCGGCCACGTTGATGAAGAACTGGGCGGTGGCAGAGTGCGGCGCCTGAGTACGGGCCATTGCCAGCGTACCACGGGTGTTTTTCAGGCCGTTGTTCGCTTCGTTCTGAATCGGAGATTTGGTCTCTTTTTGTTTCATGCCCGGTTCGAAACCGCCGCCCTGAATCATAAAGCCGTTGATAACACGGTGGAAAATGGTGTTGTCGTAGAAACCTTCGCGGCAGTAGTCCAGGAAGTTTTTAACTGTTTCCGGCGCTTTGTCGTCAAACGTTTTGATTACGATATCGCCATGATTGGTGTGGAAAGTAACCATTTTTGCATCCTGTTCCGATGAGTGTGGTGCCAGCACCCGATGTCGGGTGAGATATAGGGGGGTGTTATAGCATAACCGCGGGGGTCGATGCACCTTGCAATGTGTGCTGCGTCCGGTCTGAATTATGGGTATTATAGAGACTTCATTACCCACACACGTCTACACGGAATCTTCGATGTTAAAAATTTTTAATACACTGACGCGCCAGAAAGAGGAATTTAAACCTATCCATGCCGGGGAAGTCGGCATGTACGTGTGTGGTATTACCGTTTACGATCTCTGTCATATCGGCCATGGCCGTACCTTCGTCTCCTTTGACGTCGTGGCGCGCTATCTGCGTTTTCTTGGCTATAAGCTGAAGTACGTGCGCAATATCACCGATATCGACGACAAAATCATTAAGCGCGCTAATGAAAACGGCGAAAGCTTTGTCGCGCTGGTCGATCGCATGATTGCCGAAATGCACAAAGATTTTGACGCGCTGAATATTCTGCGTCCCGACAGCGAACCGCGCGCAACGCACCATATCGCGGAGATCATTGAGATCACCGAGCAGCTGATCGCTAAAGGCCATGCTTACGTCGCTGATAACGGCGACGTGATGTTTGACGTGCCGACGGACCCGAATTACGGTCTGCTGTCGCGTCAGGATCTCGATCAGCTGCAGGCGGGGGCGCGCGTCGACGTGGTTGACGTCAAGCGGAATCCGATGGACTTCGTCCTGTGGAAGATGTCGAAAGAGGGCGAGCCAAGCTGGCCGTCGCCGTGGGGCGCGGGTCGTCCGGGCTGGCATATCGAGTGCTCGGCGATGAACTGCAAGCAGCTCGGCAACCACTTCGATATTCACGGCGGCGGTTCGGATCTGATGTTCCCGCATCATGAAAACGAAATCGCCCAGTCCACCTGCGCCCATGACGGCGAGTACGTTAACTACTGGATGCACTCCGGCATGGTGATGGTTGACCGCGAGAAGATGTCGAAATCGCTGGGTAACTTCTTTACCGTCCGCGACGTGCTGAAGTATTACGATGCGGAGACGATTCGCTACTTCCTGATGTCCGGCCACTATCGCAGCCAGCTGAACTACAGCGAAGAGAACCTCAAGCAGGCGCGTTCGGCGCTGGAGCGTCTGTACACCGCGCTGCGCGGGACGGACAAATCCGTCGACGCGGCGGGTGGCGAAGCCTTCGAAGCACGCTTTATCGAGGCGATGGACGACGACTTCAACACCCCGGAAGCCTATTCGGTGCTGTTCGATATGGCGCGTGAAGTAAACCGCCTGAAAACCGAGGACGCGGCCGCGGCGAACGCCATGGCGGCCCACCTGCGTAAGCTTGCTGCGGTGCTGGGTCTGCTGGAGCAGGAGCCGGAGGCGTTCCTGCAGAGCGGCGCGCAGGTTGACGACGCGGAAGTGGCGGAGATCGAATCGCTGATCCAGCAGCGTCTGGACGCGCGTAAAGCGAAAGACTGGGCGGCGGCGGATGCGGCGCGCGACCGTCTTAACGAGATGGGCATTGTGCTGGAAGATGGCCCGCAGGGCACCACCTGGCGCCGGAAGTAAGCCATAAAAAAACGCCCGCAAAAGCGGGCGTTTTTCTTTTCGTTGTCAGGCCGTGACGGTGACGCTCTGGCCTTCAAAGCTCACCGTCTGACCGGCGACGATCTTGCAGCGTTTGCGGGTTTCCACCGCGCCGTCAACTTTCACCAGCCCGTCAGCGATAGCGATTTTCGCCTGGGCGCCGCTTTCGCTCCAGCCTTCCAGCTTCAGCAGATCGCACAGCTCAACGTGCGGGTGCTTACCTAAGGAAAATGTCGCCATCTCAGGCCTCCTCAACGTCGTGATACTCTTCGCACGCCTGCAGCGTGTTCTGAATCAGGGTGGCGACGGTCATCGGGCCAACGCCGCCGGGAACCGGGGTGATGTAGGACGCGCGTTCGGCGGCATCTTCATACACCACGTCGCCGACCACTTTGCCGCTTTCCAGACGGTTAATGCCGACATCGACCACAATCGCCCCTTCTTTAATCCACTCGCCAGGAATAAAGCCCGGTTTACCTACTGCAACGATCAGCAGGTCGGCGTTTTCGACGTGATGGCGCAGGTTTTTGGTAAAGCGGTGGGTCACGGTGGTGGTGCAGCCGGCCAGCAGCAGCTCCATGCTCATCGGGCGACCGACGATATTGGACGCGCCAATGACCACCGCATTGAGGCCGTAGGTGTCGATATTGTAGCGTTCCAGCAAGGTCACGATACCGCGCGGAGTGCACGGACGCAGGCGCGGCGCGCGCTGGCACAGGCGGCCAACGTTATAGGGATGGAAGCCGTCGACGTCTTTATCCGGCGCGATGCGCTCGAGCACTTTGACGTTGTCGATCCCTGCCGGCAGGGGCAGCTGAACCAGAATACCGTCGATGGTCTTATCGGCATTCAGGGTGTCGATAAGCTCCAGCAGCTCGGCTTCGCTGGTGGTTTCCGGGAGATCGTAAGAGCGGGAGACGAAGCCCACTTCTTCACATGCTTTGCGCTTGCTGCCGACATAAATCTGCGAGGCCGGGTTGCTACCGACCAGCACGACGGCCAGCCCAGGGGCGCGTTTTCCGGCCGCAACGCGAGCCTTCACTTTTTCCGCAACCTCAGAGCGTACCTGCTGCGCAATCGTTTTACCGTCAATAATTTTTGCTGCCATCAGAGAGAGGATTCCATCTGTATCTTTACGAAAGGGGGATGAGGATATTTTGTCAGAAGCGGGCCTCGCTGTCAGTCCTCGTTTGCTGTTTTATCCTGTCTGCGGTGAATTTAGCCTTTTTTGACCCTGTTAAGCCCAGGGTCATTGGTGTGTTGCGCCTGGCCACTAAGTGAATTTTCGCGCGCATGAGCCCCGGTGGTATGCTTCTTGTACAGTTGCTGAGGGATATTTCGCCAGCATCGTATAAGCCCCGCAGTTTCCTGGCAAAATGGATTGACTCAACGGACGTGGACCGTATAATTCCAGGCGTTTCACTCCGCGAAGCACTCGCTTCTCAGGGCGCCCTTAGCTCAGCTGGATAGAGCAACGGCCTTCTAAGCCGTAGGTCACAGGTTCGAATCCTGTAGGGCGTGCCATTAAGAAACAATAACTTACGCCAGTTTTAAGCCAGCCTGATTTCCCCCTTGTGTCGTATTTGTGTCGCTAGCGCCAAAAATGGCGTCAATTTTCCGTGCGTGTTCGGTCAGGTGGTTCGGTGCCAGGTGAGCATAACGACGTACCATCTCGATGCTCTCCCATCCTCCCATTTCCTGCAAAACAGAAAGCGGTACGCCGGACTGAATAAGCCAGCTCGCCCAGGTGTGCCGGAGGTCGTGAAAACGGAAATCCTCGATCCCCGCTTTTTTCAACCCGGCGCGCCATGCGTTATTGTCATCTACCCGCATTTTTCTAACCGCGGGCGTCAGCGTTCCATCAGGGCGATGTTTTGCCGTGGTGTGAACGAACACCCACCGGGAATGCTTCCCTATCTGATCCCTTAATACCCTGCATGCGGTATCATTCAGAGCCACGCCAATCGCCTTGCCCGCTTTTGCGTTCTCCGGATTTACCCATGCAACCTTTCTCTGCATATCGACCTGCTGCCACTCAAGCCCGATGATGTTTGAGCGGCGCAGGCCGGTTGCCAGTGCAAATATCACCACTGGTTTAATGCTCTCCGGCATGCACTCGATCAGCCGCTCAGCTTCTTCTCTGGTCAGCCACCGTATCCGCTTACTGATCGGCTTGCGGGTTTTGATAACAGGGGCTGTTTTTATCCAGCCCCAGTCATTCGCCGCGGCCCTGAGAAGGGAACGAATGAAGGAAAGGTGTTGCGCCTTCGTCGCCTGCGAAACCTGCCGTGGTTTGTACTCCGGAAACGGCTTTCCCTTCCTCATCGCGGCATCACGCTTACTCTCCCACACCTGCAGGTGCTTACGGTTGATCATCCCGTTAACGGCTTCGTGAACTTCCTCCGCCGTTATCTTCGAGACATCACGGCCGGAAAAATGCTGCAGCCAAAACTCAATTTTGGTTTTGTCATCATCCAGCGATCGCTTATGGTCTTTTTCCCGCAGCCACCGGATGCAGCACTCTTCGAAGGTTCTGACGGGCAGATCACCGATCTGGTCAACCCGCCACGCTTCCGCCTTCAGCTTGTCGTGGAGCTCCTGAGCCTGCTTTTTGTCCCCCGTGCCAAGAGATCGCCTAACTCTTTTTCCTGACGGCGTAAAGAAATGACAGTGCCACACGCCGCCCCTGAGGGTGATTGACATAAAACTTCTCCTTTATGTTCACCCGCGTTCGCGATGACAGGATCGCGCGGGGTTTTCAAATATGCAATACACGCAGCCTCGGTCGTTCTGTACTTGTTGCCGACCTTGCGGCCGGCGAGTTCTCCAGAATCAATTAGGCGGTAGATCACCCGCGCAGACACGATGAGCAAATCGGCGGCCTGCTGTGCTGTTATCGGTTTGTCAGACGTCATATCACCTCCGATGCTTACCGCGTAATTCCTCTTCTTCCTGACAATCAGCGCATCGCTGACAGCCCGCCACCAGTTCCCGGCGCCGCTCGGGTATCTCTTCCCCGCAGTCGCGGCAGTGAATAGCTGAAACCGCGTTGTGATTGATGCGCATGTTTTGGATGGTCATTTCAAGCCGGCGCTCTGCCAGCTCGTTGGCCTGATCGATGAGTTCTGCGCTCATGCTGCACGCTCCTGTTTCTGCTGTGCCGCCGGGTTAAGCCATAAGCACTCTGTACGAACTTTTGTACCTCGCCCTGCGCTGATGCGTGAGGTTTTCTCAGTCTTGGCCCAGCCTGATAGCATGTCGTTGTAGACTTCAGTGTCGTAACCGCTAATCATCACCATGCCTGTCATCGTTCTGGCCACGGCGAGCAATTGCTCATGCCCTTCAACGGTCATTTCATGCGCGTAGTAACGATTTCCCTGAACGCGGGTTTCCGGCACATACGGCGGATCGATGTAATGCAGGGTCGTTTCTGCGTCGTGGGCGCGCATAACTGACAAGGCGTCTTTGTTCTCAATGATGACGCCCTGAAGGCGCTGACATAAAGCTGCGAGATTCTCCGGGTAACGCTCCCAAAGGTGCGCCGCAGTGGCATATTTGCGCTTGCTGTCGCTGCGAAAGCCTGAGTTACCACCGATGCCTGCTGCCGAGCCGAACCCCATGCAGGCGCGAACTACCATGCGGCGGGCGCGTTCGATAGAACCTGTCGCTGGTTCCTGAGCGTGGCAGAACTCATCTCGTGAATACGGGGTCAGGAAACATGCATCCTGCAGGCGTTGGTTTGATTCAGGGTCGCGCAGTACACGAAACAGGTTCACGACCTCGCCGTCGAGGTCGTTGTACACTTCTGAATAGCTTCGCGGCTTCTGGAGTAATACACCAGCAGCGCCGCCGAACGGCTCCACATAGCAGACGTGTTCCGGCATCTGTTCGATAATCCACGGCGCAAGGCGGAATTTTCCGCCGTGGTAGCGGATCGCCGGATGCTTAATTTTTACGTCAATATTCATGCTGCACCGCCTTCAACGCGCTTAAACGAAAGGACCCAAACCCAGGGGTTATGCTTGAAACTCTGCTCTGGATAGATGCCATCCCACAACTGACGGAACCAGAGCCATTTATCCATGTGACCGCCATACGGCGACGGAACGGCTGGGTATCCCTCTCTACCCGCATCCTCTTCGCTAATGCTGTTCAGCCGCTCAACCCGCACGTCGGTGATTTCCAGCAGAATGCGGCTGGCCCAGCGCGGCATATGGATAGATGGTCGCCAGCAGCAATGCAGTTCATCATCTGCATCGTAAAACTCTGGCGCAGGCACTCCATCAGCCTTGTAAACGCAAAATTCGGGCTTCTCAAACGGAGTGGGGTCTTTGCAATAGCTATCCATTAAGTCGTAGTCGAAAAGTGGACCCTGAAACGTCTCGCGCACCCAGATGCGGTCGCCGACGGCGCCGAACGGGCATGAATACCCTTCATTTTCATTGGAGACGCCAAAAACCTTTTTACTGGCTGGCTGCAAATAACCGTCCTTATCGACAACGCCTGGTGTGTACCAGCGCGCTTTATAATCGGTTTCAAGCGCCATATTCATGGGCGTGAAGTCTTCGGATGGCTGCACCTTCATAATCCGCCGCGTTTGTGTCTTCCGGCCGTCGAGAATTGCTCGCGTCATTTCCCCGTTAAAAATCATTCCTCGCTCAGTCATTCCAGGCCTCCAGCTCGTTCTCTATTTCGTCGTCTATTTCGTCGTTGGTAGCGTCTTCGTCCAGGTAGTCACGCGCTTCTTTCAGGTACTGTTCATGGCGCTCCCGATACCATGCCGAAAATTCTGGCGTCCATCCGTTCGGCTCACCGTCATAGTCAACTTTGGCGTTACGTTCAGCCATACTCTCGACTATGCTGTAGGCGGTGGTAAGAGCCGCTTCGCGGATATACCCGCGCAGGTCACGCTTGCGCCAGTAAGGGTTAACTTTTGAATCGCAGAAAGGCTTGAATTCCACTTCCCAGCGACGAATGCAACGCGCGTTTAATGACTTGCTCATGATTCCACTCCATAGCGGCCGCTGAGCCGCCCAATAACACTGACAAATTTCACCAGGCTGACACCCATCGGCTTTACCTTCTCGTAGTGCTTGCGAAGGATGGGGGGCATACAGCGTTCCACTTCGGTTTAGGCTTTACGCTCATCGCTTTGGTTATCTCTTCTGCGCAGCGACGAGCCTGGGCGCGGAGAGCGTTTTCTTTTTCTTCTGGCGTCATGCTGCCTCCCGCTTGGCTATCAAACGGGCACCGAAATTCATCAGCGCATCACGCTCTACCGTCGAGAAATGGCAGTGCGTACGAGGGTAGGGATGCCAGATAATCAGCATTGATCCTTTGTTATTGCCGCTGACAGGCTTGCCGGTTACCGGATTGATAAATGCCAGTCGCCCCGCGGTAATAAAGCGAACCTCGCTAGCGGTCTGGATTGCCTCCTTGAACCAGCCAACTGAAGTGTCAGCAGGTACCAGCATCACCGTGCCGATCTGATTGGCGCTCTCGGTGGCGGCCTTCTTCACGAATGGCGTGATGTCGCTGTATGGCGGGTTCAGCCAGACGTAGCCCGGAATGCTCAGGTAATCAGCCCACGACGTCTCCAGCGTATTCTGCTCGGCTGTGATGAACTTCTTGCACAGCGCGTTATGCTGCGCTGCGGCTGCATCAAGCTGGAAGCAGAACTCAGCATTCAGGCATGCGAAGAGGGCGGGCGGAGTGCGCCAGAGGTCTCTCTGATCCGCAGGAGTTTTGCTTCCGCCATAATCACTCGCAGATTTTTTAGCTGGCAACGCGGCCGCAATACGCTCGCCGATCCAGCGCATAACCGGCACTGCCATGCTGTTGCCGATAGCGCGATAGCGAGGGCCGTCCGGGCATTCGGTCGCTTCTTTCCCGCGCCATGAAATCAGTGTGTGGTTATCAGGAAATCCCTGCAGTCGCTCGCACTCGACTGGCATAAGGCGGCGAACTTGATAGCCAAACTGAACGACATCTGCAGACGAGCGAGAATCCATTGTAAAGGCAACATCTTCCTGCCAGCCTTTTCCTTGTGGACCAGCGTTATCGTGTCGACCTATGCTCGCATGTTGAATGCATATGGCTGGTATACCTTGTCCTGGCTTCCCGCCCCCAGTAGACAGTGCCCCAGTAATGCTCCCGTCACCATTTTGATATCTGATCTCGCCACGACTGTTTTCGGCAAACGAAACAGCAAAAGTCTCTACGTCGAAATCAATGCGTTGTCCTTTCGCTGTCAGGCAGGCGGCAACGTCAATGTTTCCTCTTGTGTTTCCACCACCGAAAGCAAGGAGGTGTCCTGCTTGGGCCTGATTGTCATCTGCGCCACACGTTCCAACGCCTCTCGCAGTAAGGGCGGCAACTGCCGTTTGCGGTTCTCTGCTCGGCGGAGTATCCCGACGCACGCCTTCGGACTCAAAAAGTACTTGGCCGGGATCGAATCCTTTTCGAGCACTTGCGACAACGAACACACGCTTGCGTCGTTGGGCCACTCCGAAATATTGGGCGTCTTTGACGATCCAAGCGATTGTCCTTTGGGGTCCATACACACAACCAGAGTGCGTCCATTTTCCCCCTGCTGGCTCAAGTTCACAGCTTTCTCCGGCAAGTCCTGCCAGAAAACAACCAAAGGCGTTGTCGTGGCTTGTGAGGACGCCGGGGTCGTTTTCCCATACGAAGATTGATTCTTCTTCTCCGCGCTCGATGCGCTTGTCGTCGATTGCATTGGCTAATTCCACATATGAAAGGGTTAACTGACCGCGGGCATCTGCAAGCCCATAACGCAGACCTGCAATGCTGAACGCCTGGCAAGGTGTGCCGCCGACCATCACATCCGGAGCCTGCACCTTTCCAGCGCGAACCGCAGCAGCGATTTTTGTCATGTCGCCGAGGTTGACGACTTCGGGCCAGCGTTCAGCCAGTACCGCAGACGGGAACGCTTCAATTTCAGAGAACCATGCCGCCTTCCATCCGAGAGGCTCCCAGGCGACGGTCGCGGCTTCAATGCCGCTGCAAATAGATCCGTAAATTAGGGGGGTATTTCCGCTCATGCCACCACCTTCTTACTGTTCATCAGCTCGGCCAGCCGCTGAGCCTTTAATGGGTTTTTGATAACGTCGCCGCTTGGGGCGATCCATCCCCGACGATTGATGGAATAGGGAAGAGTGATACTTCCTACGGTGATTCCGTCGTGGTGATGTTTCATTTTTCCTCCCGAGGGATTCGATAAATTTCCCCACCAATTAGCCCGTCACCCCATTTCTCTACAGAGAGGTAGGGGATTACCTGCTCAAGTTCAGGCGCTGAAATGAATACCTCGCGCATTTCAAGAGCTGGAGCCCATCCTTTGTAATAAGGATCGTGATAGTTGAGAGTTATTCCGGCTGTATGACCAAGAGCACCCTTTGCTGTCTGCCAGCGGTGAAACGCTGTGATGTTGTTACGCGCGTCCTTGCGCAGGATGGACAGTATTGACTCAGCTGTTACTTTCATGGCTGCCACCTGCACTTTCAGAGCTTCCTAACGCCTGTTTTATCTCCCTGCGCCGGATGCCAGTTACCTCATGGCATTTGCTTTGATGTTCGGAAAATCCGTCCAGAGCGAACCATGCTTCGCTGTATTTTTGAGTTATGACTTCTGGATTGTTTTCACTCTCAATTTCCCGGCAGAACTCCGTGAGAATATCGTCAGCTTCCTCCATGGTTATCGACGGCTTTACTGGCTGAAACTGTTCGCTGTTTGTTTCTGCCGCTGGCTTACACTGGTCATTGCTTGAAACCGCCGATGGAAGAGCCCATGCAGGCAGGGCAGGCGGCTTCCAGTAAAAAGCGCCTAACTCTTTAGTGCGTGCGTAAGTAAAACCTTCTGCTTTTTCGCCTGATATAGTTGCGAAGCCTACGTCCAGATCGTAGAGATACCGGCCTATTCCCCACTGAACAGCAGCGCGCTTCATAGCGCTTGAGCGTCCGCCTTTTACAGCTTCAACCTGCGTGTTTTCGGATGCGTCCCACTTGGTGATCCACTCCCCATCGACCTTTATGGAAATTCCGCATTCGACGCCGCCATTGTTTGGGATATCTCGGTACTCATTACGCCAGCCGGCCTTTCCGCAAACCTCATCAAGGCGCTTCATGATTGCCCGGTTTGTGACATAGGCCAAGACCTTTGCCCAAATTGACGATCCGCTTTTCCCTGCCTGCTGAATACGCCACTCGATATCCTTATGGGGAAATGGGGCGTCAAGTAGCTCAAGATTCATTGGAAATTCCCCGCGAATTCATCCCAGCTGATCGCCGGGTTCTGCCGTTCCGCAGAAAGGTTTACTGGTTCGTCATCGTCGAAATCACGTTCACCGATCGCATCGCTCATCAGCTGAATGAATTCGTCGTCATTCCATTTTTCCGCCGCGCTCATGCTGCCTTCTCCCGGTGAGAAATGACGTAGCCATGCTCCGCCAGACATTCGATCACCACGTCCCAATCCAGTTGCATGAGGACTTCACGACTGTTAACCGTCCCCGACAACACCACGTCTTCCAGCTCGACGGTTAACGTGTTATGCGGGCCTACAGATGTGCGCATGTCTGTGCATTCACATTTGATGTTCATAAGCACCTCAGTAACTGATACCGGTATGAGGAATGCGGCCGTCTTTAACCGCGGTGAGCACCTCGATAGCCTGATCCCGGGTAAGGCTGGTATTGGCCACCAGGGCTTTGACGATGTCAGTGCCGACAGTTTTGCGATGCTTCACGTCGGCTTCGCGGCTCGCCTGCTCATCGGCTTTGCGCTTCTCCTCAGCCAGGCGGGCCTGTTCGCGCTGCTCTGCCTCACGGCGGATGCGATCGGCTTCTTCCTGTGCCTTGCGGCGCTCCGCTTCTACAGCAGCCTGCTTTTCGCGCTCTGCGCGTTGAATGCCTTCAATACGCTCCCGTTCAGCACGCTCCTTTGCTGCTCTTTCCTCGGCCTCACGTCGGGCTGCTGCTTCCAGTTCAGCGCGGTGTCTTTCTTCCGCTTCACGCTTCGCTTTCTCTTCCGCCAGGCGCTTAATCTCTTCTTCGCGGGCAATGAGCTGGCGTTCGGCTTCTGCCTTCTTCTCGGCCTGAACACGGTCGAAAGCGTCATTCATCAGAAGGGCGATTTCGTGGTCAGACTCAATCCGAGCAGCCAGTTGCCGATCGAACTCTTCATTCATGGCCAGTGCTTCGGCATGCAGTGCGTTCATGGCTTCTTCGGCCTTAATGCGTTCCTGCTCTTCCTCCCACTCAGTCAGCGGGCGACGCACTTCATCTTTCAGCGCATCGAGACGCTCACGGACAACACGGCGGCTTTCGTCGATCTGCTTTGGCAAAGCCTTCAGCTCAGCGACCAGGTCTTTACCTGCGTTGTCGATGTAGGTTTTAGAGCGCGCGACCTTGTGGGCCATGGATGCGATGGCATCGCGGCCTTTTTTGGTGGTCACGTCAGGTACCAGGCTGCGAGCCTCTTTTTCGATCGCTTCAATAAGTGGGTCGAGCTGGTCGTTATTGGTGAAAACCGCCATCGCGTTCTTTTTCTCGATGACGACTAAATCCATTATTTCGCTCATGGTTTCCCCTGAAATTTGGTTGTAAGAATCCCCGGCGCGATAAAAGCCGCCTGATAGCTCAGTTAAATTCGTGCGCTGATATGCGCGGTTAATGTGTCCCGGCTGGTACCAGGTTCGGCAGCAGGTCGCGTGCCTCAAATGCTTTGCGAATGTGGCGCAGGTTGCCCTGCGGCTCGAACCAGAAGGTTTCTTTCAGGTAGTCACGAGAAACCTTCCAGGTGGCGCCAGTTTTAGCGTTGCGCATCATCACGGCGCGTCCGCTGTTAGGAATTGAGTTAGCCATTGAACACCCCCGCAGCGTGCAGAATTTTGATAGTTACAGCCGACCAGATAACGCCGCAGATCAGCAGGCAGTAAATCAGTGAACGAATGCCTTGTTTGCTCATTTTCCACCCCAGCATGCGAAGCTAAAAAAAAGGACAGCAACCAAAAACGGAACGACCTTTAACCAAAAATTACGCCATGCAGGCTTGTCTTCTTCGCGGATCATCTCTTCACCCCTTTTTTAAAAGCCAAATTCATTAAGCGCATCAGGATGCATGGGCTTTCTGGGGACATCGGAATACTGAAATTTTTTTAACCAATGCTGATATAACCTGACAGCTATGCTTGCCCTTTCAGGGCTATAGAACGTGCCAATGTTCTGCGTCATTCCATTAGCTCTGGCTGTAGCCCTATATCCAAAGTGAGTTTTTACAACGTACTTCATGAGATGGCCTCCACAATCTTTAAGGGAAAATTGGTCATACTTCCGCATTCAGCTCGTCGCGAATATCACCTGCAGCCATCATCAAATCCCAGTCGTTATCGCTTAATGAATCCTGCGCGATGCGGTAGGAAACTTGATAACGGCTCATCAGGTACTGAATCATTTCTGCTTTAGTCATAGTGACCACCTCGTTTAGTTGACCCTTATCGCCGGGTAGCGGAGCGTTGTTGCTAATGACCGGCGTTGCCGGTGTTGTTTGGATGAGATGATAATGTACTAATGGTTCATCATTGTAAAGTACCAAAAGTACATTTTTGATTTATAGATAGTTCAGATTAAGGTAACTTAATGAACTTTAAGTATATTTATTTTATGGTCTGTTTGGTTAAGAGAATGGAAATGGAGCTGGCACTTGACGTGCTGATGCTGCGGGAAGAGTAGGGGTAATAAAAAACCCGGCGCGGTGCCGGGGTGTAAAGGTGGTCAATGTGGCTTAGGAAGTTCTGGTTTCTTAACTGCCTCAACAATTCTTAATGCATCCACTGCTGAAATCGCTCCATCGGCGGACTTCTTAGATAAATAATCTCCAAGACGATTAGGAATGTATTCATTTTGCATCCACCGTCTAAACAACCCTAATGCGTCATCCGGGTAGATCCAGGCGTCAACAGGTCCTGCACGATGTTGAGGAAACCAGTCTGGATAAACATGTGGCGACTTTGTGCGCTGGCCATACTTTTCTTCACAACCATTCGCGACCCAGTATTTTGACCACATGGTGCCAACACTTATATCTGGAATTGCCGAGGGACCAAAGTCAAAATTACCTTTAACCATTTTTAATGAAAGATCTGCCATTTCTCTAAATACAGAAAAATATCCAAATGGAACCTGATCATTCATTAATAGTCTTTCATGGAAGCACTCAAGAGCGCCCCTCTGCGGGTTCTCTGGGTCAATCCCTACACTTAAGTATATGAATCTACGCAGTTGAGAACCCGCTAACTTACGAAAGTTAGATAAAGCTACTTCACGACTACCCTGAGTAGCTTCAAATGCGTAATACTCAAGAAAGGCCATGCAGACAACATCAGGGAATGCGTTTGTCTCTGTGCCTTGAATTACTGTCTTATGAAATAATCGGTTGAGATTTAATCCTTGCTCTCTAAGCTTTTGGTCTATGAATTGGCCTCTGGGTTTCGTCCTTTCATCGTCCCAGTTTGAGGCGAGCCGAAGGAGAGCTGCATGGTCCACGCCACATAATCTAGCCAAACCTCGCTGAGTTAAAAATGGAGACCCATCATTCATAACGCCCATTTGAATGCCATCAACATCGGCTTCTTTTATCGGGTATAGTTCCATTTGTAGCTGGTGACCAGATAATGCCAAAGGTAAGTTATCCATTTGAATTCCTTAATTATTGTGATGATGACCACTTTGTTGTGTCAAATCGCCAAGGAACCTAATCAGGCCACTTGCTTGCTACCCATGCTTCCTGTACGTCTGCGGCATGCTGCCGATCACCTTGCCGAACACGAACACCCGGTTCATCTCGTCTTTCTCGATCGGGTCCCAGGCTGCATAGCTCTTGTTATCTGAGATAACCAGCAGCTTGTCCTTCATCTTCTGCAGGCGCTTGACGTGAGCAGTGTCGTCGTACAGGAAGGCGTATATCCCGTCGCCGTCGAAGCTCTTAACGCTGATGTCGACGAACAGCAGATCACCCGGCTCAATCGTCCCAGACATGCTGTCGCCCCGGACGTTGATGATCCGGATGTTCTCCGCTTTACGCCCATCGAACATGTGATTCGCATCGGCTGGCGCATACTCAACAGAGCGGAGGATTTCAACGAACTCCTGGTTTACCACTCCAGGTCCTGCGCTGACGGCGATATCCAAGAGGTCAACCCTAAAGACGTCTTTCCGATTAGTTGCCGCCCCAGGCTCAATACCGTCCTCATCCGCATCGCCAAGTAGGTACGATGCAGACGTGCCTATGTGGGAAGCTAAAGCCTGGAGTGTCCCCCGCCTTGGTATTGACTCCCCGTTAAACCATTTGCTCACGGCCTTCGGTGTCAACTTCATCCTCTTGGCGATCTCAGCCTGGCGACCATGTGGCATCAATCCAGCTTTATCGCAGGCCAGCGCTAGCCTCAGAGAAAATTCTTTTCGCGCTCTTTCTTCGTGAACCATGTGTTCAATCATAATATCACTTGCGTGAACTATCAGTTCCGACTTAATATGTACTTACAGTTCATTATTGAGGGTTAAACATGGCACCTAACAGTCTTGGCGAAATCATCAAAAAGATTCGCGTTCCTGTTGTAGCTAAAGCCTGTGGTTGCTCTCCGCGCGCAATTTACAAGTGGATTGCCAACGGAAGTCTGCCGAGAACGGACTACACCGACGAGACCAATTACGCAGAAAAAATCGCTCTCGCTTCTGGCGGCCAGTTTACTGCTGCGCAGATCCGGGAAGTCAGCAAGCCTAAAGCCGCCTGACTGGCGGCCTTTCAATCAACACCAGAGGAAGTATCACAAATGGAGAACGCAATTAAACGCAATAAGGACAACGCACGTCGCATCGAGACATGGCTGCTGAATCGCATCTCTCTCATGGGAGGGAAAAAAGTGGCCATGGCTGTAGGCGTCAATGAGTCGCAGATTACGCGCTGGAAATCATCATGGGTACCGAAAATGGCGATGTTACTGGCTGTTCTTGAGTGGGGCGTTGTCGATGATGACATGGCCCGCCTTGCAAAGGAGGTCGCTTTAATTTTGCAGAGCGACAAGGGAAAAGAAACGTATCAGCTGGAGGCGTAATGACCCGGGTAAGTTCAGAAAAGGCGAAAGCCGCGGTGCGGTAACACCAACGGCTTTCAGGTGCAAAAACGAAGAGGTAATTGCGAGGTAATTATGCCTGGTAAATCTGTAAGAGTAAACAATACGGAGGTAGCACGTGAGCATGTCACTTATGGCGAAAGCAATGGGGGTCAAAGTGGGAAACTCACTGCGTAAGCTCGTTCTTATCAAGCTGGCCGACAACGCCAATGACAAGGGCGAATGCTGGCCTTCGTATCAACACATTGCCGATCAGTGCGAATGCAGCAAATCCGCTGTTCGCAACCATATTGATGCGCTTGAGGATATGGGGCTGCTCAAGCGTGAAAATCGCGTTGGGGTCAACAACGGGAAGGGTAATACATCCAACGTGTATTATCTGAACCTTGATGCCACCCCTATGCCACCAAAAAGCACAGGGGTATGCCATGAAATAGCACCCCCTATGCCATCTGATGGCACACCCCCTATGCCACCAGATGGCACCAGAACCAGTCACTCTTTTGAACCAGTCACTGAACCAGACTCTCTCTCTGCGCGAGGGCAGTTTATCAGCGAGGCTGCAAAGCGACGGATCGGGATTTCACCCAACGGGGAGATACCTTTCCCTCCTGCCTTCAAGCCATCGGCAGATCACATTGCGATTGCCTCGGAGAAAGGGATCAACATTGAAACCGAGTTGCTGAACTTTCGTGATTATCACCAGGCCCGCGGCACAAAGCTGATCGACTGGAACTCGGCATTCCGGGTGTGGCTAAGGAACGCGAGAGTTAATCCGCTTTCCGGGCGCCAGAGAAGCGAACCTGATTCCCCACACTGGAACAGCCCTGAAGGCTGGAAGGACTTCATATGACCGCTCAGCTTATGACCGCGATCAGCAATCGCGATGGTGATGCGCTGGCCAGAATGGCTGCAGGGAGTACGGAGCCGCAGAGGCTTCTCGATTTCGAAGCTGAAAGGCTGGTTGATTCTCTGTTCCGACAGCTGAAGCAGATCTTCCCGGCGTCTACCCAGACTAACCTGCGGACCGACGCCGAAGAGAAGACAGCGAAGCGCCAGTGGATTGCCGCTTTTGCCGAAAACGGCATCCGCACCCGCGAACAGCTATCCGCCGGTGTGCGCCACGCGAGAGCCAGTGAATCGCCGTTCTGGCCATCGCCTGGCCAGTTCATCAAGTGGTGCAAGGACAGCGGCACTGTGCTCGGCGTGACTCTTGTCGACGTGATGAACGAGTTCCACCGCTACAGCCGTGAGAAGGGGCTGCATACCGGCGGTGCTGAGCGCTTCCCGTGGTCTCACCCTGTTATGTACTGGGTTGTTACCGATACCCGGCGAGCAATGTATCAGCGCCAGCTCAGCGAGGCAGAAACCGAGAAATATGCTGCTAAAAAGCTGGAAGACTGGGCGCTGAAAGTCGCTGCAGGAGAACAAATACCGTCGCCGGTACTGGCTCTGGAGAACAACCAGGAAGCCATTCCGACAAACCATGCCAGCCGTCAGCAGGGGTTTCACCCTGAAGGGAAAAGCTTCGGATGCATGCCAAACGCGGCATCGCTCGGTGCGTTAACTCCGGCTCAGTGGCTGCGGGATGAATACCTGCGCGGGAAAGAGAGAGGGCTTATCTGATGAAAAAGAACTCTGGCAAACAAGCCGTTATTAACTTCATCGGCCAGCATCCTGGCTGCAGCTTTCAGGATATCCGCCGCGGTACCGGGTTTGACTCTTCAGTGGTCAATTCCTCCCTGTGGCAGATGCACCGTGACGGCCAGGTTAAGCGTGAAGGTGAGTGCAGGAGCTACCGGTACACACTGATCGACACGACAGCCGTAACCGAAAGCGATCCGTCTGTTCAGTATCGCCAGCGTCCTGGCGGCGTAAACCCAATGACTAACCTGTTTAACCAGTGCCTGGCGGGAGTAAGAAAATGACTATCACATTACAGGCAGTAAACGAGCTCATTCAGTCGCTGGAGTCGGCGGGCGAGCTGTCGATCAGAGAGCAGAAGTTCCTGAAGCTGGCGAAAGAGTTTCGCATTTGCAGCGCTTCACTGGATGCCGCCATAAAAACCGGGAATGTGCTGGCAGACCAAAATTCTCAGCTGGCTGCGGAGAATGTGGCGCTGAAGAATGTTTTTATCCAGAAGGAAATCCCATCCGAAGCAGTCGATGCATTCATGGAAACCGCAGTAATGGATCATGACTGGAATGAAACCTCCGAGTGGTCATGGGTTGAAAACGAAACAGAGGTTATCCACGCCGTTCTTGACGCACTTAAGCCTGAAACCCCCGCCACCGATCGCATCGTAGCCGGGATTAAGGCTGATGGCCGCGCAGAGGGTATCAACTTTGCAGCGAGCCGCCTTGCTGCTGCCTTCAATCACGGATTCGTAGATAAGCCAATGGCTGAGGTTGGCGACGTGGTACGCATGATTCTTGACGCTAAAGCAGATTTAGCCAATAGCCAAATACCAGCAGAAGATGGCCTGTCAGGGGAGTACGCAGAAAAATCACTGGCTGAATGGGAAGCCGCGCTGCGCGAGGGGGCCGACAAATGAGCAAGCTAAACACGAAACAACTCGAGATTCTTTCAGTAATAGCTTCCGGTGAGCGTCCTTACGCAACCTGGCGGCAATCACTCAAGGCGCTACAGAGAAGGGGGCTGATTACCCTAACTAGCTGTGGATACTCAATTACGACAGCAGGTTTGTCAGCGCTAAAGCAGGAGCATGCAGCATGACTGATATCACCGAACTGGCGCAGAGAGAAAAATTCGAAGCATGGGTTATGACTCAAATCTGCATTTCCAAGTCAACGCTGGAAGGTCTGCGCACTTCTGATGGATACCGTAACAGCACGTTATCTGGCAGTGATTACAACCTCATGTGGAATTTATGGAAAGCGGCTGGCGCTGAGCTGGTAGAGGCACTGGAATCAGAGAAACGTATTTGCGCAACGTGGAGAAAAACAGCTAAGTCGACCGGTGAAAAGCTGGAGAAGGCGCAGCAGCGCATTATTGAACTTGTTGCTCGGAAGGAGAAACGACTGCCCGTGCCTTACGCCTATTTGCGAGAGAGCGACGGACAAATCCAAATCTCTATAGGTGCTGAGCGCCCTAGCGACCGCTCAGGGGGCTATGCCACCCCATGGTTTCCCATCTATACCGCCGCTGGCATCAAGGTGGAGGCTGAGTGATGGCTGACATTAGCAATGGTCCTGTATCAACTCTGCGTGGTCATTTTTGTAGTTTACCGACTGATTCTAAATGCGATGAGCACCCGGAACGTGTAGCCGTTCGCCGCGTGCAAGGGGAAACAGATTCGTTTGGGTGTGAATATCATGATATGTGCCAGGAATGCCTTGATGAATATGTTAAGTCATCTCAGGAAGCTGACCATTCAGGGGAATGCGACTGGTGCGGTAAGTGCGTTGACCGTTTAATCCCTCATCGAGATATCGAAGAAGGAAGCTGCGGAAGGGTCTATGAGGTGTGTAAGCCCTGTATCGATGCAGAGCGGAAGCGCTGGGAGGAAGAAAATGAATATCGTTGGTAAAACCATGACCAAATCAACCATAACCAGAGAACGCATCGAACAGTACGCTAACGATCCGCGCATGTGCAATATCAACGACGAGATTCGCGAACTGGCCCGCATGGCGCTGGCCGCAATGGACAGCGAGCCGGTGGCGTGGACTTGGCAACATCTCAAGCAATGGCACGTCACTAATGACGAGGAACGCGCAAGGGATTTGGCGTGGGATGGCGTCAAGGTTGAGCCGCTCTATCGCCACGCGCAGCCAGCGCCGGCAGTGCCGGATGATGTGCTGGACGCATTGCAGAAGGTTGCTCGTATACGCCTCGACCTGAATGAATTCGACGGCGACCGTCGCGGCATCGCTGATTGCCTGGGTGATGCCGAAGAGGCGCTCATCGAGGTGGTAAATCGCCGCGCCGCCATGCTCGCAGCCGCCCCGCAGGAGGTGAAGTGATGGGTCGTTCAAGTTTTGATGCTCGACTTGATAAGCGCGTTAATATCGAGAGGCTTGAGGAGCAAGGTCTTATCGCTGACAGCATGGATGTGCGTAAGAACCTTGTTGAGCGCGTTTTGAGGGGTGAAATAACACCTGAGCAGTCCAGGGAAGAGTTGAGGCGCATTCAGCGTAATGCTAAGCGGAATGGACTGAAAACACGCAATCAGGCATGGAGGGAGGGTTGATGCCTAAATCCCCCGCAGAACGCAAAGCCTCCAGTTGAAATCAAACCCCTTTCCGGAGGGGTTTTCTCGTATATGCTCATTTTGCTTTTATCCCCGGGAAGGGCGATAATTACCTCGTCAGCCTGAGCAACTGACACTAATGACCGGCGCCAAGTGGGGACACATGGCGCACAAGACCTTAAAGCAATCCCTGTCACCGATGGCGAAAGCCACCGGCGATTTCCTGCATTCAGCGTTTAGCCTCTCCGGAGGTGAAGCGTGAAGCAACAATTCTGCCTTATCAACGAACACGTTAAGCATAACGTCGTCAGATTCATCCAGTCTCTGCCCGTCGACCACCGATCGCCGCTGATTATCGAGGCGCGCGAAGAAAGCCGCACCGACAAACAGAATCGTCTCATGTGGCCACTTTTGAAAGACCTGAGCGATCAGGTGATCTGGCACGGTGAAAAGCTGGAGCCAGCGGAGTGGAAAGACCTCATCACCGTACTGGTCAGCCAGATGCAAAACCCGGAGCGTGAGCAGAAATCCGCCCCGGGCATCAACGGCGGCCGCGTCTACTTCGGCGTTCGTACCTCTCAATCCAGCAAACGCTACATGGTCGAGGTAATCGAGGCGATCTACTGGTTCGGCACCGAGCACAATGTGAAGTTCAGCGAGAAGTCCAGCAGTCGGATTGCATGGGCCCAGGAATGGAGGGCTTCGCATGCACAGTCTGCTCGCTAAGGTCATGGAGCGCGGTATTTTCCGCGTGCCGGCGCGCCGCAAGCGCAAGGTCGAAGTTAAGCCTTCCGATATCCCCACCTTTCACTATACGGCTCACCTGGCAGATGTCCGCTGGCTGCGCCGCGCTGCCAGAAGGAAAATTGCATGAGCCTCTATCGAAGCATTAATGGTGCTATCTGGCGCAACATCTGGGTTGTTGGTGATCTGCATGGTTGCCATACGCTGCTAATGAACGAGCTGGAAAGGGTCCGTTTCGACCCGTTGTGTGACCTACTGATCTCTGTAGGTGACCTTATCGATCGCGGTGCGGAAAACGTCGAATGCCTTGAGCTAATCGCAATGCCCTGGTTTATGGCTGTAAGAGGGAACCATGAGCAGATGATGCTCGACGGACTATCCTCTTCCGGGAACGTGAATCACTGGCTCGCTAACGGTGGCGGATGGTTCTTTAACCTTGACTACGACAAAGCACGCCGGACTATCGCGTTGGCCCATTTGGTTGCAGGTTTGCCACTCATCATCGAGGTAATGACCGAGGGTAAGAGGGTGGTGGTCTGCCATGCTGACTACCCTCATAACGAATATGCGTATGACAAGCCCGTCGATGCAGAACAGGTGATCTGGAATCGTGAGCGAGTGAGCGCGGCTCAGGATGGGATTGTGAATGAAATATCCGGTGCAGACCTGTTTATTTTTGGTCACACCCCGGCACATCAGCCAAGCCAGTACGCCAATCAGATGTATATCGATACCGGGGCTGTATTCTGCGGACGCCTGACCTTGGTGCAGATCCAGGGTGGTGAGCATGCGTAAACCTTCACGTCGTAAATGCGCCCACTGCCGCGAATGGTTCCATCCCGCCCGGGAAGGGCAGGTGGTATGCAGTTTTGAATGCGCCAGCGCGATCGGCAAAAAACAGACAGCAAAAGCCCGGGAAGATGCTAAGCAGAAGGAAGCACAGCGTCAGCGTACCGAAGAGAAGGCGGGGCGCCAGCGCCGTAAAGCAAGATTGGCTGAGCTCAGACCTAACAGTTACTACAAATCCCAGGCTCAGCAGGCATTCAACGCCTACATCCGCGCGCGTGATGCTGGTTTGCCATGCATCAGTTGCGGCGAGACCAACCCGCCTGATCTGCATGGCGGACAGTGGGACTGCGGCCACTTCAAAACGGTTGGCGCTTACCCTGAGTTGCGTTTTGAAGAGCGCAACGCTCATAAGCAGTGCAAATCGTGCAATGCCGGGGCCGGTAAGTACACCGCCAAAGAGTCGACGGTTGCTCAGCAATACGAAGCTGGCCTGATCGCTCGTTACGGACAGGAGTATGTCGACTGGCTTAACGGACCCCACGAAATGACCAACTACCGCCGGGAAGACTTTATTCGTATTCGCGATGAGTACCGCGCCAAGCTCAAAGCACTGAAACAACGGGAGGCAGCATGAGCCGTGACGTTATCGAACGCATCCGCGACCGTTGGCAAAAGCTACGCCTCTGCCGGCACCGCGGCACCGTACTGGTTGACTACCGCATACTGAGAAATTTCGTTCGCATCTATCAGACCCTGGGAGAGACAGCATGACAGCTCAATACTTGGAATTTGTTCGCCAGGAGCTGATAGTGGCCACCGCCGATCTGAGCGGTGCGACGAAAGGGCAACTGGTAGCTTTTGCAGAGAACGCACAATTCACCGCTACGGCGCGCAGCCGGGGAAGGAAGAAGGTATATAGCGAGGTAAAGCAAAAAATGGTTAACCCGGACGGGCCGCCGATGAGCGGCAGCCAGTCCCGCGCTAAGGGTTCATCAATCGCTCTCGTGCTGCCTGTTGAGTATTCGACGGCAAGCTGGCGCCGGGCTCTGCTTTCGCTGGAAGAGCATCAGAAAGCGTGGCTGCTGTGGAACTACAGCGACAATATCCGCTGGGAGCACCAAGAGACGATAACCCGGTGGGCATGGGAGCAATTCAGCGAGAAGTTGGCTGGCGTACGCATTGCGAAGAAGACTGTCGATCGCCTTCGTCAACTTATCTGGCTGGCCGCTCAGGATGTCAAAGCCGAGCTGGCAGGGAGGGAGACGTATGAATATCAGGCGCTGGCGGAGCTGGTTGGTGTAGCAAAGTCCACATGGACAGAAACCTACCTCCCTCATTGGCTGGCGCTGCGCAGCAGTTTTGTGAAGCTTGATAGCGACGCTCTCATATCGGTAACGCGATCACGTTCACAACAAAAGGCGACAAATTTAGATGTAAGTCTTGCAAAACCGAACTGAAAGGCATATATTTCATGTAAATCTGATATCGTCGCCATAGCTTCGATTGTCGACACACAAAGAATTCAAGCCCGAGGTTAACGCCTTGGGCTTTTTCATTTCAGGGTCAGAAGCACAGCGGTTGTGCGTTCGGCTGTTAACCGAATGGTCGAAGGTTCGAATCCTTCCTGTCCCGCCAAATTAGCGCCATTAGCTCAACCGGAGAGAGCAATAGCCTTCTAAGCTATCGGTTTCAGGTTCGATTCCTGAATGGTGCACCAGATAATGGCCTGACCTGATGACGGGCTCATAACCCAACTTATCAGGGGCGCTGCTGCAACAGCGTCGCAGGCCGCCAGATATGGAGCACGGGCATTATCGCCTAAAATAAGTCCTCCCCCGGTGCCAGATTGATCGCCTGGCCGTTGCTCCACGAAACGGAGCCCATAACAGGTAAGAGCATGTCAGGTACCATGCTGACTTATAGCAGGCGTCTAAGATATGCTCTTACCGTTGTGGTGAATGCGCAGGCTGATGCGCTGGCCAGCCGGGTAGTGCCCGGACAGCACCAGAAGGTGCCGAAGATATGATGTAACCCCCTTCGAGTCGATGCCAGATGTAATCTGTTCATCAAAGCTGGATATCAGCACCAGCCATCACAGCCATATCCCCTGCCTTGGGACCATTACGGCTACCGCGCCGTCGCTTTTACCCTTGGTATTTCTTCCCGCCTTGAGCGGGTTTTTTATTTTCAGGGTCGCGGGAATCACCCTCGACGCTTTGTTGGTAAATCAGCCCGACGGCCCTGAACCTTTTACTGACTACAGATAGCACCCCGAACATTATCGGAGGTGAGAGATGCAACGTATGAACCCAGCCGATGGTCACAATCTGCCTTACTGGTGGTCAGCCTTGCTTGGTATCTTTTCAGTCCTGAGTCTGCAGGATTATGTCTTCATCATTGGCGCCCTGATCTCTGCCTTCTTCACAATCAAGACGTATTACGCAAAGCGTAAAGAAGAGCGAGAGCGACTGGATGAAGAGAAAAAACGCACGCAGCTGTTGGCCAGTTATCTGGCTGATGTCTCCGCTAAGCCAGGAAGTGACCGCCCGGCTTCAGCCGAAGTGGTAACCGAGGCCTTGAAGCGGATCGCAAGTGATACACAGGGGTGAGCATGACGCCATCAATGAGGAATAAACTGATTGGCGTGATCGCCGGCGGCGGTGGTGCCATAGCCATTGCATCTGCGCTCATCACTGGCCCAACCGGGAACGATGGTCTTGAAGGTGTGCGATACAACCCTTATCAGGATGTGGTAGGCGTCTGGACTGTCTGCTATGGCCACACTGGCAAAGACATCATGCTCGGCAAGAAGTACACCGAGGCTGAGTGCCGTGCGCTGCTCAGCAAAGACCTGAACACCGTTGCTCGCCAGACTGACCCATACATCCAAAAGCCGATCCCCGAGACAATGCGCGGGGCTCTGTACTCGTTCGCCTATAACGTCGGCGCTGGCAATTTCCAGACCTCCACACTGCTGCGCAAAATCAACCAGGGCGACCAGAAAGGTGCATGTGATCAGTTGCGCCGCTGGACTTACGCCAAGGGTAAGCAGTGGAAAGGCCTGGTAACTCGCCGCGAGATTGAGCGCGAAGTTTGTTTGTGGGGGCAGAAATGAGATACGTACCGTCGGCGATATGCATGGCTGCGGCAGGATTCATTGCCGCTAGTGGGCATGATGGGTGGGGGTGGTTTCTTTTCGTTGGGGTAATTCTGCTATGAGCCGATTAACCGCCATTATCAGCGCCATTGTGATCTGCCTGATAGTCAGCCTCGGCTGGCTGGTCAGTCACTACTACGACAACGCGACCGAGTTCAAAAGGCAGCGTGACAAAGCAACTGAGCAACTCAGCCTGGCAAATGACACGATCGCGGACATGCAGACCCGCCAGCGTGATGTAGCAGCACTCGATGCCAAATACACGAAGGAATTAGCCGATGAAAAAGCTAAAAATGATGCTCTGCAGCGCAAGCTTGATAATGGTGGTCGGGTGCTCGTCAAAGGCAAGTGTCCAGTGTCAGCCTCAAGCCAAACCGCCAGCGCCCCCAGCATGGGCGATGATGCCACCGTCGAACTCTCTGCAGTTGCTGGACGAAACGTTCTCGGTATCCGGTCCGGAATCCTCAGCGACCAAACAGCCCTGAGGGCGCTGCAGGAATACATCACCACGCAGTGCCTGAGGTAACGATGCTGATACTCTTCATTCTCCTGTCGATCTGGCTCTGTCGACTGTCGGAGAAGCCTGGCTGGTTTAAGGTCAGCCATATTATCTCAATGCTGGCGCTCGAAGATGAGCATCCGGCACGCGGTAAGGGGCTGCGTTGAGATAAGAGCCCACATTACAGAAGTCCTTCATTGAGGGGTTTCGATAATGTCACAACGAGGTAAGCCATATGCGCACTACAGGAATCCTAGTGGCGGAAATTACGCTTCGCCCATACATGAAGCCGCTGCTCATCCTTTCAGTGCTTTTGCGCTGGGGGGTGGCTCACTAAGAAGTGTATCCGGATTGGCCCTGTGATTGAGAAGAAGGCGTAATTATAAAGTTCTGCAAATGGTGTCCGAAAAGCGCCATTGACAGAGTTTTATGTAACTTTCTAGGGTAATGGTTGTCGCTATTCCCCGGTGATATATTTCCGAATCCAGCAGGAAATTCTGATATGGCTAAAGGGTTGATTAATCATTACATCGTGAATATCTATCTGGTGTCAGATGGCTCACATTCCCTCTGTGTATCCATTACTACCCCCCGTTAAGCCGATAATTGAACATGGGTTCATTCATTGTCACTTTGACGACGATGGAGTGGATAAGCGAGAGGGATTCAGCCTCAAAGAAATCTCTCGTTACACCATCATTACGGTAATGAAGGAATAGATAAATGGCAAATCTCACCGACAAACAAGAGTCAGTTGACTGGTCAAAAGTTCATGTCTGGATGAGAGAGTGGCAGGAAGATCTTGATAAAAATATGACCAACGAAAAATTCATTGATTTGTATATTGGGAGATTCTCTCCTCAACCCACAATGAAACAGGATGAGCACTTAAGAAAGTAATTTTGGGTAGGCCAACCAGCTAAGAGGATTGCTCTGCATGAATGAAAATGACAATCGCAGACCATACCCTCCCGTCAACTTCACTGGCGAAAACTGGCTGCCGTATACCCGGCTTATCCCTGCTGCCGAAATCGGCGAATGGGTAAATCAGAACATCCTCACCGAAGACGGCCGAATCCATAACCCTGACCATGCGCACTTGGTCGATGCTGATGTCGCGTTTATGTGGGCCTCTGGCTCATTCGCCAAAAGCGGGCGCATTGTGCTGGGTCAGTGTGAGCAGGTAATGATGCGTGCCGGAGGCTGGCAGAAGTCCCGCATGGAGCAGCAGATGCATGAATGGTTCGGTCGCATACCGAAGTTCATCATCACCCTGGCTGCTGACTACTGCGAGCAATGTAACGCTCTGGAGTTCTGCGCACTGGTAGAGCATGAGCTTTATCACATCGCCCAGGCTACCGACGACTATGGCGCGCCGAAGTTCAACAAAGAGACCGGTATGCCGGTGCTCAAACTTCGCGGCCATGACGTCGAGGAATTCGTCGGAGTGGTCCGGCGTTACGGCGCCAGCAAAGACGTGCAGGAAATGGTGGATGCGGCGAACAGGCCGGCGGAGGTTGCTCATATCGATGTTGCCAGAGCATGCGGGACGTGCATGCTGAAACTGGCGTGATTTTATACTGCTTTATACGGACGGTGGGTTATGGCTGCACTAAAACCAGAAGTGAGAGCCTTTATCGTTCAAGAGCTCGCTTGCTTTGATACGCCATCCCAAATCGTCGAGTCCGTACAAAAAGAATTCAAGGTTCAGGTTACGCGCCAGCAGGTGGCATCGCATGACCCGACAAAGGTGGCTGGGAAAGGTCTGGCTCAAAAATGGGTCGACCTTTTCAACCGCACCCGTGACCGATTCCTCAACGAAATCTCCGACATCCCGATCGCCAACAAAGCCTATCGCCTACGCGTCCTGCAGCGAATGTCTACGACTGCCGAAGGTATGAAAAACCTCGGCATGACAGCTCAGCTACTGGAGCAGGCGGCAAAAGAGGTTGGCGATGCCTACAGCAACAAGCAAAAGGTCGAGCTGACCGGTAAAGACGGCGGCCCGCTGAATCAGGTGACGTACACCGCAGAAGACTATGCGAAGGCCCAGCAGAAGCTGGAGGGAAGGTTAGAAGGGCTGGACTGATATGAGCGGAATTATCGAATGGGATGACCTGTCATTCCCGGAGCGCGTGATCATCCGTTCAAAGTCTACGAAGTCATTCCTGAACTTCACCCGGATATGGTTCGAGCTGATTCAGGGCGATCGGCTGCTGGTTAACTGGCATCACCGCCTGATGGCTTCGAAAATTGATGATCTGCTTGCCGGGCGCCTTGTCCCGCGAAACCTGATTATCAACATCCCGCCCGGCGGTACAAAAACAGAGTTCTTCTCCATTCACTTCCCGGCGTATGTCAACGCCCTGGTGCAGGAGAAGCGGCTTAAACGCTTTCGCAACCTGAATATCTCTTTTGCTGACACGCTGGTAAAGCGTAACAGCCGGCGCACCCGCGACATTATCGCCAGCCGCGAATATCAGGAGTTCTGGCCCTGCTCGTTTGGTGTCAACCAGGCGGAAGAGTGGGAGATAAAGGACGAGCGAGGGCGCTCTATAGGCCAGACGGTATCGCGCTCAAGCAACGGGCAGATCACCGGTGGTCGTGGCGGTTACTACGGACCAGAGTTTTCCGGCATGGTGATGCTGGACGACTACAACAAGCCGGTGGACATGCTCAGCGAGTCCCGACGCAAAAGCGCGAATACGCTGCTGGTAAACACCATCCGCTCACGTCGCGGCGATAAGTCGAAAGAGCACCCGACTCCGTTTGTGAGCATTCAGCAGCGCCTGCACACCGACGATGCAACAGGCTTCATGCTTGCCGGCGGAATGGGCGTACCGTTTCACCATGTCGCCATACCCGCCATGATCGACGAGAAGTACATCCAGTCGCTCGATGAGCCATGGCGTTCGCTTTGCTGGGAAACGGTCAAAGATACCGATTCTGTGGTCGTTGGCGGCGTTCGCTACTGGTCCTACTGGCCGCAGATGGAAGACGTTAACGACCTCCTGCAACTGTGGGAAAAGGATCGCTATACCTTCCTGTCGCAATACCAGCAAAACCCGATGGCGCTGACTGGCGGGATCATCGACACCAGCTGGTTCAGAACGTACACCACCCTGCCGAAGCTTACGCACCGCGCCGTGTACGTCGATACGAACAGCGGGAAGGTAGAGGACTGGCTGGATTACACCGTATTTACGCTGGCTGGCATGGGCGTGGACGGGAATCTGTACATCATCGATGTCGTTCGCGGACGGTGGGACCCGGAAGACCTCCTGAAGAAAGCGGAAGAGGTTTGGGAAAAGTGGCGCCTGTCTGGCTCCATGCGGGTCATGCCGCTGCGTCATATGGCCATTGAAGAGAAGCAGGCCGGACAGGGCCTCATCACCACTCTGAAAAAACGTAGCCAGACCCCCGGACAACTCGCCATCCCGGTGAGGGAAATTCCGCGCGGTACCGGGCAGAACAAGCTCGTTCGCTGCCTAAACGTCATCCCCCAAATCAAAACCGGGAAAGTGTTCGTCCCTGCGACGCACACCGACGACGGACAGAAGCTTTCCAGCATCTTCTACGAGGACGGCACGATCGCAGGCTCAACGGAGTGGGTGCTGACGGCGATGACGGAATGCGCTGCTTTCTCCGCTGATGACAGTCACGACAACGACGACATCCTCGATACCTGGATGGACGCAATCGACGACAACCTGATTTCCGGCCCGCAGCCGATGGTTATCGACCCGAATCAACTCAGGAGAATTTAAGTGTGGTGGTTTAAAAAGAAAGAAGTCGCCGCGCCTGAGCCGGCAAAAGAACCTGAAGCACCGAAGGTCGGGATCAGGCCCGAGGCCGTGGCCGAAGTCCGCGCATTACCGAAAAGAGAGTTTCAGCGCTACGAGCCGCCGAAAGGGGTGATCCCCGAGGCTATCAAAAGCGCCATTCTGGCAATGGACTCCACGCCTTACGACGATCTCAATGCTGCGTATGGCGGTTACGGATACGGCGACTTTGATAGTTTTCCCGGCTACCCGTACCTGGCCACGCTGGCGCAGAAGCCTGAATATCGCAAGATGGTCGGCACCATCGCGGAAGAAATGACCCGCAAATGGATAAAGCTCAAAACTGTCGGCAATGAAGACAAGGCGGATCGGGTAAAACAGCTCGAAGAGGCCATGAAGCGGTTTAAGGTGCGCGAGCGCTTTAAAGAAGCCGCAGAACACGACGGCTACTTTGGCGGTGGCCAGATTTACATCGACGTTCGTTCGCCGCGGGGAATCTCCGCATGGATGGACGACAACGAGCTGCAATCGAAGCTCTTCATGAGCGACAAGAAAATCACGAAAGGCAGCCTGCAGGGGCTCAGGGTCATTGAGCCCATCTGGACCTACCCGGGAATTTATAACTCCGACAACCCGCTGAGCCCGGATTTCTACAAGCCGACTCAGTGGTTTGTCATGGGCCGGACCGTACATGCAAGCCGGATGATTGATTTCGTCTCTCGGAAGGTGCCTGATCTACTGAAAGCATCGTATAACTTCCGCGGCCTGTCTCTCTCGCAGATTGCCGAGCCATACGTCAATAACTGGCTTCGTACCCGCGACAGCGTCAGCGACATGATCCACTCCTACTCGATACCGGTTTTCGGTACGGATATGAGCCAGATCCTGACAGGTGGCGCAGCGGATACGCTGATTGCCCGCCTGCAGGTTATGAATCAGTGTCGTGATAACCGCGGGGCGTTCGCTGTCAATAATGATAAGGAAAAGCCGGAGACCGTGGAGTTCGTCAGCGCCCCTATCGCCGGCCTTGATGCCCTGCAGGCCCAATCGCAGGAGCACATGTCAGCAGTATCAAGCATCCCGCTCGTCAAGCTGCTGGGCATTACTCCAAATGGCCTTAACGCAACGTCTGACGGCGAAATCCGCGTTTTCTACGACTACATTCACGCCCTGCAGCAGTCTGTTTTTAAAGACAACCTGAAGCGCTTGATGGACATCATTCAGCTCTCTGAGTTCGGCGACATTGACGATGGCATAACCTTCGACTTTGAGCCGCTGTACGAAATGAGCTCTAAAGAGCGGGCGGAAATTCGCAAAGTAGACGCGGACACAGACGCTGTCTATGTGGCCGCCAGCGTGCTCTCTGGCAATGAAGTCCGCGAAAAAATTGCCGGTGACCCGGACTCGCCCTATCACTCTCTGGACCTGAATGATGACCTCGAAATCGAAGACGACTACGACGAAGAGGAAGAAACAGACCCTGACGATAAGGGCAGTTCATCCTAACGCTGGCGTCGAAGCATGGTACCGCCGACAGCTTGATAAGCAGGTGCAGGAAATGCAGGCATCTGTTGTTTACTGGCTGTCGGCAAACTATCGGGCCAGCGGCGCGGCTGTCGCCATGGATGCATCACCTGCAGTGATGATGCGGAATGCCATGCATAAACTGGCTAAGCGCTGGACGCGGCGGTTTGATGACATGGCGCAAAAGCTGGCCGACAGGTTCGCTAACGACGCCATGAAAAACGCGGATGCTTCACTGGCCACAGCCTTCAAAGATGCGGGGTTTACTGTCGAGTTCAAAATTACCTCGCAGATGAATAACGCTCTTCAGGCGACCATCGCCGAGAATGTCGGCCTTATCCGATCCATCCCCGAGAAGTATTTCACCGAAGTGGAAGGGCTGGTTATGAGGTCGGTAGCGCGTGGGCGCGACCTGTCCTATCTCACCGATGAACTCCAGAAGCGATACGGGATTACCCGGCGCCGTGCGGCGTTCATTGCCCGAGATCAGAACAACAAGGCCACCTCAGTCGTTCAGTCTGCGCGACAGCAGGCGCTCGGCATTACCCAGGGAATATGGAAGCACTCCCATGCAGGTAAAAAGCCTCGCCAGTCCCATGTGAAAGCCAATGGCAAGCTTTTCGACCTCTCAGAAGGGATGCTCATCGATGGCGAGCACATCATGCCAGGCGAATTACCAAATTGTCGTTGCACCTGGGAGGCTGTAATTCCAGGTCTTTCAAAACAGGATTGAGCAATGAACCCCACAGAGTGCTTAGCTTTCGATCGCGCCTCTGTGCGCACCATCGACGCAAATGGCCGCCTTCAGATTTCACGAACGAATATCAGCAAGGCAAACGTCAACGCCTACTACGGACGCGAGATACCAAGAAGCGAAGAGCTTGGGCTCGAACCCAACAAACTTTACCGGCTTTGGCGCCACCCGGACGAGCTCCGGAAAGCAGCCAAAACCTTCAATAACATCCCCGTGCTCAGCAAGCACATCCCCGATTTTCCCACCGACCCGCCCAATGAATTTCGTGTTGGCGTGACGCACTCCAATGCGGAGTTTGACGGAACGTATCTCACGGTTGGTATGTCGATCTGGGATAACAGCGCGATTGCTGGAATTGAGAGCGGAGAGCAGCGAGAGCTATCTGCATCGTACAAGTACGTCGCAGACATGACCCCGGGTGTCACTCCTGACGGCGAGCCTTATGACGGCGTTATGCGTGACATTTTCGGAAACCACGAAGCGCTGGTCCCTGACGGCCGCGCAGGGCCAGATGTACTGGTCGCAGATTCATTACCACCGGAGCTTAACCACATGCGTAAACATAAGGCAGAGGCGATCCGCGCCACCCTTAAGCCACTTCTGGCGCAGGATGCTGATCTGGAGGCAGAAGTCCGCAAAGCTCTTCTGGCTCTTGATGAGGCCGAAAAGAAAGACGAAGAAGAAAACAAAACCGCCGACGACGAAGACGACGACGAGGATAAGAAAAAAACGGCGGACGATGAGGACGACGAAGAAGGCAAAGGCAAGAAGAAAACCGCCGAAGATGAAGACGATGAAGAAGACGACAAAGTCTCCATAACGGCGATGGACTCTGCGATCCGCCTGGCAGCCGACAGTGCGACTAAAAAGGCTGCGGAAAACTTCCGGAAAATCCGTGAAGCCGAGCAGGTTGTCCGCCCGCTGATCGGCGACGTCGTTGCCATGGACTCAGCCGAAGATGTCTATCGCACCGCGCTTGAACAGAGCGGCGTGGATATCTCCGACGTTCACCCGTCCGCTTATCCGGCGATGGTCAAAATGGCGATCAGCCAGAAAGAAAATTCACGCCCTGTCATTGCGCAGGATTCCGCTTCCGTCAGTGAGTTCGAAAAAGCATTCCCGACCGCTGGCAAACTGAAACGAGGTTAACATGGCAGGTTTTCAGACACGAATTAACCAGTATCCGGCCCCCGGCGTCGAAGGGGCCTTTGCTGGCACCAACCCTCACGCGACCTATCAGGCTGGCGAGGGCGCTCTGGTTGCTGGCGAGGATGGCCTGACTGTCGGCCGCTTCGCCTGGGATGTTGACGGTGTGGCTTCCAATGCCGGTAGCGGTGTTCCTTCTGGCTTTGTCCATCGTGACGGTCAGGCGTCTATCACCGTTTGGTTGGGTCAGGCGTCCATGCTCATCCAGCCCGGTCGTGAAGTGACCCTGAAGGTAGCCGGTGATTACTGGGCCAAAACGTCAACCGCTGCCACCCGCGGGCAGAAGGTTTTTGCATCCCTGACCACCGGTGAGGTGCAAGTCGCCGCAGCCGGCGCAACCGTGGCCGGTTTTATCGAGACCGCATTCTATGCCGCAAGCGATTGTGACGCTGGCGAGCTGGTCAAAATCAGCACCTGGAGCAAGTAATGAACGAATTTCAGCGACACTACGCCGCAGCCAGCGGGAAATATGGCATTGTGCTGCCCGGCGCGAAGGACTACCTGAAGCCGGAGTTTGCGGAGAATTTCGCGCTGGCGATGGATGCCCAGCCGCAAATGGTTACTGCGAATAACGCCGGCATCCCGGCCTACTTCACTAACTACGTCGATCCGGAACTTATCCGCGTTCTCGTAACGCCGATGAAGGCCGCAGAGATTATCGGTGAAGTGAAAAAAGGCGACTGGACGACGCTGACCTCGCAGTTCCCGATCGTCGAGTCGACTGGTGAAACCAGCGCTTACGGCGACTTCAACAACAACGGCATGACGTCCGCCAACGTCAACTGGGTACCGCGCCAGTCGTTCCATTATCAGACTCACACCCGCTGGGGTGAGCGCGAGCTGGACATGTATGGCGCCGGGCGTATCGGCTATGCCGCCGAACTCAATGTGGCCTCTGCACTTGTGCTGAACAAGTTCCAGAACAAGTCCTACTTCTACGGCATCGCCGGGCTGGAAAACTTCGGCCTGCTCAACGATCCGTCTCTGAGCGCTCCGGTGACGCCGGCGGCGACTGGTTCCGGAGGTAGCGTTACCTGGGCAACTAAAGACGGGCAAGCCGTATATGACGACATCTCCGGTCGTCTCTATAAGCAGCTGGTCTCTCAGACCAAAGGCCTCGTAGAGCGTACCGATCGCATGGTGCTGGGTATGTCTCCGGAAATGGAAGTCAACCTGACCAAGACGAACCAGTACAACGTGAACGTCACCGATCAGCTGAAGAAAAACTTCCCGAACATGCGTATCGAAACCGCTGTTGAATACAGCACCGACGCGGGCGAGCTTGTGCAGCTGATTGTTGAGCGTCTGGGTGAGCAGGACACCGCTTACGCAGCATTCACCGAGAAGATGCGCGCTCACGCTGTCGTGGTGGAAGAGTCTTCCTGGCGGCAGAAAAAATCCGGTGGCACCTGGGGTGCAATCATTCGTCAACCGCTGGGCATTGCCAGCATGATCGGGGTGTAACATGGCCGAAACAGTAACTGTAGGATGCAAACTGCCGAACGGCCTGATCCTGGAGCAGGGCGGGTACAAAGTGGAGCTTAACGGCTCCAACTCCTCTATCGTTGTCGGGGGATACGGCCTGACCGAAAACGTGGACAAGGAAGCGTTTGAAGCATGGCTGGCCGTACATGCTGAACAGCCCTATGTTCGCAAAGAGCTGGTGTTTGCCCAGGCGAAAACCAGCAGCGCCCAGGCGAAAGCGAATGAAAACGCTTCGGAGAAAACTGGTCTGGAAGGTCTGGATCAGAACAACCCGGCCCCGGGGATTGAGAAGGCGGACAAAAAATAATGGCGATCGTTGTCTTTGATGTTGCCGCATTTCGTGAGCGTTATCCGGAGTTCGATGCCGTAAGTGAAACGCTGCTTAATGCGTACTTCACGGAGGCAACGATTTACCTGAATAACACGGACAGCAGCCCGGTAAAAGATATCTCTATCCGGGCTCTTTTCCTGAATATGCTGGTTGCGCACATTGCGGCGCTAAATTCAGGCGTAAACGGCGAAAAGGCTTCTGGTCTGGTTGGCCGTGTGGCAAGCGCATCTGAGGGGTCAGTGTCAGTATCAGCTGACGCAGGGCCCTCAAGCGAAAGCTCCTGGTGGTATAAGCAGACTACTTACGGGTCAGCTTACTGGGAGGCCACAAAGCCTTACAGGACAGGTTTTTATGTCCCTGGCTCATCCCCTTCAATGTACCCGGGCCATTATAACCGTCGTTCATTCATCCGGAGGTAGCTATGGATGGAATGTCAGGCGGCGATAAGCTGATGGAGCACCTGCAGTCTATAGCTAAGGGGCTGTCCTCTGGCGATGATTTAAAGGTTGGCTTCCTTGAGGGGGCTAAGTACCCCGACGGGACGCCGGTAGCACTTGTGGCAGCCACCAACGAATTTGGCGGCACTGTAAAAATCCCGGCGCATACCCGGGATTTGAACTTTTACGTTCGCCGTGACGGCGTTTCTCGCTTCGCTAAGCCATCAAAGGCCAATTTCGCGCAGTCAGTAATGATACCCGAGCATATCGTTACGATCCCATCCCGGCCGTACTTCAGGAAGACCATTTCTGAACACGGTCCGGAGTGGGGCGGAGAGCTCGGGAAGCTCATGAAGGCAAACGATTTTGACGCCAGCAAAAGCCTGGCGCTGATGGGGGAGCGGATAAAGGGGCAGATTCAGTCGTCAATCATTGCCTTTTCTGAGCCGCCGAACGCAAAAAGCACGGTCGACAAAAAAGGGTTTAATGACCCGTTAATCGACTCGGCCCACATGCTGAACTCGGTCGACTACGAGGTGAAAGAGTGAATCTCCATTCCATAGTGCGAAGCGCCATTAGCGCGGTTAATCCTCGCGTCGAGGCGCAGATTTACCGCTCGATCGGCCCAATCAAAAACCCGGATTATTCGACCTCTCCGGGCTTTGCACCGCCGGTAACGATGATGGTGCAAAAGCAGGCGCTGAGTCAGGCTGATATCAGGCATATGGATAATATGAACATCCAGGGTGTGCTGGTCAGTATCTGGACGGATGGCAACTGGTGTGGGATTAACAGGGAACGGCAGCAGGGCGGCGATAAGTTCATTATAGGCAATGAAACATGGCTGGTTGTGGATGTTCCTGAAATCTGGCCGGACTGGACGAGGGTTATCGCATGTCAGCAATTGACGTAGGCCTGCAGGTCACTGAAAGCGATCTGTTTAAGGCGACTGGCGATTTCCTTTCTGTCCTCTTCCCGGACGCAGAGATCACGCAGACTCAGCAAAATCAGACCCCCATGCCGAAAGGCGGCTTCATTACTATGACGCCGCTTTTTCTGACGGACCTCTCAACCAGTGCTGTCAACTACGAGTATGACGGCGTTAGCGATTACGGGCGGGCAGAACTTCGCCGCGTTGATGAATGGCAATGTCAGCTCGATTTCTACGGAGATCAGGCGCAAAACAATGCCAGCATCTTTTCGCGTATTGCCCGTTCCGAATTCGCATGCACCTGGTTCAGGGAAAACGCGAATGTCCTGGTACCGCTTTATTCCGGCCCCCCACGGCAAACCTCGATGATCAACGGCGAGAAACAGTGGGAATCCCGCTGGACGCTTGAATTCCATGCAAACCCGCTGATTGTCGTCAGCGTTCCTCAGCAGTTTATGACAGGCGCAGATGTGATATCGCAGCCGGTCGACGTGAGATTTCCTCCGGAGAAATAATAAATGGCAATTTCGCTATCAAAAATCGCCCAGATGCTTCCCGGCGTACTGAAGGCGACAGGGACGGCTATTGATCTCAATGGCCTGTTCCTGACCGACAGCGCATACGCGCCGGTTGGTGCAGTACCCTCATTTTCCAGTGCGGATGAGGTAAAGGCGTACTTCGGCAGCGCGTCGATTGAGTACACCGCCGCGGTGCTGTATTTCGCCGCATTCACCGGTAAAACACAGATGCCTGGCAAGCTGTATTTTAGCCGATTCAATACCGCAGCAGTGGCGGCATTCCTTCGTTCCGGATCGCACGCCGCGACCACGCTGGCACAGCTCAAGTTGCTTTCGGGTACGCTGACTCTGACCGTTGACGGTACGGAGGAGACTTCTGCGGCTATCAACCTCAGCGGCGCCACCAGTTTTGATAACGCGGCAGAGCTGATTGAAACCGGAATTGGCTCCTCGGTTGTGGTGACCTGGGATAGCGTGCTGAAGAAATTTATCATTACCTCTGCAACCACAGGCGTGGATAGCACCATTACATTTGCCGATGAAGGTACGCTGGCTACAGGACTGAAACTGACCGAAGCGACCGGCGCAGTGATCTCCAAGGGTGCGGCACCGGCAGTGGTTGACGATATCTTTACCGCCATTCTGGCCAAAGAGCAGGACTGGGTAACATTCTCCACGACGTTCGCTGTCACCAAAGACCAGGCTAATGCGTTTGCGCTCTGGACAAACAGCCAGAACCACCGCTTTGCCTATGTCCCCTGGGACGCATCAGGAACGGCAATCGTGGCGGGCAGCTCGAATGCACTGGTGTACGACATCATCAACACCTACGTCTATAACGACACCTGTCCGGTGTATGGTTACCCGAACCACGCAGCAAATGCTATGGGGTTTGTGGCAGCGCTGAACTTCACGCAGGCCAATGGGCGCTGTTCTCTGAATGGTCGTCAGGTGTCCGGGCTGCTGCCGATGATCAGTAACGATACTGATTACGAGGCGGCCAAGGCCAACGGCTATAACTTCTACGGCAACTATGCCTCGAATGCGGTCGACACCAACCAGTGGGCACCCGGCTCTATTACCGGTGATTACGCCTGGCTTGACGCATGGGCTGGTCAGGTATGGGTAAATGCTCAGCTTCAGGCGGCTCTCGTTGCACTGTTCCAGCAGGCGAGCAATCTGCCCTACGCAGCAGCCGGAAAAGCTCGCATTGAGTCGTGCATGAAGCCGACCATTGAGCAATTCAGGGCGTGGGGTGGCATGACGGCGGGCACCGATCTTGACCAGTCGCAGATCGACCAGATTAACGCCATCGCTGGCGTCGATGTTACGGATTCGCTTCTGGCTGAAGGGTATTACGTCTACATCGGCCCGTTCACCCCGGCAATGCGCGCCGCGCGTACCAAGCCAACGGTTTACTTCTGGTACACCGACGGCGGGATCATCCAGGGTATCACCGTTAACAGCACGGAGGTGCAGTAATGGCCGGTCAAAATATTACGTCGGCAGACGCCATCATTGAGCTGGTAATCGCTGAGCTCTACCCGTCAGGGTTTAACCTGGAGCAGTTCGAAGCGCAAAACATCTTCGAAATGGGTGATACCGATACGGCAGAGTACCAGCGTACTGCTGACGGTAAACTGCTGGGCGGTTTTGTTTATGGTGATCTGCCGTGGACATTCCATCTGGCTGCATCCTCACCGTCAATTAAGTACATCGACAACTGGCAAACCACGCAGATGACCACGAGGTCTGTGCTGCGTGTCAATGGTACGGTGATCCTGCCATCGCTGGGTAAAAAGTACATCATGACCAACGGCATCCTGCAGCGCGCGCGCCGTATGCCGTCTGCCGGCCGTGTGCTTCAGCCGGTAACTGGGCTTATCCAGTGGGAAACTGTCACCCCGGCAGACTACTCAGCGTAAACAATCAGCCCGGCTTAGTCCGGGCTTTTTTATTCCTGCAACAAATCGCGCATTCGCGTGCGCTTCTTCCAGCAAGAGCTTTCCGTAGTGTGAGTCTGAGGCTGGGCGGTGGATTTCATCGTTCCGCTCTTGGCTGCCCATGTCTACGCGAACAGGCTCGCACCACAGAAAGGTAAATACGATGAAGCATCCAACCGTTTCAGTAAACGGCGTTTCCGTTCGTGTCGACGAAGAGGGACGCTATAGCCTTAATGATCTCCATGCGGCCGCCGTGGCAAATGGGGAGGCTACAGAGTCCCAGCGCCCGAGCGTATTCCTCAGAAGCGCCCAAATAAAACGCTTCATTAAGGCGCTTCAATCCAAAGCACTAAAAAGTGCTTCGGAACAAAATCAACAGCTTAAGGTGATAAAAGGCGGTTCTGAATCAGGAGCGTGGGGCGTCGAGCTACTTGCTATTCGATACGCCGCCTGGATTAAACCGGAGTTCGAAATTGAAGTGTATGAGGTATTTCGAACCGTTGTCCGTTTGGGGATCGGCGCCATGTCCAGGCTGAATAAAATAGACCATATCATCAACACTGAAACCAAAGCGATTAGTCAATGCGCAAGCCAGATGGCCAGGTGGGGCGTAGGTGGCCGCAAGAAATTGCTCCACGCAGCACGCGATCGGGTAGCTGATGAGGTGCAGATGTATTTGCCCGGTATCGCATGAATGCAAGCGGCCCGCCACGGTGGGCTTTTTTATTGCCAGATCACTCATTCAGGAAACAAAAATGGCTCGTAAAAGCATCGTATTCACGGTTGAAGCAAATAACCGTGACAAGGGTAAGCAGTTCAAAATCACCGAAATGCCGGCGAGAAAGGCCGAGGAGTGGGCGATCCGCCTGGCGTGCGCTGTGATTGGCGCCGGCGTTACCGTCCCCGACAATATGATGATGGCCATCGGTGCTGCGGTGGCGCCGGCCCCAGCCGAGGATAACTCAGAAGCTCGCGAGCTGTACGAAAGCGTGATGGCCAGCGGTATGGCCGGACTCGCTCAGTGGGGTATCACTTCACTGGCTAAAGTTCCGTTCGCACAGTCAAAGCCCCTGCTTGATGAGTTGCTTGGCTGCGTGAAATTCCTCGGCGGTAACGGTATCGAAACAGCGCTTGTTGACGAAGGGCAGATCGAAGAAATCAGCACCTGGTCGCGCCTGAAAATTGAAGCCTTCAAACTCCATATCGCTTTTGTAGCAGCCACCGCAAGTTAGAAATACCCTTATCCGTCCCGGAAGATTCAGATCGCGGCTTCATACAGTATGCGAATGTACCGCGCACCATTGCCGCGGTGATCTCCGGGAAAATGGCGACACTCCACGAACTGGACGCGGTATACAGCGTCCAGGATATGTGGTGGCTGATTGAAATAATGACCGTGGATAACACCAACAGAGCCATAGCGGAGAGTGATCATGGCAGCAACGGTAATTGACGCCCTCCTGATTACGCTGGGCCTTGATACGTCTGACTTTCGTAAGGGGCAGAAAGACGTTAGCGACGACCTCAAGAAGCAGCGTGAGGATGCGAAAAAAACTGCCAAGGAAATGGCAGAGCAGGGGAAAAAGGCAGCAGCATTCTTCGGCAGCATAAAGACGGAATTGCTGGCACTGACTGGCGTTACCGTCACTGCCGGCGGCCTGATGAGCTTTGTGAAAAGCACTACTTCCGGCCTGATGGACCTTTCAATTCAGTCAAAGGCTCTTGGCATGACAGCCAGAGAACTTGATGGTTTCGGAAAAGCTGCCGAGTCAGCCGGAAGCTCTTTTGAGAGGATTACGGCCGCCTTGCAGGGTTTTCAGGCTGCAAAGCAAGGCTCTCTATTTGGGGATACCAGTAGCCCGATATTTAGCGGCATGCGGATGCTTACGGCGTTAACTGGTGATACTTTTGACGTCTATTCAAAGGATGCTAAGTCACTTGCAAGATCTTACCTAGAGTCACTCAGGAAAGTCAAAGACCCAAACATTAGGCGCCAGATTGGTGCTATGGGAGGGTTCGATGATGCGACCATTCAGCGAAACCAGGAGGGAAGATTTCTTCCGGACGTTGACCGCTTAACAAAAAGCTCGGGGATAACTGACGCCTCTGTTAAGGGGGGGAAAGAGTTTACAGAAGCATGGGTGCTTCTCAATCAGAACCTCGAAACCACTAAAAACCAATTTTACACGTTCCTTATTCCGTATGTGCGTGAGTTTAATGGCGTTCTTCTTCAGTTATCAAACTGGATGAAATCACATCCAGATGAGATGAGACAAAAAGTCGAGTCCTTCTTTGGTGCTATTGAGAGCGGAGCTAAGGCGGCAGATAACGCAGCGAGATCTGTTGGTGGTTGGGAAAACGCGATCAAGCTACTTATCGGCTTAAAGGTTGCTACATGGGTGATGGGGATTACAAAGGCTTTTACTGGATTGTTCGCCCTTACACCTCCTGCGTGGTTTATCGCTGCCAGTGCTGTGGGTGTGGGGGCTTATCAGAATATATCCAATGCTGCCACTAAAGCCGATCATACTGATTCTCTTTGGGAGTCGATAAAACAGCGCTGGGATGCAGGTGGTTGGTATAACAACCAGCAAAATATGCAGGCGCTGTCACCAGAGCAGAGAAAGAAAGATCAGGATGAGCGCTCATTTTGGGAATCAACTAAAAATCTTCTTTCACAGGCAGTGAATGCATTAATTTCTCCAGCTGGGGCGGCCTCCATGCAGCCAAATATTGTTGGCGGCTACCAGCCAAACGTTCCGCTTAACGCGCAAGCCGCTCGTCTTGGCGCTAAAGGAAAGGCTTTTCTTCAGGCAATGGCTGGCGAATTCGGGGCGCTGGAAGGTAAATATGGACTTCCGGCCGGGCTGCTATCTTCGGTAGCTGCTACTGAATCAGGTGGCGACCCGTTCGCGGAGTCGAAAGCTGGAGCCAAAGGCTTGTTCCAGTTCATGCCAGGCACGGCAAAGGACATGGGGCTTAAAGGTCGTGATGTTTTCGATCCCCACAAATCTGCAGATGCCGCTGGAAGATACCTGCGCTTTCTGCTGGATGCCACCGGCGGCGATCTGGAAAAAACTCTTGCTTCCTATAACTGGGGTCTCGGAAACGTCCAGAAGAAAGGCATGGATAACCTGCCGTCGGAAACTCGCAATTACGTACCTAAAGTCATGGCGGGAATGCGTCCCGGCGCCGGTATGGCCGTAGACCGCGCGATGCCAGGGCAGGCTGGCGGTGTTTATAACTTTTATGGCACCAAAATCACTACCCAGGCCCAGAACGTGCAACAGCTTACCAGCGACATCAAAAAGCACGGTGACAACCGCGTCATGCTAATGGCTGGCTACTCAGGACAATAACTCATGTCGTTTTCTCTGAATGTCTCGACAGTGCTATCCGCCATTCAGGGAGGAAGCCTGTTATCCGTCCTTAACAGCGCCCTGTCGCCAACTTACCGGATCACCTACAACACGGTGGATAAGTCAATTTCAACCGCAATAGCCGGGCAGGAGGTTTTCTCTCCGTCCGGCTGGGTTAGTGTTGATCGCTACGGTGATGCTAACGTGACGAAGGGGCCGGTTGAAAATGGGCAGTATACTTCGTACAACAAGGTCCGGCAGCCATCGGAGTTAAGGGTGATCCTGGCGCTTGAAGGATGGACCGCATATACAGGAGCGCTTCCAAATCTGACAAACTTCTCTCTTCTTAGCCGAAGTAATTTCATCAAAAAGCTTGATGAGATGAAAAACACGGCTAGCACCTACAACATCGAGACACCTGATACGGTGTATTACAGCTACGATCTGACCCACTTTGATTACTTTGTGGGGTCGTATCGTGGGCAGACGTTGTTGATGGCGAACTGCACTTTCGAGGAGATCATGGATAGCGGTGAAGTAATTATCGCTAATGGGGTTTCCGGTAAGGCACCGACAAATAACGACAAAACAAACAACAAGGGCGCTGCAAAAACAGAGGTGATCACTGCTTCAACTAAAGAAGTAACACTTACTGACGCAAAAAACGCATGGACAAGCGGAAATTCATCGCTATCAAGCGCTATTGATCTTACCGGCAGTGCCATAGTTTCAGGTGTCAATTCGGCGGCCAAATCGGTATCGCAAGTATGGGATAACTCATCAACAGCGGTCGCAAAACAGATCAAAAGCACGGTGGCTGATTTTCTTGAAAATAAGGTGATGTGACATGCAGGAAATTAGCTTATCGCCGTCACTATCCCAAAAGGTTTATGTCACGCTTGGTGGCCAGAACTGCGCTATCAAGTTGCATCAGCGCTCAACTGGATTCTACATAGACCTGTATGTTGATGACGCTGCAATTATGCAGGGAGTCCTCTGCCTTAACTGTATATATCTCGTCAGATATAAGTATCTTGGATTTAAGGGAGATCTAATTTTTGTAGACACAAAAGGGGATGCCGATCCGGTTTATGACGAAATAGGGACGCGCTTTAAGCTGTATTATGCGTCGAGTGATGAGGTGGGCCGATGAGCTATAAGGAAAGAGAGTTAACGGTTGAGTTTACTCTGGCCAATGGCACCTTTGACGGCAAAAAAGGTAACACGCTCATAGCCGAAGGGTTCAAGTGTGAGCTTTCTGTTTCGGCTTATGGGGGAGCTACCGGGACGATGATGGAGCTTAGCCTATGGGGCTTATCCCTTGATAATATGGCTAAATTGACCACCAACTCCGAAAAATTCTTCGGTGAGCAGCAAAACGCCATACGGGTTTTTACTGGAGATGTTTGCGTGTTTATGGGCACGATAATATCTGCCAGGGTTAATCTGAATCAAATGCCTGATGCTCCGATTGAAATAACAGCCTCGGCTATTGGAAAGGAAAAGCTTGTCGTATGCGAGCCAACATCAATTGAAGGTGAAGCGTCTGTCGCCGATATGATAAACGCACTGGCCTCTAAGGTGGATTTGAAGTTCGTAAATGTTGATGTTAAATCAGTGCACAGCAACCCTTATTATGAGGGAAATGCCATTGAGCAAATTCAGAAAATTGCAGCCGACCATAATATCATCGCAGATATAGACTTTGGGACGGTTACAATCTACACCGGGGAAAGCCCTGTTGACTCTGTAGTTCCATTTATATCTCCAGAGCATGGATTAATTGGCTACCCTATTTTTTATGATATTGGTATAAATTTCCGCTGCATTTATTCACCATCAATAAAGCTGGCACGAAAAATAAAACTGGAAACCTCTCTCCCTCACGCAAGTGGAGATTGGATAGTCCAGTATGGAACCACTCATTATTTGTCATGCAAGGTCCCCGGCGGACTATGGGAAACATTCGTTGTAGCTTATCCAGGATTTGTATTTGGAGTGTGAGATGCTTACCAAGCAAAAGCCTAGTGACATGTCGTGTCAGGGGAATGCTGTTCTTTCGCTTATAGCCGGAGCCATAAAAGGCTGTGTGTTTGCTGATATCGTCATAGTCAAAAAAGTGAATGGCAAGACCCTTACCGTTTTTCCTCTGGTTACTGGAACAAACGCTTCGGGCGGTTCCATAGCAAACCAGGATGTTTACAATGTTCCATTCATTCAGTATCAGGCTGGAAATAGCTCGGTAAAAATGACGCCCAGAGTAGGCGATATTGGCTTGGTGATTGCCTGCGATAAAGACATCACAAATGTGAAAAAAACTAAAGGCGGCGGCCCTCCACCAACTCAGCGCAGGCACTCATACTCAGATGCCGTTTACATCACGGCTATCGCTAGCCTGAACGGAGAGCCTACTGAGTACGCGGAGTTTACCGGCAGCGGCATAAACATCAAAAGCCCCGGCGTGGTTAACATCAACGGACTGAAGATACTCGCGAACGGAACTCTTCAGTTGGTAGACGGCTCGGTTGTCGATAAACACACTCATGGTGGCGTTGAATTTGGTGGAAGTAACACTGCCCCACTGGGTGGCTAACATTAACCTAAAGAGGGTTCAGCGTTATGTGTCAGATCATGAGTAATTCAGATTGGGGCATCTACCTCAATTTTTACCCCATCGTGGGGATAAAAACATTCGTCCAAAATATCGAATATTTTCGTCGGATAGCTCATTCGCCCGCAATGCATTCCACTTCTCAAGAGCGGCAGCATAATGCCGTTTTCTTAGAGGAATGCCGAGGAGACCGGCCTCCGGAAAGTCTGGATGTTTCGCCACCAATGCCTTGAGGTCCTCTTCAGCGCGGTTCATCTCCAAGTTGATATCTCTAAGCCTGTAGTCAATGGATGCCCGGGCGCATAGCACAGCACCAATGCCTGACAAGCCACTCTGGAGAAGGTATTTTTCAATGGATTCAGGGAAGTTGTCAGGGGCATTTAAGTTGGGGTTTTGCCCACAATAAGCGAGAACCAAGAGTAACTCATCGGTTCTTATCGTATCTGGCAGTTCTGTCAAGAATTGCAATACCACTTTTCGTGCGTCCAGACTTTCCATGTTGACTCCTTAGGGGGGCAAAGCATCAACATAAAGTGAATCGGAATTACTTGAAATCCTGACATTTGATCAGTGTAGATTTTCACAGTGCTGGCCAGATAGACGCAGGTGCTGGCGGCGCGGTATCATCCCGAGGAAGCCGCACAAATCCTCTGGAGCCGTAATAATGATTAAAAAGCCCTTGCTATTAACAATTCTGCTAATAACAACAACTCTTTCACATGCAGAGACGCTCGAAGAATTTTTCAATAAAAATAAAGAGCTTAACGGTGACATTGAAATTAGGTTAGCTATAAAAGAGAAAGCCTCTCAACTTGCCTTATCAGAAGCATATGATGAGGGGGCAAGTGATCTCTCTGGTAGGAGTGGCAGGCTGATGCGGGATGATGGCGGTAGTTATGCTAGATATGCGGTGAAAACTCTTATTGATGCTTGCAATAATATTGGTCCTTATCAAAGCATGCTTGACGATCAGGCGTGCAAAAGGCTAGAAGGCAAGGTTAGAGACATAAAATAATGAAAGCCCACCATTGGGTGGGCTTCTTCTTAGCCGAATCTGTCTTTAAAGCCGATGTCACTTTTTCTTTTTTTCATTTTGCTATTGCAGTTCGGGCAAAGGTGTTGCTTTTTACCGTCGATCTTCCAGGTGTAGTAGTTCCGTTTAAACCCTGTGCCGCATACATCGCAACGACTCGGTTTAAACAGTTTAGCCAGAAATACCAGCACGATAATCCCTATGATCCATTCCATCTATGACTCCTTGCTGTAGATGTCTTTAAGCGTATCAAACACAACCTTTTTAAACTGCTCTGCCTGCTGGTCTGCAAGGCGCTCTGCGTCGTCGCGGTATCCTGATACTGACGATGGCTCAGATAATGCTACTTGCACTATTTGGACCAGTTCGGCGTTGATGGAACGACCGTTCATCTTGGCCCTCTGATCAAGTTTTGCTTTCAAATCAGCAGGAAGTCGCAACTTGAATTGCGGATCATCTCTGGACATTAATTCACCATGTTTTTTCTTGACAGCATATAACGGTGATAGTACATTCTCAAGTGAACCACGGTGGTTCACTTGGTTGGAGGGTGAATGAAAGGCGCAAGAAAATTACCGCAGTTTAACCTACGGTGGCCGGCAGAAACTTTAGTTCTTGCTAAACAGGTTGCAGCGGAAAATGGCAGGTCTTTGAACGAAGAGCTTTATCGAATGTTCATGGACAAGATGAAAGAAGAAGGGCGATGCGTCGCTTAAAAGTTGAAGCCCCAACTGCGGTAACAGTCAGGGCTTCGGTATCAACAAACCACCTAGGAATGATGACATGACAAGTATAGCAATTCTTGAAGCAGTTAACACCTCTTACGTGCCGTTCAACGGTCAGCAAGTGATAACTGCAGTTGCTGCTGGTGTGACTTACGTGGCAATGCGTCAGATTGTAGAGAATATCGGAATGGACTGGACTGGTCAGTCGGTAAAGCTGCGCAAAATGAAGGACAGATTCAACTGTAGAGATATCTCTATGGTTGCCGCCGACGGCAAGCTGCGCAAGCTTTTGTGCCTTCCATTGAAAAAACTCAATGGATGGCTGTTCAGTATCAACCCAGAAAAAGTGCGTGCTGATATCCGCGACAAACTGATCAAGTACCAAGAGGAATGTTTTACCGTTCTGCATGACTACTGGACTAAAGGTGAGGTCAAGAACCCACGCAAAAAGACCACGGTCGATGAAAGAACGCCACTTCGGGATGCCGTTAACATGCTGGTAAGCAAAAGGCACATGATGTATCCGGAAGCTTACGCAATGATCCATCAGCGCTTTAATGTTGACAGTATTGAAGACCTAGATGCTTCACAAATTCCTACCGCCATTGAGTACGTTCACCGCGTAGCGCTGGAGGGGGAGTTCTTGGGCAAGCAGGAAACACTGCCAGCACCTAAGTTTGACGTAAACATTCCGCTTCAATGGTGGATCGATAACAACCCGTTGGTTCGCAGTGGCAACCTGTCATTTGGAAAGTCTCTAACAGCCCCGTCATTTGACGTGACGATGGAGATGCTTTGTGGCGACAACTCTACATCTGCGGCAATTCGGCTGATTAACGTTCTGGAAGAGGCCGGCTTTGATGTTTCGGCTCCGAAGGCTGAAATTGTGGCGATGCGCAAACATCTGGGTAATGTCGAGTACGGCATGAAGGCTATCGCAGACGCTTGCCGCCGGGCGGGGAATAAAACCATCTCGTTCCGTGGCGGAAAGGCTGAATATGTAATTGGTTAGGGACCTACACAAAAAGTGTAGGTCAAACGGGTTACAAAAATCTTGTAACCCATGACACAAACCTCGCTTCGGCGGGGTTTTTTTATGGGAGTAAATCATGCTCATTACCCTGTCAATCGACACCTCACGCATAGACGACAAGATTCACGTCCTGACCGGAGAGCTTAAATCACGATTTCCCGATGGAATTTCTGAGCGAGTCGATAGCGAACTGTCTCGCCTGACTAACGACATCATCTTTACTGATTTCTCTTCCACAGTCGGCGCAGATGGAACCCGCGAGGTCGTCCAGCGTGTTGACTTCGGCGGGAGCTTTGATGCGTTCACTTCCGCACTCCGGGCAGGTGATTTTGATGTCCATGGTGATCCCCTCAAAGTTGTTTAAAGCAACATACCCAGGACGCCTGATTTATTAAATCCTGACATTTAACCAATGGATATTCATCCATGAAAACAATATCTCTCAAACTCGATACCGATACCTGGGATCTTGTCCTTGATGAGCTGGGTAATATCGCCACGGTTGAAAATCCCTACGCCTGCGCTCAGGACGTAGCGACGGCATGCCTGGCCATACGCGGCGAGTGCATTTACGAAAAAGACACCGGCGTTAATTACAAAGAGCTTCTGAACGTTAAGGCCAGCACCGGCGCCATGGCGGCCGCGCTTCAGGTTGAAGCGTTGCGGATGAGCTATATCGCGCGCGCTGAGCCGACGCTGATTAACAACCGCGATACGCGCCGCACTACCGGCGTTATTGCGATCGTGGATACCAACGGCCTGGATTCCAGCATCACCCTGTGAGGAAAAAATGACGAAAATCTCTACGGCGGTACCGGCCGTGACCTTTTCCACCACTGGTCTTGATGTTCCAGATGAGGGAGACATTCTTGCCGGGCGTATAGCTGATATTGGTTCTGCATTCGGGACGGCTATGAGCACGAACCTCAAGACGCCGCAGGGGCAACTGGCTGTCACTGATACTGCAATCATCGCAGACAAGAACGATCAGCTTCTGGCTATCGTCAACAACATGAACCCGGACTTTTCCTCTGGCAGATTTCAGGATGGCATCGGCAGGATTTACTTCCTCGATCGCATTGCTGCTGCGGGTACGGTTGTAACGGCCACATGCTCCGGCGTACCGGGGACGGTGATCCCGGCACAGTCTTATGCAACCGACGATAACGGTTATATGTACGTGTCACTGGCAGCCGGAACGATAGGCGCAGACGGGACGGTAAAGATCGAGTTCCAGAACCTGACTACCGGGCCGATAGCTTGTCCCATCGGTACCCTGACAAACATCTATGTCGCGGTAAGTGGCTGGTCGAGTATCACCAACGAGACCGCGGGTGTGCCGGGCTCGAATGTTGAAGGGCGATCTGCATTTGAGTATCGCCGGCGCCAGTCAGTGGCACGTAACGCCTTCAACACGGCAGCGGCTGTGCGGGCTGCTGTCCTGGAAGTCGATGGGGTGCTTGATGTTTATGTGATCGACAACAAAGAGCCGACTTCCGTCGAAAAAGGTTCCACGAATTACACGATGCTTGCCAGCTCGATTTATATCGGGGTTTATGGCGGGGCAGTGGCAGACATTGCAGCGGCCATCAATAAAAAACTCCCCCCGGGCACCGTTATGAACGGTGACACCACCGGAACCGTGCAGGATACCGAAAATTATGACGCCCCTTATCCGGAGTACACCTACAGGTGGAAAACGCTGGATGCGGTGAGCGTTCATATCAAGGTGGAATACGAAGAGAATGATGGCCTTCCGTCAGATATCAACGCGCAGATCAGAGCGGTCGTCCTGAATTCCTTCACCGGCGCAGATGGTGGCACCCGGGCGCGTGCCGGCGCGCGAATTTATGGCAGCCGGTATATCGGCCCTATCCAGGCGCTAGATGCACAGAACATGAACGTTCTTTCTGTCCAGATCTCTCTGGATGGAACAACCTGGTCTAGTGCGCTGACCATGGGCATTGATCAGGAACCGACTCTCGATGCGACAAACATCATAACGGAGGCGGTAAGTGAATAATGTCGACTGGACGATCTACGCGCAGTACGTGAACTCAACCAGCCTGCGGTCACTGATTGACTCCTTTAACGCTTCTGTAGCGCCAGAGGACTGGATAGACACGTTCTATGACCTCGTATTTAACATCGAGACCTGTGGTGATTACGGGCTGATGTGCTGGGGTAAAATCGTTGATGTAGAGCGTTTGCTGACTGTGACGCCATCCCAGCAGTTTCTGGGGTTTGGCGAAGCGACCAGCACCCCGGCAGAACTCACCGACCCGCAACCCTTTAACCAGGCACCTTTCTATACCGGCGTACAGGACACGAATACTGTCGTCCTGACCAATGATGCATACCGCAAGCTGATCATGTGCAAAGCGATGGCGAACATCAGCGACTGCACCGTGCCGGTCATGAATCGCATGCTGATGTACATGTTCGGAAGTAGCGGGCGGGCTTATGTCCGTGACAACGGCAATCATGTCATGAGCTACGTCTTTGAATTCGTCCTGTCAGATGTAGAGTTAGCCATAGTACAGAGTTCCGGGGCGCTTCCTTCCCCTCCCGGAGTAAAAGTAAACATCATTCAGGAGGTCTGAATTGAATAATTCAGCCATGCCACTGCGTCTGACGGTGGTCTTTGCCGCGTCTGGCGATCGTAACAGCATTCCTACCGACGCCACCACCGAAACGCTGAATGGGGGAAAGGCATCATTCGATGTTGGCTTCCCCCCAATCACCAGAATCGCTCTCTCATCAGGCGGGAAACCACCTCAAGGTCAGGATTTTAACGGTATATTCTATGAGTCTTTTTTGAGGCACCAGTGGAATCAGGCTGGGGGTGGATATCCATTTGATTCGGCTTATGCAGCCGCTATTGGCGGTTACCCAAAAGGGGCTGTTGTTCCATTTAGTACTCTCGACGGGCTTTGGCTGAACACCCTCAATAGCAACAATGGGACACCTGAAAACACAGGTGGTGTCGCATCAGGGTGGGTCCCTGTGTCAAGTTATGGTATTTCGTCAATAACTGCATCGGGATCTGCGAATATCACGCTGACTGCCTTGCAGGCTTCGCGTCCAGAAATAGTTATCAGCGGAGTGCTAACTGGGAATATCTATTTATTTTTCCCTCCGTGGATTAAAGAATGGAAGGTAACAAATAATACCTCGGGTGGATTTAATGTCGTTTGCAAAACAATTAGCGGGAGCAATACAGCAACATTATATCCTGCAGGGCGGGGAAAAATTCGCTGCGATGGAACGAATGTCTATTTCGTAGATGCTACTAGTGGCCCCGGGCAGTCCGGAGGGTTCCTTTTTGGAAATGGTGCTCGTCTTGCCTGGGGTTATACGGATGCCAATTGCACCATTGCCGGGATTGATGGTGAATACGAAACGGATAACATTTTTGTTGCTCCATCTTTTACAACCAGTGATGGAGTGTTTGGGTTTAATACCATCTGTTCAGTAAAAGTTATTCCAGTTGATGTTGGTGGCGCCGGACAGAATGAACGCTCATGGCTTATGGACTCGACGTTTTCAGGAAGTGGTTTTTCATTTCGTTCTGCATGCAAGACGCAGAACGCAACCATTAGAACTCGCTGGGAAGTAATAGGATTCTGATATGGCAACTACAGACACCCAACAGGCCGCGCAATTTTCTGCTGAGGCAGCAGTTAGTGCTGCCGAAGCAAAACAATATTTAATTGAAGCTCAGCAGGGTTATCAGGATACCAGCGCAGCGGCGCAAGAAGCTAAAGATGCTGCCGCGGCAGCAGCAACATCAGAGCAAAATGCCACATATTCAGAGGCTAACGCAGCTCAGTCAGCAGCGGCAGCAGTGGATGCAAAAGATGATGCGGAGGCGGCCGCTAGTAGTGCTTCAGACTACGCAAAGAACAAATTCACATTCTATAAGACTGCCAGCGATCCTGATGGCACCATTGCCGGGTTGGCAGCTACTACTGACGGCCAGTCTTTCTGGGTAGCCCAGGGCCCAGATGCGCTTTCCGCTGCATGGCAGTATCAAAACAAAGCAGGCGTGGCCGTATTGCAGGCGAAGCAGCCGGGTACAGCGGCCATAACAGGGACAATCCGTGAGTTTCCGACGCTGGCTGCGGCGCAGGCAGACGCAGATGCTGGCAACATACCGGTAGGATCAACTGCGTATTACCGTAGCCCTGACGATAGCTCGCTGGCAATTGAGGTAGTTAATAGCGGCGGGACTCTGCAACCAACCGGGCGAAAAATGCCCTCACAAAAATACATCAACTCGATGATTATCACAGATGATGGCTCCCCCATCATGACTGTAAATGACGACGTCGGCTTTAGGCTTGCCGCGCTAGGGAGAGATCTACTTCAAAACAGAGCGATACATGCTGAATATGACGATACTCTTGAGGGATTCATTTTTAGAGATAGTGTCGGATTTATAATTCAGCAAATAGGGGTCCCTCTTCTTAGCAATGTTGATGATATACAGCCAATAGTTGAACAGGAGCAGTTAGTTACAAAAGCATTGCATGCGGAGGCAACTGATGATGTAACAGGGGTGTTGTTTCGAGATAGTGTTGGCTTCATCTTATTAAATGTGGATGGAGAGCAGCAATCAATATCCGACAGCGATAGTGCAGATATAGCGAAACGCAATTCTGACAATATCGCTGCTGCAGACGCCATGCGGGCAGAAATAAATTACTCTTTTCAGAGGCCTGTTTTTGATATAAATATAATTGTTACTTATGGTCAGTCATATAGTAACGGAACGCAAGGGTTTCCATGCCTTACCAGGGAAATAAAAGACTCTCTTAATTTAAAGATGCTGGGGATGTCAGTCAGGCCCCTTAATGTGCATAGTGGGTCTACATTTAACCCAGTTGGCAGCGCAGCGCTTAACAATTTGGTTGCTGTAAATCAAAGTGATGATGATGGTCATATCATGACTGATGCTGAAGTTATTGCGGCCAGCCCATGGTCTAATAATTATGGCGAATCGGTCGACATCGCATCTTTGCAGATGTGGAGAACAATGCAGTTCCAGCAAAAAGTTATTTCATCAGATTCCCGTCAGTATATTGCAGTAAACTGTGGTGTTGGCGGTCAAATTATCGAAAACCTTGAAAAAGGTTCATCAACCGGATTTTATAACAGGATTATTTCAGCGGTGACGCAGGTTAAGGGCATAGCTGATGCAGCCGGCAAAACCTGCGGCGTGGTTGGGTTATTGTATCTAGGGAACGAGTACAATTATGACAGTACGAAAGGCGGAACCACCGATAGAGTGGCCTACAGAAACAAACTACGTGGATTAATTGATGATTTCATCAGCGATACAATCGCAATCACTGGACAGGAGTCCGTGCCGCTAACTTTACTGTATCAGACTGGAGGAAGTTATACTCGCGATGTAACTAAAATGTCCATTGGAGAAGCCCAGCTTGACATATGTGCTGCTGACCAGAATGTTATGATGGCCTCACCAAATTATATGGTTACAGGAAAAGGCGGCCATCCTGACGCAAATGGATATCGCTGGCTGGCCTCTCAGTTTGGTAAGGTTTTGCACAGAGTTCAGGATCGGTCTCAGCAATGGAAGCCATTGCAGCCCAGGAACATTACAATAAAAGGGACCCTCATCAGAATAGATTTTTTGGTATGGTCTCCGCCACTTAAGTTTATGTCTTCTTACGCGATTGGCACGGTAGCCCAGGATTACTCTGCCAGAGGATTTAGGGTTACAGATGATCTTGGTGATGTTCCGATATCATCTGTACAAATTGTCGCGGCGACAGTGGTTGATTTAGAATTATCCAGGGAGACATCAGGTAGTGTATTTGTCTGGTACGGCAGCGAAACTGCATCTGGAGGTTGCGGGAATCTGTTTGATAGCGATGGAACAATATCGATATCAAACTACGAATATCGCCCTGACCTTGGAGAGCGATCCTCTGCAAATATCACCGCCCTTGTAAATAAACCATATCCACTAAACAATCCATGCGTAGCTTTTTATAGACAGGCCACTTCACTTTAAAGGACAGATAAATGGGAACTCGAATCATTACTAATGACTTTGTAGGAGATAGTGGGTTAGGTTTTGATCCGCTAGTCAGGAGAGGGTTGCAGTATTTAAACTTTTTTGGCGGTACCGCTGATAAAACCGGTCGAAACCTGGCCCCGGGTGGCGCAGCTGCAACGGTACTGGGTTCGCCTGTTGTGCAGGAAAATGGCGTCCAGTTTACGCCTGCAGGCACATTGCTTGATACGGGTATTCTTCAGTCTCTGGACTTTACTTTTTTCACAATCTTTAACTGTCCGACCCTTTCACAGATTCTGCTGCTCAGCAATTTTAACGGGCCACGGCAGTCTGGCTCAGGAACTACGCAAGGGGTGACTTTAAGAACCCAGGCTGGCTCTACAAATATGACGCTTAACTTTGCTGTTAATACTATTAACGGCAGTACATCTACCCAGCAGTCGGTCGCATTAAGCGGATTGCTCGCTAATACGAATTATCTGGTATGTGCCAGATTCAAATCCGGCCAAAAAATGGATTTTAAAATAATAAATAAAGCTCTTTCAGCGGAGAAAACCTCAGGAATGAGCGACCCTGCCGATTTGGGGGCCAAGTTACGCATAGGTGGTAGTTACCAAACTGACCTGACAAACGCAGGGATTCACAGAATGTCGGCACTACACAACGTTGCGCTAACTGATGATGAAATCACGAAAGCCGGTGCGCAATGGACTGCGTGGGCTAATGCTTTGGGTGTTCCGCTCTAGGATTTCTGCGGTTACGTTGTGCTGGATATCTCCCTGAAGCCATCACAAGGCAGTCAGGTTCTGATCCAGCACGGAGGCGGGACAGAGCTTGCCACGCTGAGAGGAAGGTCGCTGATTACCGAAGATGGCGAAGCGATCGAGGGCGAAGCCCTGGACGATGTCACTGTCATCGGGGTCGTGACGTTTACTATCTGCGATGTTCGCCAGGACAACGCGGTTGTTTAGTTTCTGTCAGCTCGAGGCTGCTGTGTCGTAGTTGTGGCGTGACAGGAATGCACGATAAAGACAGGGATGTATTCAAACGACACGAAACGACACAAAACCGGATGCGAACGCGGAAAAAATGTGTGATTACAGTGTGTTATTTAACGCTCTACTTTCTTCTAAGCCGTAGGTCACAGGTTCGAATCCTGTAGGGCGTGCCATTCAATATCAGCTTCTTATCCTCTTGCTGCTTTTTCGTACCGGACACCATTTTCCCTATCCTGTAACCTGGCTGTGCTATTGCGGTTGAAAAACATATTTCAAATACGTGTTAATACATTCGTTATTTTTCCTCTGCCGTCTATTTTTCTGCGCAAAAGTCATTATCCTAAAAACGATCCTCATTCATTATTTCATGTTCACATACCGTAAGTTTCATGCTTAAATCCGCGCAACATATAATGGAATATGTTTTTGCACTGCATGTTAAGTAATAACGAGAACACGGATGAAATCTCTGTATTTGGCTCTGGGACTAATGACGCTGAGTCTGACCACCTACGCCGCTTTTTTATCGCCAGCCGATCGCGACAGCGTTGAGCAACAGCAGCAACAATTACTGCGTCAGAACCAGCAGCAACGTGAATCGCTGGAGCGCGCCACGCCAAGCCTTCACGCGGCGATGCCTGCGCAGGCTGAAGCCTCTGATGGTCCCTGTTTTTCTATCCATCGCATCGCGTTAGATGGCGCGACGCTTATTGATCCGCGTCAGCAGCAAAAAATAGTCCAGCCCTGGCTTGGGCAGTGCATGGATATTGCGCGTATTACTAAACTCGTAAATATTATTTCCGACTGGTATATCAGTCGGGGATATATTACCAGCCGCGCTTTTCTGACCGAGCAGGATTTACGTTCCGGGGTATTACATCTGACTATTCTTGAAGGAAAGCTCGAAAAAATCACCATGGAAGGGGCGGCTAAACGTGAGTTAACAATGGCGTTTCCAGGGCTGGAAGGCCATATTCTTAACCTGCGTGATATCGAACAGGGGATGGAGCAGATTAACCGCACGCGCGCGACGCCTGTGCAAATTGAAATCCAGCCGGGCGAAAAACCTGGCGGCTCCATCGTTAACCTGACGGCGACAGCGGAGCGCCCACTTTTGTTGTCGATGAGCGTCGACAACAGCGGCCAGAAGAGTACAGGTAGCGGACAAATCAACACGGGTTTAACAGGCAACAATCTTTTAGGGCTGGCCGATCGCTGGTTTGTCAGCGGCGGGCGCAGCAGCGGGTTTTCGAATGCCAAAGACGCGCAGAATATTGCCGCAGGGGTCAGCATTCCTTACGGTTATACGCTGTTTGACTACAGCTACAGCTGGAATAATTACCTGAGTACACTCGATAACCACGGCTGGATCTGGCGTTCCAGCGGTGACACCGAAACCCACCGGCTAAACTTCTCACAGGTTCTCTTTCGCAATGGCGACCTGAAAACGGGTCTCTCCGCCGGACTGAGTTATCGGACCAACCACAATTATCTCGACGATGTTTTGCTGCAAAGCAGTAGCCGTAAGTTGACGACACTGCTGTTTGGCCTCAACCACACGCAAAAAATGTTTGCCGGGATTGCCACCTTCAACCCCACGTTTTCCCGCGGAATGCCGTGGTTTGGTGCCGAAAATGACGGTAATAAACCGGGCGATTTGCCAAAAGCGGAATTCAGAAAATGGAGTCTGAGCGCCAGCTTTCAGCGCCCGTTGCTCAACGATCTCTGGTGGCTTAGCAGCCTTTACGGCCAGTGGTCTCCGGACCGCTTATATGGCAGCGAGCGCCTGACCTTAGGCGGGGAAAGCTCAGTACGTGGTTTTAAAGAACAGTACATTTCAGGGGACAATGGCGGTTACTGGCGTAATGAACTGAACTACGCGCTTTTTACGCTCCCCGCCATTGGGCAGGTCGGCGCTCTGGCCGCACTGGATGGCGGCTGGTTGCATGCTGACCGACTCGATCCCCGGGCCGCCGGAACCTTGTGGGGCGCAGCGGTAGGGTTCACCACGACGAATCGCTGGTTATCCACCTCTTTTACCGTGGCTGGTCCGCTGGCGTATCCGGACTGGCTTGGTCCCGATCGCCTCAATATCTACTACCGCGTTGCCGTGGCATTTTAAAGGATTATCGTCATGCATCAGCCTCCCATTCGCCTGTCATCGCGTCTGCTAAGTTACGTGATTAGCCTCCTGCTGGCCGGGCAGCCACTCCTGCCCGCCATTGGCGCAGCGATCAATCCCGAGGGCGCCACCGGTGTGGATAGTGCCGCAAATGGTGTGCCGGTCGTTAATATTGCCACCCCGAACGGCAGCGGGATCTCGCATAACCAGTTTAAGGATTACCACGTTGGCCAGGAGGGTTTAATCCTCAACAATGCGACCGGAAAGCTGAATCAGACCCAGCTCGGTGGGTTTATCCAGAACAACCCGAATCTGCAGGCCGGCAGGGAAGCGAAGGGCATCATTAACGAAGTGACCGGTGGTCATCGATCGCAGTTGAACGGGTACACCGAAGTCGCAGGCAAGGCGGCGAACGTGATGGTCGCCAACCCCTATGGCATCACCTGTAACGGCTGCGGCTTTATTAACACTCCCCAGGCAACCTTGACCACTGGCAAACCCGTGTTTGATGAGGCGGGGAATTTGCAGGCGCTGGAGGTCGCGAAGGGAACCATCTCCATTGAAGGCAAAGGCATTGACGCCAGCGGCAGCGATGCGTTGTCGATTATCTCCCGAGCGACGGAAGTGAATGCGGCGGTTCATGCCAGGGACTTATCGGTGATTGCCGGGGCTAACCGGGTGGATAGCCATGGCACTGTCACCCCGATGAGCGGAGAAGGTCAGCCCCCGACGCTGGCGGTGGATACCGGGGCGCTGGGCGGTATGTACGCCAATCGTATTCGTCTGGTGTCGAGCGAAAACGGCGTGGGGGTGAACCTCGGCGACCTGAACGCGCGTCAGGGCGATATCACCCTTGAAGCGAATGGCAGGCTTGCTTTGCGTCACTCACTGGCCAGCGGCGCGATCGCCGTTCGCGGCCAGCATATTGCGCTTACCGGCGATCACAAGGCCGGGGGCGCAATCACATTGCATAGTCAGAGCGATCTGGTATTGAACAATGGGTCCCTGACCAGCGATACCGATCTGCGGCTGACTGCGGGCGGTTCAATCACGCAAAGCCGTGAAAAACTGACCGCCGGACGGGATGTCTCATTGACGGCCAGCGCCATCCGCCAGGATAGCGACAGTCAAATCGATGCGGGTCGCCAGATCGCGCTGCGGGCTGGCGACAGCGTGACGAATGAAGGAAGAATGACGGCCACTGACGATCTTTCGGTGACCGCGAAGACGCTGGCCCATCATGGCGCTCTGATCGCTGGCAACGCTATCTCCCTTGATGCCGCCCGCCAGACGTTGAATGGCGCGATAAACGCTACCGGCGATATCGCGGTATCGGGTGAGACGATCGCCACCAGCGCGGCATCGCAAATCCAGGGAAAACACCTGCATATTGCGGCGAAACAGGTTGATTTAAAAGGGACTCAGGCGGCGAAATCCGCTCTCACCGTGCGCGCCAGCGAAAAACTGACCCACAGTGGTAAAAGCAGTGCTGATACCCTGTCATTGCAAGCCCCGCAACTCAGCAATAGCGGTGTGGCCATCGCCTCCAGGCTGACCACGCAATCGCAGTCTCTCACCAACAATGGCTTGCTACAGGGCGAGGCTCAACTTTCTGTTACCAGCCAAACGTTGAATAACCAGCAGGACGGTACGCTCTATAGCGCGGCAAATCTGACGCTCGCTATCCCGGGTATCCGCAATAGCGGGCTTATCACCAGCGACCGCGCGCTCACCCTGGCCAGCACGACCCTGATCAATCCGGGTGCCATCATCGCCGATACGTTAACGGTTAAAACCGTCACTTTATCCGATGACGGTCTGCTTCAGGGTAATCAGGCACTCACGCTCACCGGCGATTCGCTGGCTCAGGGGGCCACAGGACGTTGGCTGACCGCAGGGGATATGTCGCTCACCGCGACGACGCTAAACGCCGCAGGCGCTATACAAGGGCAGCAACTGCGTATTAATGCGCAGGACTGGCGGCAAAGCGGTTCTCTCCTGGCGACAGGCAATCTGGATGCCACCGTCAGCGGCGCATTGCTCAATGATGGCGACATCATGAGCCAGCGAGATTTTGTCCTGCGAACCTCCTCCCTGACAAACAGCGGCAAGCTCCTTGCCGCCGGCGATATGTCGTTAACGGGTGCCCTGTTCAACAACAATGGTTCGCTGCAGGCAAACCGGATCGCACTGGCGCAAGACAGGATCGGCAATCAAGGGACCGTTATCGGGCTTGACGCGCTCACGCTTAGCAGCAACGGAACCGTGGATAACCGCGGCGATCTGCTAAGCCAGGGCGACCTGACACTCTCCGCTGGCGATATCGCTAACCACGGACGGGTGCAGGGGAAAACCATCGTTATTGAGGGCGCGGACCTCAGTAATAGCGGCGCGATCCAGAGCGCGGTCGATCTGGCGTTAACGCTCAGCGGCGATCTGCAGGCGATTAACGGCAGTAAAATGACTGCCCTGAGGGATGTCCATATCAGCGGCCACGCGCTCAGTAATCAGGGGCTGGTGAGCGCCAGCACGCTGACGATGAAAGGCGACTCGCTGATCAACAGCGGAGAGATTAGCGGGGTAAGCCATCTCGACGTATTGCTGAATGGCGATCTGCAGCAGCAGGGCAAATTGCTGACCGGGGGATCGCTTGTCCTCCATGCGCAAGACCTGAACAACAGCGGTCAGTTGCAGGGGGCGAATACGCAGATTAGCGTGGCTTCGCTCAGCAACAGCGGACGCCTGCAGGGGGACCGCAATCTGACGCTGAACTTGCTAAAAGCGCTCAACAACCAGGCCAACGGGGCCATCCTCAGTCAGGGGGAGCTGACGCTGACGGCGTCTGCGCTCAGCAATCACGGCACGATCCAAAGCCATGGCGCAACCAGCCTCAACAGTACCTTATATGCCCGCAACGCCGGCAACATTGTCTCTGGGGGAGACCTGACGCTTTCCACCCCAGACTACAGCGGCAGCGGCTGGCTGCAGGCAACCCATCTCCTTCTGGACGCGGCGAAGATCGCCAACGCAGGCACGATGCTGGCGGCAAATCAGGCCACGCTGACGGGGAGCACGCTATTAAACAGCGGCACCGTTCAGGCCGCACAGTTAAGTGTCGACACCCGGACACTGGCCAACAGCGGCACCTTGTTCGGCAAGCAGAACCTGTTGCTTTACAGCGACAGCGTAAACAACGACGCGGGCAAACTCTTCAGCGGCGGCGATCTTCTGGCGAACGTCGCCTCCCTCAGCGGCGCGGGTCAGATAGTCGCCCTGGGTAATCTGACGCTGGCGCTGGTCAACAGCTGGATCGCTCAGGGAACTGTGGCCGCAAACAAACAGCTTGCCATCAGCAGCCAGAGCGATATCACCAACGCTGGCGCCTTACAGGGCAATGGCGTAACGCTGACCGCCGCCGGGCAGCTCATCAATAACGGTCAACTGGTAGCTGGCAACGGCAAGACGGCATTGACCGGGCAACAGATTGCGATGAATGGGGAAGGTTCTCTGCAGGCGGGTGGGGACGTGAGCCTGACCAGCCTTGGCCATATCACGCTTGATGGCTTTACCGGTACGGCAGGAAACCTGGTGTTAACGGCCACCGGAACGATCCTCAACACCGCCTTGCTGTATGCGGGCCATAATCTCTCGCTGTTTGCCAACCGCATTCATAACCTGCACGGCGACATACTGGCGGGTAATGACCTGGTGATGCAAAAAAACGCCAGCGGTGATGCCAACACTGAAGTGATTAACACCTCTGGAACGATTGAAACCACGCAGGGTGACATGACCATCAGCACCGGGTACTTGCTCAATCAGCGTGATGGGCTGGAGGTGAAGATCTCGCAGACTAGCGGCGAGCAGGCCATTCCGGGTCTCGGAGAGGCGATAATCGATGTCGATATCAGCCAGCTGGCTGACGGGACGTACGGCCTGAGCAGCTATTTGGCGTCAAGCGAGTCAGGGGCATGTAACGGTCATGGCGCCTGCAGCTATCACAACTGGAACCAGCTCTATTATGCAATGTACGCCGAATCAGCACAGCAGAAGTTTATCGGCAGCCAGACGCGGACGGAGGTCACCAGCCGGGGCGGGGCAGCACGCCTTGCCGCGGGGAAAAATCTACATATTAGCGCCAGCACGCTGGAGAACGTTGCCAGCCATATTCTGGCAAATAGCGATATCGCGTTAACGGGAAATACGCTCAACAATCAGAGCTGGCAGGCCGGTACCGTCACTGACTGGTATATCTATCAGTACGACCCGCACCGCTATGGCTACAACATTGGCTTTGGCAAGGGCGCCGGCTACGCCGTTGCGCCGGGGGCGCCTTATCCCACGGATGACAATAACTATGAGGATGCGCAGCCCGAACGCTCTACCATTGGTTTTACCCTGGCCGGGCATGAATCCACGGCCGAACAGGGAGAAATTTACCGTTCGGTGATCCAGGCTGGCGGCAACGTCAGCGCCAGTTTCGCCAGCGACATCAGCAACACCAACAGCATCGCTAATGCAGATAAAATAAGCAACACGCTTGTCGCGCCTGACCTGAACACACCTTCAGCGCAACTCACTGACGACAGTGAGAGTCTGCAGTCCCTCGCCGGGGCAGATACCACCGCCATCACCCGTCCGGACTGGAACGACACAACCGGTAGCGGCAGCCAGACCATCGGCAACGGTACGGCGCTCGTTCAGGAACCGCTGGGCGATAACTATCCACTGCCGTCCGGCATCAACGGCTATTTTGTCACGTCCGACGATCCGGACAGCCCATATCTGATCACGGTCAATCCGAAGCTCAATGGCCTGGGCCAGCTCGATCCGTCGCTGTTTGGCGATCTGTATAAGCTGGCTGGCATGAATCCAGGCAGCGCGCCACGCGAGACGGGCAGCCAGTACACCGATGGCGACTCGTTCCTTGGCTCGTCATATATGCTGGATCGCCTGGGGCTTAACCCTGACAGCGATTATCGTTTTCTGGGCGATGCGGCGTTTGATACTCGGTATGTCAGCAACGTGGTGCTGAACCAGACCGGGTCACGCTATCTTGATGGCCTCGGCTCTGATCTCGATCAGATGCGTTATCTGATGGACAACGCGGCCGACGTGCAGACCTCGCTTGGCCTGACGTTTGGCGTGGCGCTCACCGCCGCACAGGTGGCGGCGCTCAATCGCAGCATTCTGTGGTGGGAGCCCGCAACGCTTAATGGTCGGACCGTGATGGTGCCGAAAGTTTACCTGTCGCCGAAGGACGTTAGCGTCCGGAACGGTAGCGTAATCAGCGGCAATACCGTGCAACTGGCAGGGGGCAATATCAGCAACAGCGGCAGTACGTTGCTGGCGCGAGACGGCCTTGCCATTGACAGCAGTAATAGCTTCAGCAACCTTAACGCCGGACTTATCCGCGCGGATGGCCGTCTTGACCTGAGCGCGTCGGGCGATATCAATAACATTGGTTCGACGATATCGGCGAAAACGCTGCAGCTGGTAAGCACCGGCGGTAGCATCAATAACGTCACCCGCACTGAGCAATGGCGTGTTGGCGATGAAAGCCGCTGGGGCAATATCCAGTTCAGCGGTACCGATAGCGAGCAAACGGCTGCCATTACTGCCAGCGACGGCCTGTATATGGCCGCGGCGAACACGATCAATATAACCGGAGCGACGGTGAGCGCCGGCGGCGATCTGGCGATGGACGCCGGGAGCAACATCAATATTGCCGCCAGTCAGTTCACCGAGAGTCGCAGCCAGTCTGGCTTCTGGGGCCAGAAACACAGTCGTTCCTCATCCACAACGTATCAGAGCAGCAGCATTACGGCGGGCGGTAACGCGATAATGCGGGCGGGCAACGATCTGAACGTGACGGCCAGTGCCATCAATGCGGGTCACACCGCGCAGTTGGTGGCGGCCAATGACCTGAACCTGAACGCGGCGGGTAACGAACAGAGCAGCCGCACGGGCGGCAGCGAAAGCCATCAGAGCGGCGCAGAGCGTAGCACGGTGACCGCAGGCGACAAGGTAACGCTGGTGGCCGGGCGGGATGTGACCAGCCAGGCGGCGGGCATCGCAGCGGAAGGGAATGTTGGTATTCAGGCCGGACGCGATGTGAATCTGCGGGCGGAAGCCACCACCGCAGGCAGTAGCAGTCATAGCGGTAAGAAAACCGTTATCGATGAATCCGTGCGCCAGCAGGGTACCGACATTGCCAGCGGCGGCAGTACTACGATTATTGCTGGACGCGACGTCAACGCCGAAGCGGCGCAGGTGACTGCCAGCGGGAATATCGGCCTGGCGGCGGGCCGCGATGTGAACCTGACCACGGCGACGGAAAGTGATTACCACTACAAGGAAGAGACGAAGACCAAAAAGGGGTTCCTGAGTAAGAAAACCACGCATACCATCGAAGAGGAGAGCGCCACCCGTGAAGCCGGTACGCTGTTAAGCGGAGATCAGGTTCAGGTGTTGGCAGAGAATAATCTTCTGCTGCAGGGCTCGGCGGTGGTGGCTGAGGGTGATGTTCAGCTCCACGCAGGTAATAATGTCGAGATCACGGCGGCGACCAATACCGATACCGCCTGGCGATTTAAAGAAGAGAAAAAATCCGGCCTGACGGGAACCGGGGGGATCGGATTCTCTATCGGCAGCAGTAAAACCACGCACGAGCTGCGTGAAGCGGGCACCACCCAGAGCCAGAGTGCTTCCACGACGGGAAGTACGGGCGGTAGCGTGGTGATTTCTGCCGGTAAGCAGGCGCATATCGGTGGTTCAGATGTGGTTGCGGGCCGGGATATCCGCATCACCGGCGACAGCGTGGTGATTGACCCCGGGCACGACACCCGGACAGTCGACGAGAAGTTTGAGCAGAAATCCAGCGGGCTGACGGTGGCCCTGTCAGGCAGCGCAGGCGGTGCGGTGAACAATACGGTTTCCGCCGCGCAGAAGGCGAAAGAGGTCAGTGATGGCCGCCTGAGTGCGCTTCAGGGAACAAAAGCGGCGCTTTCCGGTATCCAGGCCGCCCAGGCCGTCGCGCTGGATGGGGCCAGAGGCGGCAGCGATAAGGACAATAACAATACGATTGGTATCAGCGCGTCGCTGGGTTCGCAGTCCTCTTCCTCCCGGTCACATTCGGAGCAGGTGACGACCAGCGGCAGCACCCTGAATGCCGGAAATAACCTCACTGTTACGGCAACGGGCGGCGACATCACGGTCGCGGGCGGCCAGGTGAAAGCCGGTAAGGATGTCACGCTGGAGGCGTTCAGGGATGTGAACCTGACAGCGTCACAGGACACACAGCAGACTACCGGCAGCAACAAAAGCAGCGGCGGCAGTATTGGCGTCGGCGTGGGGGTGGGCTCCGGCGGAGCCGGTATCAGCATCTCGGCAAACGCCAGCAGCAGCAAAGGGCATGAGAGCGGCAACGGCACCTGGCAGAATGCAACCACGGTGGATGCCGGTCATCAGGTCATCATCAGCAGCGGACGGGATACCACGCTGGCCGGCGCACAGGTCAGCGGTCACCAGGTGACCGCTGATGTCGGCCGTGACCTGACGATAACCAGCCTGCGGGACAGCGACCATTACGACAGCACGCAGAGCAGCCTCAGCGGTGGCCTGGGTTACACCTTCGGCGCCGGGTCGTGGTCGGGAAGCCTGAATGCCAGTCGCGACAAAATGACCAGTGACTGGTCTTCGGTGCAGGAGCAGAGCGGGATATTTGCCGGTCAGGGCGGCTTTGATGTCACTGTGGGCAGCCACACGCAGCTGAATGGCGGGGTGATTGCTGCCACAGGAAGCGCAGATAAAAACGGCCTCGATACCGGCACGCTGGGTTTCAGCGATATCCACAACCAGGCGGATTATAAGACGCAGCATCAGGGCGGCGGTATCAGCACCGGGGGCAGCATTGGCTCTCAGTTCGCCGGGAACATGACCAGCGCCCTGCTGGCGGGGGGCGGCAGCAAAGGCCATGCGGAAGGTACGACGCAGTCGGCGGTATCCGAGGGCACTATCATCATCCGTGACCAGGCCAGCCAGAAGCAGGACGTGGCTGACCTGAGTCGCGATGCGGAGCATGCCAGCGGCAGTATCGGGCCGATATTTGACAAGGAGAAGGAGCAGCGGCGTCTGCAGGAAGTGCAGCTGACAGGGGAGATTGGCAGCCAGGTGGCGGATATTGCGCGCACGCAGGGCGAGATAGCAAAACAGAAGGCGATAAAAGACCCTGCAGCCCTGACGGCGGCGGAAGCGAAGCTGAAGGCAGAGGGTAACAGCAGTCCGACGGCAGAACAGATTGCGGACCAGGCGGGTCGTACCGCGATGGCTGCATACGGAACCGGCAGTGACCTGCAGCGGGGTATCCAGGCAGCCACGGCAGCGCTGCAGGGACTGGCGGGCGGTGATATCGCCGGGGCGCTGGCAGGGGCATCGGCGCCGGAGCTGGCGAATCTTATCGGTCAC
>NZ_KV792988.1:330275-354938 GCF_001808325.1 Klebsiella sp. HMSC16C06
TAGCGGGCATGCTGTACCCGGATGTGACGGATTTATCAACGCTGACGGAAGCACAGAAGCAGACGGTGAGTACGCTGGCCACTATTTCAGCGGGAATGGCAGGCGGTCTGGCCGGGGACAGTACGTCATCAGCGGTGGCGGGCGCGCAGGCAGGGAAGAACTCGGTGGAGAATAACTCGCTGAGTAAGAAAGATAAGATCTTCGATATCAACCCGATGCTGAAGATAGGTATTGAAGGGGCTGATGGCGATCCGCTGAAAGGCGGTGGTGGGATTGGTAAATTTACGATTAATAAAGGACAACAGAACAAACACTTACCTGGAACTAATGAGTATAAAATAGCATCGGAAGCAGGTTTGAATAAAAGTATTCTTACTGTCTCACCTGATTTATTTTTACCCAAATTGGGAACTGGTCAGCAGGTAGGTAATACCCCTGTCGGTACCCCTGGTTCTAAGGAACGAATAAACTATGGTCAAAATATTGGAAACTATATTGACCCTCAGACTGGAGTGTCCACACCGACAACAAACGGCATAGTTCACTATGGTAAAAATGGTGTGCATATTGTTCCTGCAAGACCATCAGAGTAACTAAGGAATATATAATGGTTTTATATGATTCAAATGTGTATTTAAAACTTTCAGTGCAAAGAGCTTTATTTGGAAATGTGACTCCTAATATCAGAGCTGTTGTTGCTGAATTATCAGGTAAGAACATTAGCTTACTATTTTATTTTGATGGACAAATTGATGATGATGATAAAGAGCTAGTGTCAGTAATAGAAACTGAAATTATTGCTGATTTTGATGAAGATTTTACTGTTGACACGACGGTTAAGCGTCTTGATCCCCCACAACCGATAAAAAATAAAAATGGTTTACTGATATACATAAGAAAAGAGTAAAAAGAAGATCCCGACGAATTCCGGATCTTCTTTTTAACCGTCATTTTTTCGGCAACCCGTTGACGTTGCTAAGCCCCTACGGTAATTCCTTGGATTAACCAAGGTTCATCCGGCAATGTCAGCGGAGCAGCTTAAAGAGACGCAGACGTACAAAGATGAACAGGCGAAATACGGCACGGGCAGCGATATCCAGCGGGGTATCCAGGCAGCCACGGCAGCGCTTCAGGGGCTGGCGGGCGGTGATATCGCCGGAGCGCTGGCAGGGGTATCGGCGCCGGAGCTGGCGAATCTTATCGGTCACGGTTCAGGGCTGAGTGACGGTGCCGCGGTGGTGGCGCACGCCATCCTGGGCGGTGCGGTGGCGGCGCTGCAGGGCAACAGTACGGCGGCGGGCGCAGCGGGCGCGGCAGCAGGTGAACTGGCCGCGAAGGCAATAGCGGGCATGCTGTACCCGGATGTGACGGATTTGTCCACACTGACGGAAGCACAGAAGCAGATGGTCAGTACGCTGGCCACTGTTTCAGCGGGAATGGCAGGCGGTCTGGCCGGCGACAGTAAGGCGTCAGCGGTGGCGGGCGCGCAGGGCGGGAAGAACGCGGTGGAGAATAACTCGCTGGCGCATGTGCTGGCAGCGATAGAGGCCAACAAGCCGGGAACAGTTGAGTCATGGACAAAAGAGCAGCAGGAGCAAATCAGGGAAGCGTGCAGTGGTGGAACGCCGGTGTCATGCGAAACGGCAGTAGCCGCAATAGGTAGTGCAATGGCATGGCCATTATTACCGGGAGCAGCAGCTACAACCAGCCTGATAGGTGCTGGAGCTAATGCTGGAGTGGGCCTTCTGATTAACGGTGAAGTAAATCCAAATGACGTTATTCTGGGATACTGGACCGGAGCATTCACAGCAGGAACCGGAGTGTGGGGAACGATGGCAGTTAATGCTGGTAGTGGTGCCACATCAAATTATCTCAAAGGTGATGATCCTCTGAAAGGTGGATTGATCAGCGGGGCTGCTTCCGGGCTGGGTTATGGTGCAGGTAAACTGGTTGAATTACCGTTTGATAAAGTCCTTAATCCAATGAAGCCATGGAAAGATTGGATCTGGACAGATGTTGGAATGGGGATATCCAAACCGCTGCCGATTAATCCAGTGCCCGGCGTTGCTGGCAACATAACTGGTTCAGTCACAACAGAATATGGCAATGATCAAGCAGGAAAAACAACGGAGGGGCAGAAATGAAATTTTCACTCTCAAAATGGCTTTTGAGCCTGCTCTACTTAGTGATTGCTTTACCTATTGGAATATTTATTGCAACGGTTGCCACTCAAATTTTAATAAAATTATTTTATTTTAGTACTAGCGGATTGACTGTGGATTTATTATCCATCGATTATGTGAAAATTTTGAAAGGCAGCGTTGTTGGTGGCGTTATTGGAGCTATAGGTTGCTGGTTTGTGTACTACCAGCACTATAGGAAAAACAGACGCAAATAACGCTACCCGAGTGAGTTGTTGTTGAGAATAATTTACTTGGCGGTAGTGAAGATGCGCAGGCGGCATGCTTGCGATGTAAGCATCCCGGCAATCGCACCTGGATCTTCTTTTTAGCCGTCAGCACCTGACCGGCTCGATCACAGCTGTTCCTGTTCCACGCTGACCATCACCGGTGTGTCAGTGCTGAATCCCGCTTCTGCCAGCCAGTTACCGCACGACCTGTGTGAAGCGGACCCCACTCAGAGCCAGGGTGCTTCCACGACGGGAAGTACAGGCGATAGCGTGGTGATTGATCCCGGCTACAATAGCCGGAATAACATGATCATTATCACCGCCCATTGATCTGGCCTGCGACAGAAATATCAAAACAAATACGCGGTTATGAAACGACGGGATTGAGGTCATTGAAATAGTTGGTTGTGACCTGGGACCCGGCAGCGGTGGGGGAGACGTTGCATGATATGCCCAATTATCAGAGCTTAGTAGATTATTGCTGGCGTCAAATGGGGTTGGTGAGCCCTTGCCCTTCATCTTCAAATTTTTTCAGGATGACGTAATGATTAAAGCCTATAATACATATTATACCAGTAAACTTTTATCATTATTGTCCAGCTGATTATTTATGAAATGATGACGTTAATATGCAGCAAATGGAGAGGTTAACATGCTTAAAAAAATGTGCTTAATTGCTTTTACATTAGTTATTGCTGGATGTACCAATACCAGTCATCTTTCAGGTGATGTCCATTCCTCAGCCACGGCTGGACGCGTACAACAAGTTTTTTATGGCCAGCTGGTGTCAGTCAGAGCGGTGCAAATTCAGGCGGGTGATAACAGTAATGCGCTTGGCGCTGTCGCCGGAGGTGTCATTGGTGGTGTAGCGGGAAGTGCCGTCGGTGGCGGTTCAGGCCAAAGACTGGCGACGGCGACTGGCGCTGTTGCGGGAGGTTTAGCTGGTCAGGCGGTTCAGGCAAGAATGAATCTTGTTCAAGGGGTCGAGCTTGAAATACGCTTAGATGATGGAAGAACGTTCATGGTCGTACAACGTCAGGGGCCAACGCGATTCTCGGTAGGGCAACGAGTTGCCATTTCATCCGTAGGTGGGCAAACGACAGTATCCCCGCGCTAATTTTAATAGTTAATAACATAAATACCTAATGCCAGCTACGCTTTAAGGCTGGCATGGTAAAAATGGAATATCTCAAATTTAGGGTGTTTTATGAAAAAACCATCTTATTTTTTAAAGGTAATTTGCCTCTTTTTTTCAGGAACACTTATCGCTGGTTGCTCTGTGTTTATGACGAATATTGGAAACTCGCAAACGATGAATGTCAGTTTTGTTTCAAACCCGCAGACAACCGTTCGATGCCTTAAAACCGGTGCGAAAATTAACGGTTTTATTCTTGATGATAGCCAGTTAACTGATGAGGGTAAGCTTTTCTTAACGAAACAAAATATGAACTCAGCCATTTCGATTATGGTCACGGAAAGTTTAAACGGTACAGGCTTACGGGTTCGTTTTGATAACAGAGATAACATCTTGATCGATGGCTGGAATAAAGCAATCCGATACTGCAGAAGCACGATACCCTAAAAACAAGGATGTCTTTTAAAAGCCGGAATATATCAGGCGTCAAGCCGCTCACCATTCTTATCAGTTTCAGGAAGAGAGGTGAGCTTGAGCGTAACACGCTAATCATGCTGCATGAAAATAAGTAGGCAACGTAGTCAGAAACACGACCATGCGCTGTGAGGCGTGCGAGAGTGCCAGGCTCTGGCCGCAAATCTTTTGCTTGCGGATAGCCTTCTCAGCAGACATATCCTCTCTTTATGATGAGGCCAGCTCGTCGGCCTACGGGAAGGGGACAGACCAAATAACCGCAATCTGATAACAAAAAGTTTAATTTTTTTCCCCGCCGCGCTGACTATAGTTAGGGCACTTTCACTTGCCCAATAAGGTCACGATTATGAAATTAGTTATCGCCTCCGTAATTTCTCTGCTCAGCTTCAGCGCGCTGGCGGCGCCAGAGGGGACGCTCAGCGTACACATTCTTAATCAGCAAACCGGGCTCCCTTCACCGGGGGTGCAGATTGAGCTGGATAAACAGCAGGGGGAGAGTTGGCAGCATATCGCCACCGGTAAAACGGATGCCGATGGGCGGATTAAATCGCTCTATCCGCAGGCGGAGAATATGGAGCCGGGGGTTTATAAAGTGACGTTTAAAACCGGTGACTATTTTAAAAGCCAAAACATGAATACGTTCTTCCCGGTGGTTCCGGTTATTTTCAATGTTACAAAGCAAAATCAAAAACTGCATATCCCGCTGCTGCTCAGTCAGTACGGATACTCTACCTACCGCGGCAGCTGATGACGCAAGCCGCTATCCAGCCAACGCCTGCGCGTCTCCCGCAGGCGTCACGTTTTCCTCACACCACGATGTCCACGCCTAACGCTCGGTCTCTTTCTCTTTAAAGTGTTTAACAGCTTCGTCGTACATCGCCAGCAGGCCGGAAATTTCGCCTTCATATTGCGGCACGCGCTGGGCGCGAACGAGCTCAATCAGCAGCGCATAGGCTGCTTCTTCCGGGGCCGCATGTGGATTGATCAGTCCAGACATATCACCTCCTTAACAGTGGGCTTTTAGCCTACCCCTCGGCGGGAAAACGCAACAGCCTGATATGCAACCAGTACTTCTTATATGGCTCTTGTGAAACCTCAGAGGCGAAGACCTCGGCGGAAATCAATTGAAGGAGGGGTTATCCAGACCACTGGCGTGGCGGTTAGCGGTGCATCTACACCGGCAGCAGGCTCATCATCAGCCAGGCGATGGTAATGCAGATGAGGGTCATCGACAGCACAAAATTCATGGTAGCTCTTCTTCATCCTTTCTTTACTCAGCGTAAATTTTGACAGCGATGATCGCCTTTATCCTTGGCGATTTGTGCCGCTATCCGGCGGTGGGCTGGGGAAAGACGGCCTGTTTCCCCGTGAAGGCCAGTAAAATATCCTCTTTGTCAGGGTTATAGTGATGACATCAATGAATAAGCGGCATCACATTGGTTATGTTGGTCTTTCCGCCTGAAGAATGACTTCAGGTCGCTGATAAGCTTGCTGGGGGACTAACAGGATGAGCACTACACCGTTAACGCTTTCTTTTGCCGGGCAACAACCGCCCATCGCCCTGCCGCAGGTGCCGGGAACGCGGGGGCCGGTGGGAGTCGACATGCGCGGGCTAAATCAGTCCGGATTCTGCAGCTATGACCCCGGCTTCGCCAATACCGCCGGATGCCAGTCGGCGATCTCGTGGATCGATACGGAAAACAGCGTGCTGCTGCACCGCGGCTATCCCGTCGATCAGCTGGCTCGCCAGTGCGATTTTCTCGAAGTGGCCTACATCATGCTGAACGGTGACGCGCCGGATGAGGCCAGCTATCAAACCTTTCGCGAGACCATCACCCGCCATACTCTGGTCCACGAGCAGATAGCCCGCATGTGCAGCGGCTTTCGTCGCGATTCGCACCCGATGGCGCTGATGTGCGCTCTGGTGGGGGCGCTGGCGGCGTTTTATCATGATGTCCTGGATGTGGAAAATCCGCAGCACCGGGCGTTGGCCGCCACCCGGTTATTGTCGAAAATGCCCACCATCGCCGCCATGAGCTACAAGTACACCATTGAACAACCCGCCGCGTATCCGCGCAACGATCTCTCCTATGCCGGAAATTTCCTGCAGATGCTGTTTGCTATCCCGGCCGAGAAGTACGTCCTCAATCCGGTTATCGAGCAGGCGATGAACCAGATCCTGGTGCTCCATGCCGATCACGGGCAGTGCGCCTCGACCACCACGGTGCGTGCGGCGGGCTCTTCCGGGGCAAACTTATTCGCCTGCATCGCCGCCGGGCTGGCATCGCTGTGGGGGCCAATGCATGGTGGCGCCAATGAATCGAGCATGCGAATGCTGGAGGAGATTGAAAGCGTCGATCAGGTTCCGGCGTTTCTGCGCCAGGCGAAGCGCGATCCGCAGGCATTTCGCCGGCTGGGTTTTGGCAACTCGCGCTACCGTCACCGCGATCCGCGCGCCGGGATCCTGCGTGAAACCAGCCATCGGGTACTGGCGGAGGTAGGCATGTCCGACCGTTTGCTGCAGGTGGCGATGGCCCTTGAGGACGTGGCGCTGACCGACCCCTATTTTGTGGACAATGGCCTGTCGCCAAGCGTGGATTTCTATACCGCGGTGATCCTCAAGGCGATGAATCTGCCTTCGTCGATGTTTGCGGTGGTCACCGCGGTCGGTCGGACGGTCGGTTGGGTGGCGCACTGGAACGAGATGCACCAGGCGCCGCTGACCATCTACCGGCCACGGCAGATTTACGTTGGCGAGGGCTATCGGGATTACGTCTCCCGACGCGGCGAGCAGTCTGCTGGCCCAAGGTAATGCGTACGGGCAGGAGGCGCGCGGCGTCTTCCTGCCCAGGCGGGGTGCTACTTAGAGATGCCGGGAGAGCAGATAGTGCTCGACGGCGGTATATTCGGTTAACCGGGTATACAGCGCCAACAGGGCGCTGAGAAAAGCGCCTACCTCACAGGCCTGCGGCCCGGGCGTGGCGAGTAATGGCTGTAGCGTAGCTCTCAGTTGATCAAGGTCAGGCTTCAGCACATACGGTATATGCAGGGTGCTGAGGATGGCTTCAGTCTGCTGGAAATCGTGACGAGATGGCAACGCCTCGTCTGCGCTTAGCCAGCTCAGGATAATCAACATAAGGCGATTTTTAGCGTAGAGATACGATTTCATGGCCTGTCTCCTGTCGGTAGTGGCGTAACACCATCCCCTGAACTTTGTTCATCAGTTCCACGTTATTTTTCACCGCCAGCTTGCTAAGGACGCGTGAACGGTAGTAGTAGACCCGTTTGATCGTGAGCTGCATGGTGCTGGCCACGTGACACAACGGCATTCCCCCCATCAACAGGCTGATTAAAAAAGTTTCCTTACGGGTCAGGTTATAGCTGTCAGGTATGGCGATATAGAGCTTGTCGGCGGGGGGCGACGTCCAGCGCGGAGCGCGGGCAAGCGCCGTACTGAGCCCGGCAAAACTGGTGATGAACTCTGCGCCGAGCACAATGGCGAGGCTGCTTTCGAGATCGCTCAACGGGTAGCCTGATTTGGCAAAAATAAAGATCCGGATCAGGGGATTAAACGATTTTAAACTGAGCGCGACCTGCAGTACTTCGATGCTGACGCTGCTGTAATCAATAAGGATGGTGCTTAACCGGGCTCCGGCATCGGTCGCAAAAAAAGTATAGAACATCTCACTCTGTCCGCTAAACGGGTAACAGAGCATTTCTTTAATATCCAGAGGCTTGCTGTTTGGTTCATTAATATACGCCTTCAGCGCAATATTAAAATATTCTGAATCCGCAATGCAGATCAACATAATGACCTCCTGGCATAAATACGCTGTGCATGCTGTCCTGCCTGATTCGACAATTTACTGTAGAGAATACCCACCTGAAATAACATACTCCCTGCGCTTTCAATCGAGGGGGGAGAACGTGGGAGGAGGTGGTTAATAATGAGGGTGAGATATTTAGATCGCATTTTACGAATGTTGTATGGAAAACAAAAAATAAAAATTATTATTTATTTACAATGAGTTATGTTTTTGCTGTGCGTTTATTTTATTTCTTTTTCAGAGTGGCGTTAAGACTTTTCTATAAAAAGTAGAAATGGTCCTGGTGGCGAATTTGAATAATAAACGATGAAGTGAGTAGGATGTCAGTGCAGGGAAGGGATTAAAAGATAACAGGCTAATCCAATGGACTGAGCATTAATAAATTGTACGTATAAAGTACGCCAGGGTATTTCCTGAACGATTCTCCATAAGCGTGGTGATGAGGAGTGAATATGAAAAAATACAGCAATGGAATGGCATCTTTCGTGGTGATGATGATGCTTTCTCCGGTAGCGGCGCAGGCTGCTGATGGCAAAGTCACCTTTAATGGTGAAGTCATCGAAAATACTTGTACGGTAGTGAATAAAGACAAGACGGTGACCCTGCCGACGGTCCAGCGTTCAGCGCTTAGCAGCGCGGGTGAGACGGCGGGCGTGGTTCCCTTCACCATCGATCTGACGAGCTGCACCCCAGGGGCTGATGTCTCGGTGTACTTCGAGAAAGATCAATACGTTTCCACGGAGGGCCGACTAAAAAATACCCTGTCTGACGGCACGGAAGCAGAAAACGTCGATGTGGAACTGCTGAACACCCGGTTTACGCCGATTAACCTCGCGGAGAGCCCGGCGGTCGCTGCGGACGGCACCATTGCTCGCCCGGACGTGATCCCGGTGGCGGTGGCTGAGCAGGATGGTTCCGCCTCGCTACCTTTCTATGCCCGCTACTATGCGACCGACGCCGCTTCGGCTGGAAAAGTCGCTACCTACGTCAACTTTACGGTGGTCTATCCGTAAACCCTGTCCACGGCCCCGCTCAGGGGCCGTTTATCCACCCGGCAAGGAGGAGGTGAATATGCGGCGTATGGTTCTGGCATGGCTGCTGTCCTGCATTTTACCCTCGGCGGACGCCAGCATGGTTATTGACGGCACACGGATTATTTTTTCCGGCGACAAAAAAGAGATCGCCGTCCGGGCCACCAATATGGGGGAGACCCCCTCTCTGACGCAGGTCTGGGTCGACGATGGCCGCGTGCAAAATCAACCGGAAAAAGATTCGGCGCCGTTTATTGTGCTGCCGCCGATTGTGCGTATCGAGCCGGGAAAGGGCCAAAGCTGGCGCCTGGTGTTCAACGGCAGCCGTCTGCCGCAGGATCGGGAGTCGCTGTTCTGGTTTAATCTGCTGGACATCCCGCCTGAGCCGAAAAACGGCACGGCAATCAATTACCTCCAGCTCGCGATACGGTCGCGTATCAAGCTGTTTTACCGTCCGGCAGGCGTGGCGGCGGAAAAAATGGCGCCGGAGAATGCCCTGCGCTGGGCGCTGACTCCCACGGGCAATGGGCTGCGGGTGAGCAATGCCTCATCGCGCTATATCACCATCGACAGCATCACCCTTAACGGACAAAAACAGTCCGCTGGCATGGTCGCCCCTTTTTCCTCGCTGGAGATCGCGCTTAAAGGGGTCGCGCTGCGTACGCTGCCGGAGAAATTCAGCTTCACCACCATCAATGATTACGGCGCGGTAGTGAATCATAATTATCCTCAGTAAGGACATTATTATGAAACTCAGGGAGATCAAGTTTGGGTTGATGCTGCTCCTTCCCTGGCAGGAGGCATGGGCGGCAGAGGCGTTTAGTTTTAACCGCGCCCATTTGCACGGCGCCGCGCAGGTTGATCTCCAGAAATATCAATACGGTAATCCGCTGCACGCCGGACAGTATCGCAGCACGCTCTCGGTGAATGGCCGGGACCTGGCGGAAGAAACGTTTGTTATCCAGGAACACGATGGCCAGCTTGAGCCCTGCATCTCGCCCTCGCTGTTCGACGCCCTGCAGCTGAAGGACGCCCAGTGGCCGGCGGCGGCCACCTGCCTGCGCTTTTCGCAGATCAATAAGGCGATCGGCTGGGAGTATGACAGCGGGGAAAACGTCCTGCGGGTGAATATGCCCCAGGCGCTACTGCAACCCCATTATCGGGGGGCGGTGAACCTGAAGAAGGTGGATAGCGGCGTGCCCGCCGCGGTGCTGCGCTATCAGGCCAACAGCTATCAGAGCATCGTCGACGGGGATAGCAGCAGCCATCATTACCTCGGGCTGGATGCCAGCCTGCGCGCCTTTGGCTGGCGTTTACATCACCAGTCCAGCTACCAGGCGCAGGAGGGGAATACACACTGGGATAGCATTGCCACCTGGGCTGAGAGAAGTGTCGTGAACTGGGCGTCCACGTTACGGCTGGGTCAGGGATGGACCGACGGAACCTTCTTTGACAGCGTCAGTTTTATCGGCGGCAGGCTGGCTACCGATGTGCGCATGCTGCCGGGCTCCCGCCGCGGCTTTGCGCCGTCGGTTAGCGGCGTGGCGCGCACCAATGCCCGCGTGACGGTCACCCAGAACGGCGCCCTGTTGTACGAGGCCACGGTTCCGCCGGGCAAATTCACCTTTAACGATCTCTATCCCACCAACGCCGGCGGCGATTTACAGGTAACGATCCATGAGGCGGACGGCAGTCAGGAGACCTTTACTGTGCCGTACGCCGCGCTGCCTGGCCTGGTGCGGGCAGGCGCGGTCTACTATGACCTGTCGCTGGGCTATCTGGATGAGGACGGGATCGCCGGGCGGCCGGGATTTGGCGAAGCCACGGTGCAGTACGGCTTCAATGACTATGTCAGCGGCTATTCCGGCGCCAACGCGACGACGGATTATTACTCGACGCTGGTCGGCAGCGCCTTCAATACCTACTGGGGGGCGCTGGCGGTCGATCTTTCCCGTTCTGCGGCGAAGGGTAGGGAACGCGGCTGGCAGGAGGGGTATCGCTGGCGGGTATCCGCATCAAAATCCTTCGCGTCCGATACGCGGATGCTGGTCTCGATGAGCCACAGCAACGACGGCAACTATCGTTCCATTCGCGACGCCGTCCGGGAGCACGACCGTTACCCTAACGACTGGCGGGAGATGACCCGCTACAGCGCGACGTTGTCTCAGCAGGCCGGCAGCGGCAGCCTGTCGTTTAACGGAATCTGGAGTGAGGATGTCCGCCACCACCGCTGGCGCTCCTATCAGCTGGGGTACGCCAACCGCTATGGCCAGCTCAATTACTACCTGTACGCCCAGCAGAGTCAGGATATTCATCACCGCAATAATCAGGTGGTGGGCGTCTCCTTTTCGCTGCCGTTCGGGCAGGCGGGCAGCCTGACTACCCGCTTTAACCATGATAAGAACTACGGCAGCCAGCTGCAGTCCAGCTATACCGGCAGCGCTGGCGAGAAAAATGCCTTTAGCTATGGCCTGACCGCCAGCTACGACATGCCGCGGGAGAACCCGCACGAGGCCAGCGTTGGGGGCAACGGTAGCCTGCGTACGGATTATGCGTACCTGAATGCCAGCGCCAGCGCCGGTCGCCACCAGCAGCAGTACTCGCTGGGGGCATCGGGCGTCCTGGTGGCGCATCAGGGCGGAATGACCGCCACCCCCGAACTGGGGGAAACCTTCGCCATTGTGGAAGCGCCCGGCGCGGCGGGCGCTCGGGTGGCAAACCGCCTCGGACAGCCGATAAACCGCCAGGGTTTTACGATCATCCCTTACCTCGATCCCTTTACCGATAACTGGCTGGATCTCGATCCGCAGGGTCTGAACGACCATGTGGAGATTGTCTCCAGCAGCACGACGGTGGTGCCCGATTCGGGCGCGGCGGTGAAGGTCAAATTTGTCACGCGTACCGGCTATCCCTGGTTTGCCCATGTCACGCTGCCGGATGGCGCGGCGCCCCCGCTGGGCGCGGAGGTGTTTGACGACAGCGGTCGGGCGGTTGGCGCCGTCGGTCAGGGCGGGCTGCTGTATGCCCGGGTGCCGCAGGCCGACGGCAGCGTCTCGGTAGTATGGGGCGAACGCAGCGGGCAACGCTGCCGGTTGGCCTATGCCATCCGCGGCGACGCGGCGCAACAGGTTAGCCGCGGTACGCCGCATCAGGTCTGCCGGCCGGGAATAAAGGAGAAGTAATATGAAAAAAATCATCGCATCAGGGGTACCGCTTCTGCTGGCCGGCGGATACTGCGCCTCGCTGTCGGCAGCGTGCCAGATGGTCAGTGGCAAAACTATCGAGTATTCAGTGAACGTCAGCCAGGCCAGTATCAACCTTGACGTCAGCAATCGCCCCATCGGCTCCCTGCTATACAGCTACGGAGGGATGATTATCACTAATAACGAACGCTGGGAGATCGCCTGCAGCGGCAGCGAGCCCGGCGGGTTTCAGAGCATCGGCGGCTCACGGGTCGGCCCGGCGGGAGACGGCAAGCCCGGGGATATCTACAGCATCGACCGCCTGCCGGGCATTGGTTACAGCTTCCAGATGGGGGAACAGGATGGCATTAATTTCGATCCCCTGTTCACGGCCTGGCCCTCAGCGCCGGTATTTTCCGGCCAGCGCGCATTTCAGGCGGAAAATAAAAAACCGACCATCTATTTCTGGCGGATTGCCGATAACGGCGGTCTACCGCCGCCGGGCGAGTATTGCCTTAACGATTACCTTGGCGATATTTATCTTGGCGGAGTACAGGCGATGCGCTTTAGCGTCAGTGGGCTCTGTATTCAGGTCAAATCACCCACCTGCAAGATTACTGACGACAGTAAAAACATTAACGTCTTCCTCGGGCGGCATAACAAAACCGCGTTTACCGGGCTCAACAGCACCACCGCCCCGGTTCCTTTTAACATCAACCTGACGAACTGTGAAAATGTCGGCAGCGTGTTTATGCAGTTTAACGCGACGGTGGACAGCGCTGTCGCCGCCAACGAGGTGATTAAAATCGATGACCAACCTGAAGGCGCATCCGGACTTGGCGTGCAAATCCTCAGCGCCGGCGGCGCGCTGGTGCCGCTAAACCAGGTGAGCCAGGTCTGGTCCGGGAATAAAGGCAGTCAGACGAACTATCGTTTATCCTATCAGGCCCGCTATATCCAGACGCAGCCCGCAGTGACTGCGGGCGAGGCGAACGCCAGCGCGACCTTCGTGGTGACTTATAACTGATCGGCCTGACGGCGTGGCGTCGTCAGGCATGCGCCAGTAAAGGAAACATCAACTTCCTGTCTTTAAACAGGTTTTCCTTCTGGTCATAGACGAAGAGGATATCTTCTCCCTCTATTTTCTCATACTCGCCGAGCCGGTCTTCATTAGGGGTAAAACCGAGGATGGCCTGGTAAACATGGTCATCGGCCAGTTCGTTGACCAGCGTCGACAGGCTCTTACCCTCCTCGCAGAAGAGGTCAAAGCAGATCAGCACCGGACCGTTTTGCATGGCGATGACCACTGCCTCATTTTTTGCCGAGTAATAAACAAAATGCTTCATAAAGGCTGAGCAGTAAAACATCAGCAGGCCAAAGTTATGCTCCACCCGCAGCGGTGAGAACGGGTTGGATTTTTCATAGTAATGGCGGAGCAGGGCGACATCGTCAGCGCTGTCCATATCCAGTTTACGAAAATCACCGGCTCGCGGGGAAACCGGCATAATATATTGATGCTCTTCGCTGCGGGTGAAGCCAAATTTGGGGTAAAAATCCACCGTGGTGGGATTGGCGAATAAAAAGAAGGCGTCCGCCTCCTGCTGCCAGTCCTGCAGGATGTGATGGATAAGCTGGCCGGCTAATCCCTTATTACGGTGGTCCGGTTCGGTCATCACGGTGCCAATCTGAATATAACGCCGGGGCTCGCCCTGCCAGCGCAGGTCGATGATATTGGCCGAAGCGTTAGCGATAACTTTATTGCGTTCGACAAAGGCGTAGGGGATATAGGCGTCGGTCCAGTAACCTTGCTGATACCACTCTTCAAAAGACAGATCAAAAGTCTTAACGGCAAGGTCAATGAAGCTTTTTCTTAATGGGCTATTTTCTCTGACTTGCTTCACTAATTGATAATTCATTGTCATAGTTCCTTCTCACTATGGCTTCTGAAAGCGGCGACGTCGGCAAAGGCACTTGCGTCGAATGAGCGCTGTAAACGTAGCATATCTGGGAAAAGGATCCGCAATGTCGATGCTTAACCTTTGCCCCAGTCACAAATAACCGCATGCTGGCCATATCAGACCGGGCTGAACGGCCTGTTTGCGTTTGCTATCGCCATAATAGAGCGTGAGTAAACGAGGCACTGGTCGAGAGGCTGAGGCAAATGTACTGGCGATTTTATCGACAATCGGCCGCGCCGTAGAGGTTAGGTTTATTTATTTATGCATTAAACAGGAAATTTTACGCGATCTGCCTAATAATAGAGTAGCCGTCATCGCAAGGGCTGAAATTACTCAAGAAGCGACGTATAATAACGCCCTTTGTGTCTGAGTATTACCGCACGAATTGGAAAAATATAACATGCAGGATCCGCTACTTTATTTCGCGGTTTTTGCTCAGCTATTATTGAGTGAATTAACAGGATTACTATGTCAAATTTACCCAAATTTTCCCGCGCGCTTTTGCACCCGCGTTACTGGCTGTTGTGGCTGGGAATTGGCTTTTTGTGGCTGCTGGTGCAATTACCGTATCCGGTGATCTACCGTCTGGGAACGGCGCTTGGGCGGCTGGCAATGCGGGTGATGAAAAGCCGCGCGCGGATTGCCAGACGTAATCTTGAACTCTGCTTTCCCGAGATGAGCGCCGCCGACCGCGAGGCGCTGCTGGTGAAAAACTTTGAATCGCTGGGCATGGGGCTGATGGAGACCGGCATGGCCTGGTTCTGGCCGACGCACCGGGTGGCGCGCTGGACCGAGACCAGCGGCGTTAACGAGGTGGTGGAGCTTCTGGAACAAAAGCAGGGCATCTTACTGATCGGTATTCATTTTCTGACCCTCGAAATGGGGGCGCGAATGTATGGCATGTTTACCCCGGGCATTGGCGTCTACCGGCCCAATGATAACCCGCTGATTGACTGGCTGCAGACCTGGGGACGCTTGCGTTCGAACAAGACCATGCTGGATCGAAAAAATCTGAAAGGGATGGTCAGGGCGCTGAAAGAGGGGGAGATCCTCTGGTACGCGCCAGATCACGATTACGGCCCGGCCAGCAGCGTTTTTGCCCCGCTGTTTGCCGTCGAGCAGGCGGCGACCACCACCGGCACCTGGATGCTGGCGAAAATGTCCGGGGCGACGATTGTGCCGTTTGTTCCGCGGCGCAAGCCCAACGGCATGGGGTATGAATTGATCTCTCTGACGCCAGAGCGCACGCCGCCGCTGGCGAGCGCCGAGGTCACGGCGGCCTGGATGAATCAGATTATCGAACAGTGCATCCTGATGGCGCCCGAGCAATATATGTGGCTGCACCGGCGTTTTAAGACTCGCCCGGAAGGGGTACCGCCGCGTTACTGAACGCTTCGGCCGAAAAATAAGCGCATCGGTAGCACGCTCAGTAAATCGCCGTCTATACTGAAAGAGCCTGACTGAAGGCTAATTCCAAGGAGATTGCAGGATGAAAAAAGTGATAGTCGCGTTAGCCCTTTCCGCCGTTGCATTTGGCGCGTCCGCCGCACAGTTGATCACCAAAGAAGAAGTGAAACACTTCAAACTGACCAAGGTTGGACCGATCTCGGTAGGGCCGTCCGGTGGCGAGTTCTCTTCACCTTCCGATCTGCACGATCAGCTCTCTAAGCTGGCCGATGAGAAAGGCGGAAAATATTACGTGATTACCGCCGCGCGCGAGCATGGTCCAAACTTCGAAGCCACAGCGGAAGTGTATAAATAACCTTTTTAAAAGCGTGCCGTAGCGGCGCGCGACGCATTGAGCCTGGAGCGCGTTAAGCCTCCGGGCTCATTTTTTTTCTGCCATCGGAATTGCCTTAGGCAATTGCGGCAGCGGAAATGCATTTTTATCGCTATATATAAATTTCATGATCACGATGTTAATGAATTATTGCTTTTTATTGTTGATAAAAAGCCAATTCTGACCTAATGCCTGAGGGAGTGACCCCTGGCAAAAATAGGTAGGACAAATGTGTTATCATCGCGCCTTTCCCTTTTTGTCTGGGGCTTTCTTGTATGCTACAACCTGTTGTTCGCGTCGGTGAATGGCTGGTAACCCCCTCTGTAAACCAAATCAGCAGGAAGGGGCGCCAGCTTACCCTTGAACCGCGTTTAATCGATCTTCTGGTCTTTTTTGCCCGCCATCCGGGGGAAGTGCTTAGCCGGGACGAGCTTATCGAAAACGTCTGGACCCGGAACGTTGTGACCAGCCACGTCGTCACGCAGAGTATTTCCGAACTGCGCAAGTCGCTCAAAGACGGCGACGACGTTAGCCTTGAGTACATCGCGACGGTACCCAAACGGGGGTATAAGCTCACGGTGCCGGTGATCTGGTGCACCGAGGAGGGGGAGGAACTCGCCCCGCAGATGGAGGCGCTGACGCCTTCGTCGTCGACCGCTATTCCCGTGCCACCGGCTGCCGGTGGGCCACCAGAAGCCCCCGACTCCTCCGCCGATCTTACCGCGCCGGTGACAGCGCCAGCGGCGGCTCCCGCTGTCGCCAGCGCGCCATCGGCCCGCAAACGCCTCACCACCGCCCTGGTGTGGGGGCTGTTCCTGTTGGCGCTGGGCACCTGTGTGGCGCTGGTGGCGCTGTCGAGCATGGAGTCGCGGCCGCCGGTCAACAAGGCGCGCCTGCTGCTCAATCCGCGCGATATCGATATCCACCTGGTCAATGGTAACTCCTGCGCCAACTGGTCGTCGCAGCACTCCTACGCGGTCGGCCTGGCCAGCCTGATCACCACCTCGCTGAACACCTTCTCGACCTTTATGGTGCATGACAAAACGGACTACAACATCAATGAGCCGAGCAGCTCCGGGAAAACGCTGACCATTGAGTTCGTCAATCAGCGCCACTATCGGGCGCAGCAGTGCTTTATGTCGGTCCAGCTGGTGGATAACGCCGACAGCTCGACGATGCTGGATAAACGCTACTTTGTGACCAACGACAACCAGCTGACCATTCAGAACGATCTGATGAACAGCCTGTCGGATGCCCTGACGCAACCGTGGCCGGCGCGGATGCAGGCGATGCTCAGGCAATATCAGCCCTCGCAGAGCGTGGCGTTAACCTATTTCTACCAGTCGCATCAGCTGTTAATGAAGGGCGATGTTGATTCATTAAGTAAAGCCAGTAGCCTGCTGGATGATGTGATTAAGCGGGCGCCGGATTTTATTTACGCCTATGCCGAAAAAACGCTGGTGGATGTATTACGCCATTCGCAGCAGCCGCTGGACGATAAACAGCTAGCTGCCCTCTACAGTGAGGTTGAGCGGGTAGGGGAGATGCCGGGTATTAAAGACATGGCGATTTATTATCAAATAAAAGCGGTAGATTCGTTGGGTAAGGGTAAAGTCGACGAAGCGAATACCGCGATTAACAGTGCGATTGATTTAGAGATGTCGTGGCTGAATTATGTGCTGTTAGGCAAAGTCTATGAGATGAAAGGAGAGAACCGACTGGCTGCCGATTCTTACATCACCGCGTTTAATTTACGGCCCGGCGGGGATACCCTGTACTGGATTGAAAACGGTGTTTTCCAGACATCAGTTAATCGGGTGGTACCGTATCTCGACAATTTCCTCTCTTCAGAATAAGTAAACCCTCATCATGCGCAAGGTTTTGGGCATGATGAGGTTAAATTTATGTTTCTCATGAAGCCTCTGGTTGTTATTTGTATTTAGCATTCAGGAGGCTTTGAATAACACTTCAGTAACACTCACCTCCCACTCTAACTCCATGTAACTAAACGATGTTTATCTTTTTCTGACACCCTGTTGTCATGTTTATATGTTAAGCGAAAAAGGTCAAAATATCATTTGTCTGATGTTTGTTGTTATTTCACTTTATCTTTAGGACTTATCTCGTACAAATCAGTAATCTTGTTGGCAGTTGGTCGGGTCAATTAATGGTTCTGTATCATGATCTGTACCTCCCAAATAAACTTAGGAGAAAAACAACCATGAGTTCTGCCAAGAAGATCGGGCTATTTGCCTGTACCGGTGTCGTCGCCGGTAATATGATGGGGAGCGGTATTGCATTATTACCTGCGAACCTGGCCAGCATCGGTGGTATTGCCATTTGGGGCTGGGTAATTTCAATTATTGGTGCGATGTCTCTGGCTTATGTTTATGCCCGACTGGCCACTAAGAACCCGCAACAGGGTGGTCCAATTGCCTACGCCGGGGAAATATCTCCCGCATTCGGTTTCCAGACCGGTGTGCTTTATTATCATGCAAACTGGATTGGTAACCTGGCCATCGGGATTACCGCAGTTTCTTATCTCTCTACGTTCTTCCCAATTTTAAATAACCCGGTGCCAGCAGGTATTGCCTGTATTGCCATCGTGTGGATCTTTACTTTCGTTAATATGCTCGGCGGGACCTGGGTCAGCCGTCTGACCACTATTGGTCTGGTACTGGTGCTTATTCCAGTGGTCATGACCGCGGTTGTCGGCTGGCACTGGTTTGATGTCGCCACCTATCAGGCGAACTGGAACACCTCCAGCACCACCGATAGCCACGCGGTCATTAAAAGTATCCTGCTCTGCCTGTGGGCCTTCGTTGGCGTCGAATCCGCCGCCGTGAGTACCGGGATGGTAAAAAACCCGAAACGTACCGTCCCGCTGGCTACCATGCTGGGTACTGCGATGGCCGGTATCGTCTATATCGCCGCGACTCAGGTTATCGCCGGTATGTATCCTGCTTCTCAGATGGCCGCGTCCGGTGCGCCGTTCGCGATTAGCGCCTCTACCATTCTCGGCGGCTGGGCTGCTCCGATGGTTTCCGCTTTCACTGCCTTCGCTTGCCTGACTTCTCTGGGCTCGTGGATGATGCTGGTTGGCCAGGCCGGTGTACGTGCCGCCAACGACGGTAACTTCCCGAAAGTGTATGGCGAAGTCGATAGCAACGGTATCCCGAAAAAAGGCCTGCTGCTGGCGGCGGTGAAAATGACCGCGCTGATGGTGCTGATCACCCTGATGAACTCCGCCGGTGGTAAAGCTTCTGACCTGTTCGGCGAACTGACCGGTATCGCGGTACTGCTGACCATGCTGCCTTACTTCTACTCCTGTGTTGACCTGATTCGTTTCGAAGGCATCAACATTCGTAACTTCGTTAGCCTGATTTGTTCGGTACTGGGTTGCGTGTTCTGCTTCATCGCGCTGATGGGCGCAAGCTCCTTCGAACTGGCCGGCACCTTTATCGTTAGCCTGATTATCCTGATGTTCTACGGTCGCAAAATGCACCAGCGCCAGAACAACGCAACGGATAACAACAGCCCCGCTAACGCGCACTAATCAGTAACCCTTTTTCCTGAGGCTCCTTCCATCACCTGTCATCACGCGACGGGAGGGGCTTTCTACATCTGGAGATTTGACTATGAACGTTATTGCAATCATGAATCACATGGGTGTTTACTTCAAAGAAGAACCCATCCGTGAACTGCATCGTGCTCTCGAACGCCTGGACTTCCGTATTGTCTACCCGAACGACCGTGACGACTTATTAAAACTTATCGAAAACAACTCTCGTCTGTGCGGCGTGATCTTCGACTGGGATAAATACAATCTCGAACTGTGCGAAGAAATCAGCAAAATGAACGAGTACATGCCGCTGTACGCGTTCGCTAACACCTACTCGACTCTGGACGTTAGCCTGAACGATCTGCGCATGCAGGTTCGCTTCTTCGAATATGCGCTGGGCGCTGCGGAAGATATCGCGAACAAAATCAAACAGAACACTGATGAATACATCGATACCATTCTGCCGCCGCTGACCAAAGCGCTGTTCAAATATGTCCGTGAAGGTAAATACACCTTCTGCACCCCAGGCCACATGGGCGGTACCGCGTTCCAGAAAAGCCCGGTAGGCAGCATCTTCTATGATTTCTTTGGCCCGAATACCATGAAATCCGATATCTCCATTTCGGTTTCTGAACTGGGTTCTCTGCTGGACCACAGCGGCCCGCACAAAGAAGCGGAAGAGTATATCGCTCGCGTCTTTAACGCTGAACGCAGCTACATGGTGACCAACGGTACCTCTACTGCTAACAAAATCGTCGGCATGTACTCCGCGCCGGCCGGCAGCACCGTGCTGATTGACCGTAACTGCCACAAATCGCTGACTCACCTGATGATGATGAGCGACATTACGCCGATCTACTTCCGTCCGACCCGTAACGCCTACGGTATCCTCGGCGGTATCCCGCAGAGCGAATTCCAGCACGCAACTATCGCCAAGCGTGTGAAAGAGACGCCGAACGCGACCTGGCCGGTACACGCGGTGATCACCAACTCAACCTATGATGGTCTGCTGTATAACACCGACTTCATCAAGAAAACCCTGGATGTGAAATCCATCCACTTTGACTCCGCATGGGTCCCTTACACCAACTTCTCGCCGATCTATGAAGGCAAATGCGGGATGAGCGGCGGCCGCGTCGAAGGGAAAGTGATCTACGAAACCCAGTCCACGCACAAACTGCTGGCGGCATTCTCCCAGGCGTCGATGATCCACGTGAAAGGCGACGTAAACGAAGAGACCTTCAACGAAGCCTACATGATGCACACCACCACTTCCCCGCACTACGGGATCGTGGCGTCCACCGAAACCGCGGCGGCGATGATGAAGGGTAACGCCGGTAAGCGTCTGATCGACGGCTCTATTGAACGTTCCATCAAGTTCCGTAAAGAGATCAAACGTCTGAAAGGCGAGTCTGACGGCTGGTTCTTCGACGTTTGGCAGCCGGAGCATATCGATGGCGCTGAATGCTGGCCGCTGCGTTCCGACAGTGCATGGCACGGTTTCAAAAACATCGATAACGAGCACATGTACCTCGACCCGATCAAAGTCACGCTGCTGACGCCGGGGATGAAGAAAGACGGCACCATGGATGACTTCGGTATTCCGGCGAGCATCGTGGCGAAATATCTCGACGAACACGGCATCGTGGTGGAGAAAACCGGTCCGTACAACCTGCTGTTCCTGTTCAGCATCGGTATCGACAAAACCAAAGCGCTGAGCCTGCTGCGTGCGCTGACCGACTTCAAACGCGCGTTCGACCTGAACCTGCGGGTGAAAAACATGCTGCCGTCGCTGTACCGTGAAGATCCTGAATTCTATGAAAACATGCGTATTCAGGACCTGGCGCAGAACATTCACAAACTGATTGAGCATCACAACCTGCCGGACCTGATGTTCCGCGCGTTTGAAGTGCTGCCATCGATGGTGATGACCCCGTATGCCGCGTTCCAGAAAGAGCTGCACGGTCAGACTGAAGAGGTTTATCTCGAAGAGATGGTCGGCCGCGTCAACGCCAACATGATCCTGCCGTATCCTCCGGGAGTGCCGCTGGTGATGCCGGGTGAAATGATCACCGAAGAAAGCCGCCCGGTGCTGGAGTTCCTGCAGATGCTGTGCGAAATCGGCGCCCACTACCCGGGCTTCGAAACCGATATCCACGGCGCCTATCGTCAGGCGGATGGTCGTTACACCGTTAAAGTGCTGAAAGAAGAAAACAACAAGTAATAGACGCACACCAGGGAAGTGGCTTGCCACTTCCCTTTTTTCACGCTGCAAGGAGAACCTATGAAAACACCCTCACAGCCGCGCGCGATTTACTACATCGTTGCGATCCAGATCTGGGAGTACTTCAGCTTTTACGGCATGCGTGCCTTACTCATCCTTTATCTCACCCACCAGCTTGGCTTTGACGACAGCCATGCCATCAGTCTGTTCAGCGCCTACGCATCTTTAGTTTACGTTACCCCTATTCTCGGCGGCTGGCTTGCCGACCGCCTGCTCGGCAACCGCACGGCGGTGATTGCCGGGGCGCTGTTAATGACCCTCGGCCACGTGGTGCTGGGCGTCGAGTCGACCTCCGCATGGAGTCTGTACGTCGCGCTGGCGATCATCATCTGCGGCTACGGCCTGTTCAAATCCAATATCAGCTGCCTGCTCGGCGAACTGTACGCTCACGACGACCCGCGTCGCGACGGCGGTTTCTCGCTGCTGTACGCCGCCGGCAACGTCGGGTCGATCGCCGCGCCCATCGCCTGCGGACTGGCGGCGCAGTGGTACGGCTGGCATATCGGCTTTGCGCTGGCGGGGATCGGCATGTTTATCGGCCTGATGATTTTCTTAAGCGGCAGCCGCCATTTCCGGCATACCCGCGGCGTCGATAAACCGGCGCTGCGGGCAGTGAAATTTGTGCTGCCGACCTGGGGCTGGCTGCTGGTGATGCTGTGTCTGGCGCCGGTGTTCTTCACGCTGCTGCTGCAAAACAACTGGTCCGGCTATCTGCTGGCGCTCGTCTGCCTGTTCGCCGCCCAGATGGTGGCGCGGATCATGATCAAAGCCCCGGAGCATCGTCGCGCGCTGTGGCAGATCGTCCTGCTGATGCTCGCCGGAACGCTGTTCTGGGTGCTGGCGCAGCAGGGCGGGAGCTCGATTAGCCTGTTTATCGACCACTTCGTCAATCGTCGCCTGCTGAACTGGGACGTGCCAACCGCGCTGTTCCAGTCGGTCAACGCGGTGGCGGTGATGGCGGCCGGCGTGGTGCTGGCGTGGCTGATGCGCCCGGAAGGCAGCGTGCGTTCGGTGCTGCGCGTCTGGCTGAAATTCGCTTTCGGCCTGCTGCTGATGGGCGGCGGCTTTATGCTGCTGGCGCTCAATGCCCGCCACGGCGCGGCTGACGGCCAGGCCTCGATGGGCATGATGGTCGCCGGGCTGGCGATGATGGGCTTTGCCGAACTGTTTATCGACCCGGTGGCGATGGCGCAAATCACCCGTCTGAACATGCCCGGCGTCACCGGGGTGTTGACCGGGATCTATATGCTGGCCACTGGCGCGGTCGCCAACTGGCTGGCGGGCGTGGTGGCGCAGCAAACCACCGAATCGCAAATTAGCGACACGGCGATTGCTGCCTATCAACATTTCTTCTCGCAGATGGGCGAATGGACCCTCGGCTGCGTGGCGGTGATGGTCGTTATCGCCTTTGCCGCGGCCTGTAGTGTGGGCAAACGCCGTGCGGCTGCCGGTGAAGTTACCGGCGGCGGCGCCTGACGCTCGTCCCGGCTGGTGGCGTAAACGCCTTATCCGGGCCGCTATTCGTAGCCCCGATAAGCGCAGCGCGACCGGGGGCATGACATCAACAGCGGAGCGCGAAGTCGCTCCTTGCACAGCTTAGTGAATAGGAGGAGGATATTCTGGCATGCGCGGAGGCCAACGATAAAAAATACCGTTACTGAAGCCATAGCTGAGTGAGATCAGCTTGGAGTGAATCCAGGATCGTTAAGATTGTGCTCTGGTGTCTTTCCAGAGACAGGCCGCGCGGAAGGGTGACCTGGTTCAATTTATCGAAGCTAGTTTGAAAGCAAGGTTATGAGGAATCCATATGTCTGAACAACAAGCACAAGGTGCCGATGAGGCCATTGACCTTAATAATGAACTGAAAACTCGTCGCGAAAAACTGGCTGCACTGCGTGAGCAGGGCGTAGCCTTCCCCAACGACTTCCGTCGCGATCATACCTCTGACCAATTGCATGCTGAATTCGATGCGAAGGATAACGATGAACTCGCTTCCCTGAACGTTGAAGTTGCGGTGGCTGGCCGGATGATGACCCGCCGCGTGATGGGCAAAGCCTCTTTCGTCACTCTTCAGGACGTCGGCGGCCGCATTCAGCTGTACGTGGCGCGCGATGACCTGCCGGAAGGCGTCTACAACGAACAGTTTAAAAAATGGGACCTCGGCGATATCATCGCCGCCCGCGGCAAGCTGTTCAAAACGCAAACCGGCGAACTCTCTATTCACTGCACCGAGCTGCGTCTGCTGACCAAAGCCCTGCGCCCGCTGCCGGATAAATTCCACGGCCTGCAGGATCAGGAAGTCCGCTATCGCCAGCGCTATCTGGATCTGATCGCCAACGAAGAGTCACGTCATACGTTCCGTATCCGTTCGCAGATCCTCGCGACCATGCGCCAGTTCATGGTGGCTCGCGGCTTTATGGAAGTCGAAACCCCGATGATGCAGGTGATCCCTGGCGGGGCGTCCGCCCGTCCGTTCATCACCCATCACAACGCGCTGGATCTGGATATGTACCTGCGCATCGCGCCGGAACTGTATCTGAAACGTCTGGTGGTCGGCGGTTTTGAACGCGTGTTTGAAATCAACCGCAACTTCCGTAACGAAGGGATCTCGGTACGCCATAACCCAGAGTTCACCATGATGGAACTGTATATGGCGTATGCGGACTACAAAGACCTGATCGAACTGACCGAGTCGTTGTTCCGCACCCTGGCGCAGACGGTGCTGGGCAAAACCGAAGTGCCATATGGCGACCAGGTGTTTGATTTCGGTAAGCCGTTTGAAAAACTGACCATGCGCGAAGCAATCAAGAAACACCGTCCGGAAACCAACATGGCGGATCTGGATAACTTCGACGCGGCGAAAGCGCTGGCGGAATCTCTCGGTATTCAGGTAGAGAAAAGCTGGGGTCTGGGACGTATCGTCACCGAAATCTTTGACGAAGTGGCGGAAGCGCATCTGATTCAGCCAACCTTCATCACCGAATATCCGGCGGAAGTTTCTCCGCTGGCGCGCCGTAACG
>NZ_KV792988.1:354958-384710 GCF_001808325.1 Klebsiella sp. HMSC16C06
CGGAAGTTTCTCCGCTGGCGCGCCGTAACGACGTCAACCCGGAAATCACTGACCGCTTTGAATTCTTCATTGGCGGCCGCGAAATCGGTAACGGTTTCAGCGAGCTGAACGATGCCGAAGATCAGGCGCAGCGCTTCCAGGATCAGGTGAACGCCAAAGCGGCGGGCGATGACGAAGCGATGTTCTATGACGAAGACTACGTCACCGCCCTGGAGTATGGTTTACCGCCGACCGCGGGTCTGGGTATCGGTATCGACCGCATGGTGATGCTGTTTACCAACAGCCATACCATCCGCGACGTGATCCTCTTCCCGGCCATGCGTCCGCAGAAGTAATCCGTTGCACTCCCTCCCGGCCTGCGCCGGGAGGTCCTCCCTGCATTATCCCCATCCTGTCTTTTGCCCTGCTTTATGAACCGCTAACCGCTATTTATCGGGATGTTTTGCCGTGGCCAGACGCGCGACAATAGTGACCATTTCGCAAGGAGACGCTATGAGCAAATTTGGTATTGCCCTCATGACCGCGGCGGCTATTAGCCTGCTGAGCGGCTGCCAGGCGGCGAAGGAGAAGCATCCGACGCAGGAGGAACTGATCCGCCAGATGCAGCAGCGGGCCGCGGCCCCGGATACGCACACACTGCCGCCGGGCAAAGCCACGCAGGACCAACTGATGCGCTACGCCTTCACGCTCAGAGAGGCGGTTATGGTTCAATTGCCCAACAGCGCGCGCTACCAGGGGAAAATATGCTCCGTGCGGCTGTCGCTTAACCGCAGTGCAAAACTGACCGGACTGCAGCAGGAGGGGGGCGATCCGGCGTTCTGCGCGGTAGTGACCGATGCGGTACTGCGCACGACCTTCCCGCCCTTTGCCAGCGAAGGGGTCTACCAGATCTTTAACCATCCGCTACTGGATTTTAAGCCTTAGCGCACCCGGCTTTCCGCCCCCGCCGGATGGCAGGGGCGGGGAGATTACTGCACTTTTTGCAGGGAGCCGCGCTGGCTGCCGTTTGTCCAGCTGCCGTTAAAGGCGTTGTTGAGGGTAAAGGCTGAGCTTTTCACCCGGAAAGTCAGTTTACCCTGGCTGGCTTTCGCCTCCTCGACCAGATGACCATGGGTTTTCACCGTTTTAGCGGTGACGGTAATCTCATCAATTTTATCGCCATACTCCGTATAAACATACCAGGTGCCCACCCAGGGGCCGAAGCCGCTGCTGGCCTGCTGCGCGGCGGCGGCATTCTCGGCTTTGGTTTTATGAATATCGCAGGTGGTCCCGTCGGTCATCTGCGTGCAGCCGGAACGTTCAAGCTGTTCCCGGTATTTCGCGCTAATGGCGTGGGCCGGCGCGGCGGCGACCAGCGCCAGGGTGAGGGTGGTGAAAAGCCAGGTCTTATTCATCTTATTGTTTCTCATCGCGATAGCGGCGTGCATGGTCATAAAGGTTGATACACATTGGTGCATTCTCCCGGTGCGTCAGAATAAATATAACCGCAGCCATTCCTGATAAATAACTAGCAGGAAGGAGATGGGTTATTTATTGGTAAAACATCATTACCCTGATTTTATTTATCACTGTACCTTCCCGCTGCATGTCATATTATTGCAGAGAGAATGTTAAGTAATTGATGTTTTAAAAGTGACTATTTGTCACTTACGCAAATAACAGCAGGCCCGGCCTGGGCGCGCGGCTAAAGCCCGCGCCGGTGCGGTGTTGAGTTTTTTTCATATTGCTATCATCATATTTCGAATGAAAGGGATAACCTCTGAAGCGGGTTATTAAGCCAGTAATTTTTAGCCGCAAAATAAGCCGGCGGCAAGCATTATTTCCATTTATTTTTCAGGGTTACCTGAAATAGCGGATATATCGCCAGCGCAATGATGGATTTCCATCATTTCTCCGTTTTCATCGTCGGTCGTCGCCTGCTTATAGTGACGCCAGACAAGACCACAGGGTGAAAAGGAGAACAAGATGGCGACAGAGCATCTGCAGTGGGGCGTGAGCCCCCTGTGCTGGACCAACGATGTGCTGGAGGATTTAGGCGGCGATATCCCCCTGGATACCTGCCTGCGCGAGGCGCGGGAGGCGGGCTATCAGGGCATTGAGTTAGGACGGAAATTTCCCCGCCAGGCAGAGACGCTGGGCCCGCTGCTGGCGGCGGCTGACCTGCGCCTGGCGTCCGGCTGGTACAGCGGCTTGCTGGCCGAGCGCAGCGTGGAAGCGGAGCTGGAGGCGGTGCGGGAGCACGTGCAGCTCCTCCGGCAGCTCGGCGCGAGGGTGATGGTTTACGGCGAGTGCGGGCAACTGCCGGGTGAAACCCCGCTTGATGAGCCTATTTCACTCTCGCCGCCGTTAAGCCGTGTCAGCCTGGCGGCGTATTGCCACAAGCTAAATACCTTTGCCGACCTGCTGCTGCGCGACTATGGCCTCCAGCTGGCCTATCACCATCATCTGATGATGCTGGTGGAGCACGATGACGAGCTGGAGCGGTTTCTGTCCCATACCCATGACAACGTCGGGCTGGCGTTTGATACCGGACACGCCTTTGTCGCCGGGGTCGAGATCCCGCGCGTGCTGCAAAAATATGGCCACCGTATCCGCCATCTGCATCTGAAAGACGTCCGTCCGCAGGTGCTGGGGCGTCTGTATCGTGAAAACCTGAGCTTTAACGAGGCGGTGCGCGCCGGGCTGTTTACCATCCCCGGCGACGGCTGCATCGACTATGCGCCGATCCTCGACTTCGTCCGGCGCAGTGACTACCGCGGCTGGCTGATTATCGAAGCCGAGCAGGACCCGGCGATGGCGCCGCCGCTGGCCACCGCCCGCCGCGCCTATGCCTGGCTGGCGCACCATTTATCTTCCCCTTCACCGTCAGAGGAGCACGCAGCATGAGCGCGCGGTTAAATATCGGTCTTATCGGCTCGGGTTTTATGGGTCAGGCACACGCTGACGCGTACCGTCGCGCGGCCATGTTCTATCCCGATCTGCCGAAGCGCCCGCATCTCTACGCGCTGGCGGATCAGGATCAGTCGCTGGCTGAACGCCATGCGGCGAAACTGGGGGCGGAAAAGGCCTACGGCGACTGGCGCGAGCTGGTAAACGATCCGCAGGTTGATGTGGTGGATATCACCTCGCCGAACCATCTGCACTACACAATGGCGATGGCGGCGATCGCGGCGGGTAAACATGTCTATTGCGAGAAGCCGCTGGCGGTCAACGAGCAGCAGGCGCAGGAGATGGCGCAGGCGGCACGGCGCGCGGGGGTGAAGACCATGGTGGCCTTTAACAACATCAAAACGCCGGCGGCACTGCTGGCAAAGCAGATTATCGCCCGGGGCGATATTGGCGAACCGGTGCGCTTTCGCGGCACCTTTGATCAGGGGTTTTATAACGACCCTAACCTGCCCTGGTCCTGGCGCTGCTCGAAAACCCTCGGCGGCAGCGGGGCGCTTGGCGACCTTGGCGCCCATACCCTGTCGGTCGCCCAGTTTTTGCTGGGCGGGATCCGCGAAGTGACCGCCAGCGCGCAAACCTGCCTGCGCCAGCGTCCGGTGCCGCAGCGCGATGCCGGGTATGCCAGCCGGGTCGCGGCCGATGCCGAGTGGCGGGAAGTAGAAAATGACGATCAGGTTCAGTGCCTGGTCAATTTCGACAGCGGCGCGGCGGGAGTGATTGAGGCCTCGCGCATCGCCGCCGGGCGGATCTTCGGCGTGTTCTGGGAGGTTTCCGGCACCGAAGGCACGCTGTATATGGACGGGGAGCGCTTTAACGAACTGCAGGTATATCGCTTCAACGATGATAAACACGACCGCGGCTTTAAGACGCTGTATGCCGGGAGCCAGATCCCGGCCTATGCCGGCTTCTTCGGCTTCGATTTTGGCGGCGGTGGGCTGGGCTATTTTGACGTCAAGGTGATCGAAGTGCATGACCTGGTGCAGGGGATTTGCGGGGAGGGCGACTGCTATCCCAACTTCGAATTTGGTTTGCAGAATCAGCGCGTGCTGTCGGCGATTGAAGCCTCGATGGTCAGCCGCCGCTGGGTGAACGTGGTTAAAGACTAAGGAGCCGCTATGTTTCCCTCACACTTACCGATCCCGCGCCGCCCGGCGGCGCAGAGCATTCCCTCCCTGCGCTGGGGCATTATCGGTCCTGGCTGGATCGCCGAGCGCTTTGTTCATGCATTGAAAACCTACAGCCGACAGCAGGTGGTGGCGGTGGCCTCCCGCAGCCAGGCGAAGGCCGAGCGGGTGGCCGCGGAATGGGGGATCCCCCAGGCTTACGGCCAGGTGGAGGAGATGCTGGCGCGCCCGGATATTGATGCGGTGTACATTGCGACGCCGCACAACCATCACTTTCCTGACGGCATGCAGGCGCTGAAGGCGGGTAAACACGTGCTGATTGAGAAGCCCTTCGCGCTCAACCTCGGCGAAGGGCGTGAGCTGCAGGCCGAAGCCGCCCGCCAGGGGAAGCTGGCGCTGGAGGCAATGTGGTGCGATTACGCGCCGAAATATGATGTGATCCGCCAGCTGCTGGAGGATGGGGCGCTCGGCGACCTGCATACCCTGCTGGCCGATCACGGCGAGTATTTCACCTCCGACCACCGCATCTTCAATGCCGACCTTGCCGGCGGGCCGATGATGGACCTCGGCAGCTATTTGACCTCGTTTGCGCTGATGGTGGGCGGCATGCCGCAGGAGATTGTCGCCCGCGGCAGCGCCACGGCGGAGGGGCTTAACGGTCAGACGTCGATGCTGTTTAGCTGGCAGAACGGGATGCAGGGGTTGTTAAACACGACGTTGTTCAGCAACACGCCGGGCGGGGCGGTGGTGGCCGGACGCCAGGCGACCCTGACGATCGACGGTCAGTTTTACGCCCCCGGCGGCTTTACGCTCGCCGCCAGCCAGGGCGGGCAGGTGCTGCGCTGGGAAGAGCCGCGCAATCGCTACGACCAGCTGTTCTGGCAGGCGGAGCATTTTGCCTGGTGCATCGGGCAGGGGCTGCAGGACTCGCCGCTGCGGCCGCTCAGTCGGGTGCTGCAGAATCTGCAGGTGATGGATGAAGTGCGGCGCCAGGTGGGCGCGGTGTTTAACGAAGAACGCTAAGGAGCCGGCCGGGCTTTGGTTTGCAGATAGCGCGAGCGTGTCTGCCATTGCCCGGCACCAGGACGCGTACGATGCCGGATGTCTGTTGCCCGGCGGCTCTGCGCTTGCGCGGGCCTACGATTTTACTGCAACCGTTTGATATTAAATCGGATTAATGCCTGTGTTATGTAGGCCGGGCAAGGCGTCGCCGCCGCCCGGCATAAAGGCTGGTACAGCGCCTGATGGCGGTTGCCACGCAACCACTCAGCGACAGTCGTCGACGGCGACAAACTGGCCATGCTGCAGGGACTGAACCGCCGCTTCGGCAATGGCCTGCGCCTGCAGGCCGTCCAGCAGGCCGGGCAGATCGGCCACGGTTTCACCATTCAGGGCGCGAATAAAGGCGTCAAGATGCTGGTAATAAGATCCCTGTACCCGGCTGAACCAGTCCGGCCACAGGCCCGGCTCAATGCGCTGATTGCCGCGCCACAGGGTAGGGCCCGCCGGCGACTGGCTACCGGACTCCAGCGCGCCTTCGGCGCCCAGCAGCGTGATCCGTTCATCATACCCGTGGCCGGTGCGGCGGGTGTTGTCCAGCTGCGCCAGCGCGCCGCCGCGCATCTGCATCATCAGGATGGAGGTGTCGACATCGCCAAATTCGGCAATGTCCGGCAGGGCCAGCGCCGCGCCCATCGCCGCCACGGTACGCACTTCATCGCCAGTGAGAAAGCGCAGGAGATCGAAGAAGTGGATCGCCTGATCGCGCATCTGGCCGCCGGAGCTGCGCAGATAGTCGAGCGGCGGCATGGTGGAGGCGCGGCAGACCATCTGCACCAGCTCGACCCGGCCGATCAGCCCTTGCTCCAGCTGGCGGCGGAGCTGCTGATGGCTGCTGTCGAAGCGCCGGTTAAAGCCGACAGTCACCGGCACGTTCAGGGGGAGCACCCGCTCCACCACCTCACGGGCGCGCGCCAGGGAGAGGTCGATCGGTTTTTCGCAATAGACCGCCTTGCCCGCCCGGGCGGCGGCTTCCAGCAGTTCGGCATGCGACGGGGTTGAACTGGCGATCAGCACCGCGTCGATGGCGTCGCTATGGATCGCCTCGCTCACTGTCACCGCCCGGGCGCCATAGCGGGCGGCCAGCGCCTGGGCGCGCTCCGGGGCGGCATCGGCCACCATCGTCAGCGCACTTCCTTCATGACGGGCAAGACTGGCGGCATGAACCTGACCGATAAAACCACTGCCTACCAGGGCAAAACGTTTGCAGATCATTTTTTTCTCCAGAATGGCGAGGGGACGTTGCCACCATAATCGGTTTGCTAAACTCACTGACACTGCCGTTTTGATGGATTTCCATCATGAAGAGAGGGGCGATGAAAAACATTTCACTGGCGGTGCTGGCCAGACAGATTGGCGTCGGCGTGGCCACCGTTGACCGGGTGCTGAACGAACGCGGCGGCGTATCGCCGCAGACCACCCGCAAAGTGCTGCAGGCGGCGCGCGAGGCGGGGCTGAAGCGGATCCTGCCGGAGGAGCACCGCTTTCCCTGGCAGGTTGAGGTCTTTCTCAGCAGCAATGACTCGTTCTTCTTTCCCCAGCTGGCGCAGGATTTTGCCGCCGTGGCGGATAGCCTCGGCTATCGCCGTCTGACCCTGCACCGCACCTTTGTCCCGGAGTCGCAGCCGACGACCCTGGCCCGGCGCATTGTGCGCAGCTGCCAGCAGCGTCAGGGGATCATCGTCTTCGGCAATGACCATCCCGCAGTGCACGACGCGCTGCGCCGCTGCCGGGAGGCGGGCGTCCCGGCGATCACCCTGGCGACGGACCTGCCCGGCGCCGACCGACTCTGCCACGTGGGGATCAATCAGCTGCAGGCTGGCCGCACGGCGGGGTTAATGCTGGGGAGGATGACGCCGCGGCCCGGCGAGGTGCTGATGGTCAGCGGCCGGCAAGATTACAGCGCGCATCGCCTGCGCATTCAGGGGTTTCGCGAGGTGCTGAGCCAGCGCTTTCCCCACCTGCAGCTCAGCGACGTGCTGGCGGGTGAGGAGCGGCGGGAGCAGATCACCCGCCTGCTGGAACAAGCCCTGTGCCGCAGCCGGAATATTGTTGGGATCTATAACACCGGGCTTGGCAATACCCAGATTGCCGAGGCGCTGGCCCGCCACCGCCGCGAAGGCGACGTCTGCTGGATCACCCATGAGCGTTACAACACCACCCGGCAGCAGCTGGCGAAGGGGAGTCTGGCGTTAACGCTCGATCAGAACACCCGCCAACACGCCCAGCTGGCGATCGACCTGATGCTGCGCCATCTGGAGTCCGGCTACCAGCCGCAAACCTATGCCGACGGTAAAGTCGACTTTATCCTCTACAGCGCCGAAAACGTCGACTGAGTCGGTCGGCGTATCCCCTCCTGACCGCATGACTATCCCTGGCGGGTAAATACCCGCCTGGCGGGGAAGCGATCGCGTCAAAGCGTTGTCTGCCTCTCATTTTTCGCTCATTTATGCGGCAATGTTAGATGTCTGTCAAAATTCTGTTACTGCATAGTTTTAAAATTTTCATTTCAGTTATTTACTTATAAAAGTTTCAAATGTCTTGTTAATGAAATAAATGGTCTGAAATCCAGGTTGCGGCGTAAATGGACTAACGTTTCAAAAAAGTGATGAAAAAACAGCCGTAATTTGTGATTTAGATCACGATGGAGTGCGAGAGGTGCCGCAGCGTCGTCGATATCACAGCAGACATTTGCCGCAACGTAACTGAAATTAATTTTTCATTTTGTTTCATTCACCGGCGTACCTACAAAATCAAGGATCAACTATGAATATTAAGAAAACGATTGTTGCCTCTTTGTTAGCCTGCATGCTGCCTGCGGTGGTTATGGCAAAAGACGTCTCTATTGGCGTCTCCATGGCGCTGTTTGACGATAACTTCCTGACGATCCTGCGGACCTCGATGCAAAAAGAGATGAAAAAAGACGGCGTTAAATCGCAGATCGAGGACGCAAAAGGGGATGTCTCCCAGCAGCTGCAGCAGGTGCAAAACTTTATCGGTCAGGGGGTGGACGCCATTATCGTCAACCCGGTGGATACCAATGCGGTGAAACCGATTATGGATCAGGCCACCAAAGCCGGGATCCCGCTGGTGTTTGTGAACCGCCGTCCGCAGGCGGAGCTGACCGACAAGATGGCCTATGTGGGGTCGGATTCCATTCTCGCCGGCCGTCTGCAGATGGAAGCGCTGGCGAAAGCGATGAACGGTAAGGGCAATGTGGCGATCCTGCTCGGCGACCTGGCGAATGAGTCCACCCGCGATCGTACCAAAGGGGTGGAAGAGGTGGTGGCGAAATACCCGAACATCAAAATCGTCCAGAAGCAGACCGCGAAATTTACCCGCAATGACGCCGTGGACGTGGTCAGCAACTGGATGACCAGCGGTGAGGATATCCAGGCCATCGCCTCCAACAACGATGAAATGGCGATCGGCGCCCTGCAGGCACTGGGCAAAAACCCGAACCATATTCTCATCGCTGGCGTGGATGGCACTCCGGATGCCCTGCAGATGCTGAAGAGCGGCAAAATGATCGCCACCATCTTCCAGGATGCGAAAGGCCAGGGTGAAGGCGCAGTCGACGCGGCCATCAAGCTGGCGAATGGCGAGAAAGTGGAAAAAATCATCGACGTGCCGTATCAGCTGATCACCAAAGAGAACATGGCTGAATTTACTAACCGTAATCAGAAATAGTCCTGGCCAACCCGTGGTACGGAGGTGGATGTATGAACGCTTTTGCACTTGAAGCCGAAGGTATCAGTAAGTTCTTCCCCGGCGTGAAGGCGCTCGATAATGTCTCATTGCGCGTGCGTCCGGGAACGGTGCATGCCCTGATGGGCGAGAACGGCGCCGGTAAATCCACGCTGATGAAGTGCCTGATCGGTATCTATCGCCCCGATAAAGGGTCGATTCGCGTGAAAGGGGAGCCGGTGGAGTTTACCGACACCATGGATGCGCTGCGCTCGGGGATCTCGATGATCCACCAGGAGCTCAATCTGGTGCCGCATATGACGGTGGCGGAGAATATCTGGCTGGGGCGCGAGCCGATGAAGTACGGCTTTGTCGACCACGGCCAGCTGACCCGCCAGACCCAGGCGCTGCTGGACAAGCTTAATATCCGCTTAACCGCCGACCGGCTGGTGGGCGACCTGAGCATCGCCGCCCAGCAGATGGTGGAGATTGCCAAAGCGGTCTCGTGGAACGCGGATATCGTGATCATGGATGAGCCCACCTCGGCGCTGACCGAAGGCGAGGTGGCTCACCTGTTCACCATCATCCGCGACCTGCGCGCCCAGGGTAAAGCGATCATCTATATTAGCCACAAAATGGATGAGATCTTTGCCATCACCGATGAGATCAGCGTGTTTCGCGATGGCACCTGGGTGGGGAGCAAAAACACCACCGAATTTACCCGGCAGTCGCTGATCACCCAGATGGTGGGCCGCGAATTAACCCAGCTGTTTCCGAAATTTAATAACACCATCGGCGAAGAGGTGCTGACGGTGCGCAACCTGACGCGCCAGGGCGTGTTCCATGACGTCAGCTTTACTGTACGCCGCGGTGAAATCCTTGGCGTGGCCGGGCTGGTGGGCGCCGGGCGCAGCGAGGTGATGGAAAGCCTGTTCGGTATGGAGCGCTTCGACAGCGGCGAAGTGCTGATCGACGGGGCGCCGGTGACCATTGATTCCCCCTCCGTGGCGATTGAAAAGGGGATGGCGTTATTAACCGAAGATCGCAAAAAGTCGGGCCTGTTTCTGGTGCTGTCGGTGCTGGAAAATATGAGTATCGTCAAAATGCCGGAATATATCGGCAAGAGCGGTTTTGTCCAGCACGTGAAAATGGCCGAAGACTGCATGGAGCAAATTCGCCGGCTCAATATTAAAACGCCGACGATGGATCAAATTATTAATAACCTCAGCGGGGGGAATCAGCAAAAAGTCCTGATTGCGCGCTGGCTGTTAGCGCAACCGAAAATCTTAATTCTCGATGAGCCGACCCGCGGTATCGACGTCGGGGCGAAGGCGGAGATTTATCATCTGATCAGTGAACTGGCGAATCGGGGGGTGGCGGTCATTATGGTCTCCTCTGAGCTGCCGGAAATCCTTGGCATGAGTGATCGGGTTATGGTGATGCATGAAGGCCGTATCACCGGCATCCTGGAAAAAGACGAAGCCGACCAGGAAACCATTTTGTCGTTGGCATCCCATTGAGGCACAGAGAATGAGTAATATGAAATTAACGGCGGCTCCGGCCAGCGAGGGTTCCTCCTTCTTCGCTAATTTGCGGCATAAAATGCCGAAAGATACCGGCATCTTTGTGGTGATGCTGGTGATTGCCCTGACTTTTGAAATTGCCGGCTGGTATGTTCGCGACCAGTCGTTCCTGCTCAATACCAACCGCCTGGTGCTGATTGTGCTGCAGGTGGCGATCATCGGCATCATCGCCGTCGGCGTCACCCAGGTGATCATCACCACCGGGATTGACCTCTCCTCCGGCTCGGTTATCGCCCTTGCGGCGGTGGTGGCGGCGAGCCTGGCGCAAACTTCCGACAGCCTGTCGCCGATGTTCCCGGCGCTGGTCAACCTGCCGGCGGTGATCCCCATTTGCGCGGGGATCGGCGTCGGCCTGCTGTGCGGGCTGACCAACGGTTTTCTGGTGACGCGGACCGGTATTCCGCCGTTTATCGCCACCCTCGGGATGATGGTTTCGGCGCGCGGTCTGGCGCAGTATTACACCCAGGGCAACCCGATCAGCTTCCTCTCCGACAGCTTTACGGCGATAGGTCAGGGGGCGATGCCGGTGATTATCTTCTTCGTGATCGCCGCCGTGTTTCACATTGCGCTGAAGCATACCCGTTATGGCAAATATGTGTATGCCATCGGCGGCAACATGACCTCGGCCAAAGTGTCCGGCATCAACGTGAATAAGTACCTGGTGATTGTCTACACCATCGCCGGGGCGCTCTCCGGGCTGGCGGGGGTGGTGCTGGCAGCGCGCGTCAGCAGCGGCCAGTCGAGCATGGGGATGTCCTACGAGCTGGACGCGATTGCCGCCGCGGTGATCGGCGGCAGCAGCTTAATGGGCGGGGTGGGGCGCATTACCGGCACCCTGATTGGCGCGATGATCCTTGGTCTGATCAAAAGCGGTTTTACCTTTGTCGGCGTCGATGCCTACGTGCAGGATATTATTAAGGGCATCATTATCGTCGCCGCGGTGACCATCGACATGCGTCGCAACCGGAAAAAACACTAATCTTATCAACGGGCGGCTGCGGCGAAGGATGTCGTTGCCGCCCGTCCTGTCCAGAAATAAACAAAATACGCCCCGCCAGGCGCGGCCTGTCTGTTTTGCCCACGCGGCTCATCCTGTACAGTTTTGCCACTTCCGTTGTCTATTCGTCAGGGGGCCCACGCGTGGCCTCTGGTTTCTGGAGTCGTATGAATACACCATCCGTCGTCAAATCCTCGCCGCTCTGGCGACCGGCAAGCAGGGGCATTATCGTCACGCTGATCGCCGGACTGGCGATCCTGGCGCTCGGTCGGGGCGTGAATTTGCCGGCCAGAGAGGTTTACCGTGAGATGCAGACCCGCCAGCTGGAGGAAGATGCGCAGTGGGTGGCGCAACGCCTTGAGCGGCGAATGAACACGCCGGCGCCGCAGCGGGAAGCCGCCTGGCCGTTGGCGGCGATGCGCGCCGAACTCCATACCCTCGCCCGGCAGCGGCATTATCGGCTGCTGCTGGTGAATGGCGACGGGCATCTGCTGGCGGCGTCGCATGCGCTGCCGGCCAGCGTACTGGCCCAGGTGCAGGCGCAGTTCCCCAGGGAGATGCAGCCGCCGCTGTTCGGCAGCCACTACCAGACTATCCAGCCTTTCGCCCCGCACCAGCGGATGTTAACCCGCGCGCTGAACGGCGAGGCGGGGCTAACGGGCTGGAATCTGGTGGTGCTGGCGCCGGACGGCGGATTGCCCTCGTTACTGATGGCTTACCGCTGGCCGGTGACGATCGGCCTGGGCATGCTGTTTGCCGGTGCGCTGCTGGCGGTGAGGCAGGCAGCGCACGCCCGGCGAAAACGCTAATTGCCGACGGCGCCGTCAGGGATGGCGAAACTGCAGGGTGGCGGGGAGGTAGCGCTGGAGCGGCTCCGGCGCCTGGCCGTCGATCAGCTGGCTGAGCAGATCGTAGCAGTGCCAGGCCAGCTGGCGATTATCCTGCTGCACGGTATCAATGCGCAGGGAAAGCGAATCATACAGGTAGTGATCGTCGAAGCTGGCGAGATGAATATTGGAGTCCAGCAGATGATGCTGGCTCATGTAGCGCAGTACCCCTTCGAGCAGGCCGCAGGCCGCGGTAAACAAGGCCCTCGGCGGACGTCCCAGCCGCGCGCAGAGCGCCGCGAACATCTCATACCCGGAGCTGGGGTGGTAGTTGCCGTTGATCACCCACTCAGGTCGCAGCGTGACCCCCGCCTGAGCCAGGCCTTGCGTGAATCCCGCCAGCCGGTCGCGCGACGGCGACAGCCGCGGCTGGCCGCCGAGAAACCAGAACTCGTCCGCATGCTGAGGCGCAATGCGGGAGATCAGCTCGGCGGTTGGCGTCACCGAGTCGGTCATCACCAGCGGCAGGGCGCTGTCGCTGGGGGAGCGGTCAAAAAGCACCACCGGCAGCTGTTCGCTGAGCTTCAGGTAGTCGGCATCGCTGTGCATGCACGAGGCGACGATCAGCCCGTCGACCTGGCGGGCAATCATATTATTGACCACCACGCTCTCCTGGCCGGGGTTTTCGTCGGTGCAGGAGATAAGCAGCTGCACGCCAGCTTCCCGGCAGAGCGTCTCAAGCTCATGGGAGAAAACGGCAAACCCGTAGTTGGTGATCTCCGGTACCACCAGGCCAATGGTATGGCTGCGGTTATCGCGCAGCGAGCGCGCATGAATGCTGGGCTGATAGTGCTGCTCGCGGGCGATCGCCAGCACGCGCTCGCGCGTCTCTTGCGCCACGCGCAGCTCTTTGCCACGGCCGTTGAGCACCAGACTGGCGGTCGCTTTGGAGACGCCCGCCAGTTCGGCGATATCTTTGATAGTTACGCGTTTGGTTTTCATCACCACTCAGGAGCCTGAAAGCAAAACGCTTATACTACCATGCATGGCCGCAGCAGCCAGCGGCAGAATGCCACCGGCGTCGCACCGCTGAAGATTAACTGCCCCGGATAGCCCGGGAAGAAGCGGCTGCTCATCACCCCTTCGCCATCGTTGATGAAAATTTCCACGCTGGAGCGGTCGATAAAGATCCGCAGGCGCCGCGCTTCGCCGCGCCAGTAGCGGTGATGCATCTCGGCGGTCTGCAGCCCGCGGCGCGACAGACGCAGGCCGTCACGGTTGACGGTAAGCTGCAGGGCGCCGGCAAAGTCCAGCCCCAGCGTGCTGTTGGGGGCGATGTCAAAGGCCAGCTCCATCGGGGCGAGGGGCAGGGTCTGCCCGCGCCAGCCCTGGGCTTCCTCGCGCAGAGCGGCCAGCTCGCGCAGCGGGCGCTGATACAGGGTGCCCGCCTGCCACTCCAGCTCGCGCACGCAGGTCATCTGGTGGATCCATCCCTGTGCGCGGGTGGGTTGATGCATCTCTTCCCCGTCCGGGACGCCCATCCAGCCGACCAGCAGACGGCGGCCATCCTCGGCCAGCATGGTCTGCGGCGCGTAGAACTCAAACCCGCTGTCCAGCTCGTGCAGCGGGCCGTGGTCGAAGGTGCCGCGTTCGGCGTCGAAGCGGCCTGCCATCCACACCGCCGGATAGGTATTGAGAAAGCGCTGCGCTTCACGGGCCAGCCCCTGCGGGCAGCAGATCAGCAGGTGGGTATCCGCCAGCGGAAAGAGATCCGGGCACTCCCACATATAGCCGCCGTTCGCCAGACCGTTAACGCCATGTCCGGCGATCTCGCCCACCAGGCGCCACTCCCGCAGATCGCTGGCGGTGAACAGCAGCACTTTACCGTGCTGTTGCAAATCCTGCGCGCCGAGGACCATGTACCAGCACCCGTCCTGCTGCCACACCTTGGGGTCGCGTACATGGCCGGTGTAACCGTCAGGGAGCGGCAGCACCGGCCCCAGCTTGCGGAAGGTGCCATCGGCATTCTCTGTCGCCAGGCACTGCCAGGCGGTACGCCCGCCGTCGGGGAATTTCACGTTGCCGGTGTAGCACAGGGTCAGGGCGCCCTCGAACTCGACCGCGCTGCCGGAGTAGCAGCCGTTGCGGTCATACTCTTCGTCCGGCATCAGGGCGATAGGTTCATGCCGCCAGTGCAGCAGATCGGCTGAACTCCAGTGTCCCCAGCACTTATAGGTATGGTCACAGGCGAGCGGGTTCCACTGATAAAACAGGTGGTAACGCCCGGCGACCTGGCAAAAGCCGTTGGGATCGTTCAGCAGTCCGCTGACCGGCGCCAGATGCCATTGCGGATAATGGCTGTCGGCCAGCGCCTGCGGCTGGCCCTGCATAACGGCCTGCAGGATCGCAGGCAGGCGTGACGGTAATGACATTATTCAGCGTCCGTTTTGTATTTCAGCGTCAGAGAGAGCATGAAGGCCACGGCGAAGGCGATCGCCATTCCGATAATGTAGTTCAGCAGCGAGCTGGCCTGCACGATGGCCATCCCCGGGATCGCCGTCAGGCCCACCGCGGTCATATAGACGTGCATTGACACCACCCAGGCGCCGCCGGCGGCACCACCGACCAGCGCGGCGATGAACGGCTTCACAAAGCGCAGGTTAATCCCGAAGATTGCCGCTTCCGTGATCCCCAGCATCGCCGAAAACGCCGACGGCAGGGTGATGGCTTTGATTTTGGCATCTTTGGTTTTAAACCACACCGCAAAGCAGGCGCCGCCCTGAGCGACGTTGGCCATCGCCCAGATCGGCAACAGGAAGTTGACGCCAATCGATGGGTTGCCCAGCAGACCCGCCTCGATGGCATGGAAGCTGTGATGGATACCGGTAATGACGATCACCGAGTAGAGGCCGCCGAACAGCAGGCCCGCCAGCCAGCCGGCGTGGCTGATAAGCGTGCTGAGGATAAACGAAATACCGTCGCCGAGCGCGCGACCGGCCGGGCCGATCAGCAGCAGGGCGATAAAGCCGGAGATAATCACCGTCAGGAACGGGGTGAGGATCAGGTCCAGCGCGTCAGGGATAACGCGGCGCAGCCGTTTCTCGACCATGCTCATAAACCACACCGCCAGCAGCACCGGGAAGACGGTACCCTGGTAGCCGATCATCGCCACTTCGATGCCGAAGAAATTCATGGTGTGGAAGCCGGCGGCGACGCCCCAGGCGTTGGTCAGCGCCGGGTGGGTGAGGATCCCGCCAAGGGTCGCGCCCAGATAAGGGTTACCGCCAAATTCGCGGGCGGCGGTAAAGCCGATCAGGATCGGCAGAATGATAAACGCTGCCGAGCTGCACATATCCAGCATGATATAGATAGCATTGCTCGGGTCGACCCAGCCGTAGGTTTTCACCATCCCCAGCAGGCCCATCAGCAGGCCGGAGGCGACGATGGCGGGAATGATCGGTACGAAAATGTTGGACAGCAGGCGGGCGATGCGCTGGAACGGGTTCAGCTTTTTCGCGGCCAGGTCGGCGGCTTCGGATTTGCTTGATTCGCTGATGCCTGCGGCCTGGATAAAGGCGGCATAGACTTTATTGACCACCCCGGTGCCGAAGATGATCTGCATCTGTCCGGCATTGCGAAAGCAGCCTTTCACCCCGTCGATTTTGCCAATGGCCTGTTGGGCGGCGAGCGCGTCGTCGACCAGCACCAGCCGCAGGCGGGTGGCGCAGTGCGCGGCGCTGGCGATATTTTCCTTGCCGCCCAACAGGGGAAGCAGTGAGCGGGAAATCTGATCAAAATCCATAGTACCCTCTGAATGCATGATGATATGGCGTGGGCGGTGCCGGCCGTGGCAGGCACCGCGAACCTTATATTTATGTGTTACTTACCCTGTCGTCCGGGTTACCGTCAGAACCAGGTCTCCATTTGCATACCGAACGACCATTCGCCGCCCGATTTGAACCCGTTGCTGCCTAATGCATCATCGTTGGCGTAGTTATCCAGTTTTTTGCTCCAGTCCATCCACGATGTATAGAAGCGGATCTCCGGACGCGAGAAGAAGTCGCCGATGCTGCCCACCTTGAAGGTTGGGGCGAAGGTCAGCTTGTAGAAGCTGCCGTTCACCGCGTGGCGATCGTTGTAGCCTTCAGGCTGCAGATCCATGTACTGATAGCTGCCCTCCCAGGCTAGGGCGAAATTCTGCGTCACTTCCTGAATCAGACGCAGGTTGAGAGTGGCCCACTGATAGCTGTCGCCATCGACATAACGATCTTTACTGCTCTGCGCCAGCACGGCCGGGGCAATAAACCAGCGATCGCTCAGCGGCGTCGTGCCGTAGCTGGCGAAGCGCCAGGTATTGGCCCCCGGGCGCAGCGCACCGTCGGAGCCGATGCCTTTAACCTCGGCGCCCAGCCCGTGGCCGTACAGCAGGGCCGTTTTGCTGGTCCCGTCGCGCAGGCCATAGAAGCTCTCATTGTGCAGGCCCAGCAGAGCATGGACCCCGGTGTTAGCGGCATCGCCTTTCACCAGATTGCCGTTCGTGTCCTGGCGTTCGTCATTATCTTTCGCCCGCATCCCGCTGACCATCATCTGCACCGGGCCGGCAAAGTTATTCATGCTGACGATATAGTTCTGCACGCTGTTACTGCTGTCAGCGATATCGCCAAAGTTGCGGCCGTATAACGAGAAGTTGCTGCGCAGGCTGTCGTTCCATTTCACGTCGTAGATCCCGCCGCCGGTCCCGGCGAGGAACACCACATCCGAGTCAATCCAGTGGATGTCGAAGTTGTCACGGTCAAAGCGTTTCCCGGCCCACAGGGTTGCGCCTTTGAACGGGCCTTCGAAGGTGGGCAGGTTGCCCAGCTCGACAAACGCCTGGCGCACGTTCAGGTCGCTGCTGCTTGCCGTCCAGTCGTTATAGGTGGTTTGCCCGTCGGCCACCATCACTTTGAAACGGGTGGTCGCCCCGTTGTCCAGCGTCTGTTTATGTTCGAGGTTCATTTCCACATAGGTGTCGGCCTGGTTGCCCAGACGACCAATGGCGCCACCGGTCTCCCCGGCGGGGGTCATATAAGCGCCGGATTTGGTGCTGGCGGCCGAGTCGTTCATGATCACGCCGGAACGGGCATAGCCGTGGAACTCAAAGCCGCCAGGCCGTTCGGCTTTTTCTTCCAGCTGAGTGGTGCGCTTGGCCACCTGCTGGGTGGTGACCTGGGTTTGCTGCTGCTGCTGGGTTAACTGCTGAACTTTCTGCTCCGCCGAGGCGGCACGGCTTTCGGCAGTGCTGGCGCGGGTTTCGGCGTCCTGCAGGCGTTTTTCCAGGGCGGCGAGACGCGCTTCAATGCTGTTCAGGTCTGTCTGCCCATGGGCGGCGGCGGTGCCGGTTAGCAAAGCAATAAGAATGGCTAACTTCCGTTTTTTATACATGCTGTTGACATCCAAAGGTGAAAATCAGTGAGTGTGCTAACTTTTGCTAAACCGGTTTAGTTAATATGGTAAACATGTCAGTAACGCGGTGAAAATAAAAATTGCTAAACCGGTTTAAGAATTGTGATGTCGCCAGCAAAGTGGGCCGTTAGCCGGCCCAACGGGATCACAGCGAGCGCTGAAGATCGTCCCTGTAGGGCAGGGCGGTCATGGCGCCTTTGGCGGTGGTGGCCAGCGCGCCGCAGGTTTGCGCCAGCGTAAGGTCGGGAGCCAGCGCGGCGAGGTTGTCAGGGATACCGTGAGCGGCGAGGCCGGCGAGCAGCCCGGCGACAAAGGCATCGCCGGCGCCGGTGGTATCAACGGCCACCACCGGGCGAGCGGGGAAGTGGCTAACCTGCCCGCGCAGGGCGGCCTGGACCCCCGCTTTGCCCTGGGTCACCAGCAGCAGCGTCGGCTGGAAGCGGGCGTTCAGCCGGGCGATGCCGCTGACGATGTCGTCGCTGCCGCTGACAAAGGCCAGCTCCTCTTCCGAGAGTTTTATGGCGTCGGCGAGGGCCAGCGCCCGGTCGAGACAGTCACGCAGGTCCTGCGGATCCTGCCACAGGTCGCTGCGGATATTGGGGTCGAAGCTGACATAGCCCCCGGCGCGTTTTATCGCCTCCATTGCCGCGAATGCCGTGCTGCGGCTCGGCTCGGCGCTGAGAGCGATGGAGCAGACGTGCAGCCACTGGCCGGCGGCAAACGGCGGGAGATCCTCGGGCTGAAGGAACAGGTCGGCGCTCGGACGGACCATAAAGGTAAAGGTGCGCTCCCCGTGCTGATCGAGATCGACCACCACCGTGGAGGTGCGCTGCGCGGCGTCGAGGCGCATATAATTCACATCGACCTGCTCCTGCGCCAGGGTGTGACGCATAAAGCGGCCGAAGGGATCGTCGCCGACGCGGCCAATAAACCCGCTGTCGCCGCCGAGCCGCGCCACGCCGACCGCGACGTTGGCCGGTGCGCCGCCGGGGCATTGCAGCAGGCGGCCCTCGCCATCGGGCAGGAGATCAACGACCGCATCGCCGAGTACCCAGATTTTTCCATTCATTCGACAAATTCCTCTTAGCTAAACTATGTTAAACCGGTTTAGCTAATTAAAGCATAGCCCACCGGTAAGCGGAACGATCGGGTCACGAAACAGGGAGGCGAGGGTAAAAAATGTGAGCCAGGCGGAATATTTCGCCACTCCAGATCTGGACTTTTCCTTCCCCACCCGCTTAGGTATAGTTCAACAGGTCGCGGTTAGCCCCGCCGCGGTGGCCAAAGGTAAAGGAGTGCGCAGCGCGATGAACCCCAGTTTTGGCGATATTTACGATCGGTACCAGAATCTGACGCTGACCACGCATCTGCCGGCGGTGATCGCCTGCAGTGAAACGCTGAGTTTGGGCAAAGACCAGGGCTTTATTCCGCAGCCGGGCTATCTCTACTTTCTGCTGCAGGGGCAAATGACGTTGGCCTTTGGCGATGAGCAGAACCTGGTCGGGATTGTTATCGCGCATATGCCGTTAGGATTACTGGAACATTATTGTCCGTCGGTCGCGCTCTATTATCGGTGTCTGGGCGAGTGCCAGCTGGCGAAAATAACCGCCAGCGATTTTGAGCGAATATTCTTTCATTCGTCGCCGGGCTATATGCAAGAGCTGACCACGATCCTGGCCTATATGGGCATATTTGCCCTTGATGCCCACTATGAACGTGGCAGCCAGACCAGTTTTCAGACCATTAAATCGATGCTGTCGCGCTATCTATATCGCAGCGAAATCGATGGTGGTCAGCATGAGAGCCTGTCGGCATTTATTATTAAACGAACCAATCTCTCGCGCAGCTATGTGTACCAGGTGCTGGCCGCGCTGCGCGAGGGGGGATATATCACGGTGAAAAAAGGCAAGCTGATCTCCATCGACCGTCATATTCCTGAGAAATTCTGAACCCGATTCGGCAGATTCACGCCATCACGTTGCTATCACCGCCAGGGAAAGCGCTAAGCGCGCTTTTTCCCCGGCCCCGTTACGTCTGAATCTGGCTGTTTTATTAAGTTAACCTTTCACTCTGGAGTTATTTTATGACCCTGGATTATGTTGCGCTGGCCATTCTGATCGCCGTGGCCTTAATACTGTTTTATGGCGTGATTGTTATTCACGATATTCCTTATGAAATTGCCAAAGAGCGGCGCCATCCTCATCAGGATGCGATTCATTATGCCGGCTGGGTTAGCTTATTTACCTTGCACGCCCTGTGGCCTTTGTTATGGATCTGGGCAACGCTGTGGCGCGAAGATCGCGGGTGGGGAATGCGCCACATTGCCGACGATCAGCAGGCGCTGCATCAGCGTCTGGAAACGGTGGTCCAGCAACTGGAACAGGTCCAGCGCGAGGTGGCTGCGCTGAAAGCGGAGGAGGCAAACTAATGGAAACGTTAATGTTACTGACCTACGCCGCGCTGTGCATCGTGGTGTTTAAAGTATTCCGCATCCCGCTCAATAAGTGGACCGTACCGACGGCGGTGCTCGGCGGTATCGCCCTGATTGGCGCGGTGATCTTCGGGATGAACTACAACTTCCCGTATACCGACGTTGGTAACCAGGTGTTTCGTACCGTGCCGATTGTGTCGCAGGTGCGCGGCCGGGTGCAGAGCGTACCGGTGAAGCCTAACCAGATGCTGCATAAGGGCGATGTGCTGTTTACCCTCGACCCGACGCCGTTCCAGGCAAAAGTAGACGATCTGCAGGCGCAGATAAAAGCGGCCAGTCAGGATGCGCTCTCCTTAAACGCGGCGTTAAGCCAGGCGCAGGCCGAGCTGAGCAGAGCGGTGGCCCAGCGCGACCAGTCGCGGCGGGAATATGCCCGCTATCGGGAGGGTCATGCCCAGGGCGCCTTCTCCGATCAAATGGTTGATACCCGTCTGCAGACGTGGAAGGCCGATGAAGCCAGCGTCAGCGCGGCTCAGGCAAAGGTGGTGCAGGCGCGCAACGCGCTGGACTCGGTGGTGAAGGGCAAAAATACCACCGTGGCCTCCCTGCTGGCGCAGCTGCAAAAGGCGCAGTTTCAGCTGGAGAACACCGTCGTCCGTGCCCCGGAGGATGGCTATGTCAGTACCGTCGGCTTACGGCCGGGTACCATGTCCACTGCGCTGGGGATGATCCCGCTGATGACCTTTGTGCCGGTGGAGGGCGTCGCCTCGCGGGAGTACGTCGCGGCATTTCGCCAGAACGCCCTGCAGCGTCTGCACAAAGGCGAGCCCGCGGAGCTGATGTTTCCGGCTATCCCGGGCACCGTCTTTCGCGGAGAAGTGGCCGACGTGCTGCCGGCGATTGGCGAGAGCCAGTTCCAGGGGCAGGGCAAACTGCTGACCACAGACGCGCTCAATACCCATGGCCGGGCGCTGGTGGTGCTGAAGGTGACCGATCCGCGATTTGCCGAATACGCTCTGCCGCAGGGGGCCACCCTTGAGGCGGCGGTCTACTCGGATCACCTGAAAGAGCTGTCGCTGATCAGGAAGATCCTGATCCGCATGAAAAGCTGGGAAAACTACCTCTATCTCGATCACTAAGCCGGCGGGCGCAGGGCGGACGTGCCGCCCCGCGCCGCAGTCAGGCCTCGCTGTCCACCAGGCCGTCAATAATGACCTGCCACACCCCCTGCGAACAGGGTTCAATACGCCCGCGCACCCCATAGACGGCCGCCAGGGTCTCGGGGGTGATGACCGCGGCCGGGGTGCCGTCGCCGAGCAACTGGCCCGCCTTGAGCATCAGCACGTGGTCGGCATGACGCAGGGCAATATTGATATCGTGCACCACCACCAGGGTTACGATGTTGCGCCGTCGGGTCTCCCGGCGTACCAGATCCATCACGTGAAACTGGTAGTTGAGGTCAAGGGCGCTGAGCGGTTCGTCGAGCAGCAGCAGGCGCGGCTGGCGGATCAGCGACTGGGCGAGACCCACCAGCTGCTTTTGCCCGCCGGAGAGCTGATCGAGGTAGCTCATCGCCAGATGGGCAATCCCCAGCTGCCGCAGCAGCGCCATCACCTCCTCCTGGTGCTGCGGACTGTGGCGTCCTCCGGCGGCGCGCTGGGCAACGATAATCGACTCCAGCACATGCAGATGCACGCCGGCGGGCAGCGTCTGCGGAAGATAGACCACCTGCTCTGCGCGACGTGAGAACGGCTGCGTCAGCAGATTTTCCCCCTCCAGCAGCAGCTCGCCGCGGCAGGGTCCCAGACCCGCCATCGCCCGCATTAACGTTGATTTACCGCTGCCGTTTGGCCCCAGCAGCGCGGTGATTTTCCCTCGCGGCAGATGGGGAACCGTCAGGTTCTCGATCACCTTGCGTCTGGGGTAGCCGGCGCTGAAGTAAGACAGCGACAGCCCGGATAACGTCTGGTCGCTCATGCCTGCCCCCGATGACGTAAAATAATGCTCAAAAAGAACGGGACCCCGACCAGGGAAGTGACGATCCCCACCGGAATAATGGCCCCCGGGATCAGGTTCTTCGAGGCGATGGAGGCCAGGGAGAGCACCAGAGCGCCGATCAGCGCGCTGGCGGGCAGATAAAAGCGATGGTCTTCGCCGAAGAGCATCCGCGCAATATGCGGCGCCACCAGGCCGATAAAGCCGATTGGCCCGACAAAGGCCACCGAAAGCGCCGACAGAATGCTGATCCGCAGCAGCGTGGTCAGGCGCAGGCGGCGAACGTTAATACCAAAACTGATGGCCCGGTCCTCGCCCAGCCGCAGGGCGGTCAGCTTCCACGCGCTGCGCAGCGACAGGGGCATCACCAGCGCCAGGGCGACCAGCAGGATGGCGACTTTGCTCCAGGAGGCGCGGTCGATGCTGCCCATGGTCCAGAACACCAGCCCCTGCAGCGTGTCTTCGTTGGCGATGAACTGCAGCATCGAGACCAGGGCGTTAAAGGTAAAGACCAGCGCGATGCCGAACAGGATGACCCCGGAGGTGGCCACCTGGGTCCAGCGGGTGATGCCGTCCAGCAGCAGGGCCGCCAGCAGGGCGAAGATAAAGGCGTTGGCCGAGATAAACCACTGGCCGGGAATACCGGGCAGGCCAATACCCAGCACAATCGCCAGCGCGGCGCCAAACGCCGCAGCCGAGGAGACGCCCAGGGTAAACGGACTGGCCAGAGGGTTATTGAGGATGGTCTGCATTTCGGCGCCGGCCAGTCCCAGCGCCAGGCCGACGATAATCGCCATCACCGCATAGGGCAGACGGATATCCCAGACGATGGCGCGCGTGCCCGGATCGGCGCTGGCCGGATCGGTTAACGTCTGCCACAGGCTCTGCAGCGGCAGACCGGAGGGGCCGAGCATAAAATCGAGCAGCAGCGACGCGACAATCAACAGCGCCAGCAGGAGCATCAGCAGCAGACGGCGACGCACGATACGGCGATAGTCATCTATCACGCCAGAGGTCCCGGCGGGCAGCCCGTCGAGCACGGAGTCGGAGGTTAAACGCATGCCGGATTACTCGCTCTGCTGCCAGGAGAAGACGAACGGCTGGTCCGGCAGGTCGGTGAAATGGCGCACGATATAATGGTAAGTCTCATCCGGGTTGAGATCGCCGAAGGCCTGCGGGTAGATATCTTTCGCCAGGTATTCCATGCCGACAATATTCCACGGGTGGTTATAGAAGTGGTGATAGACGCCATAGGCCCGCTTTTCCTGTACCGCCGGGATCTGGCTGACCCCAGGTCGCGCCAGCAGGATCTGCGCCTGGGCCTTCACCGCCTCCGGCTTAACCTCATAACCCAGGGGCAGCACCTGGCTGTTGCCGCGCTTCGAGCCGGTCATGATCCAGGCGTTGGGCTTCATGCTGATGATTTTCTCCAGCGAGACGAACCCGGAGGCGCCCGGCAGCAGCTGCGAACCGATATTGTTCGCCCCGACCGCCTCCACCAGCCCGCCCCAGCCGCTGTGGCCGTGGGTAAAGCAGCAGGCGTCGCTGTTGCCGGCCAGCGCTTCCACGAAGACGTTGGCCTTCGGCGTGATGGCCGCGGTTTTCTGGCGAATCGTCTGCAGCTGCTGACGATAGTAATCGGTAAAGGCTTTGGCCTGGCTCTCGCGGTTAAGGACTTTGCCCAGCAGGTCGATGCTGGGGGCGGTATCTTTCGCCGGGTCTATCTCATAGTCGACAAACAGCACCGGAACGTGCAGGGCGCTGAGCTTGTCGATGACGCCGCTCTCCATCAGCGCTGGCCTGGCGCGCAGCTGGGCGATCATCAGATCCGGCTGACGGGCGATGACGCTTTCAAGATCGACGTTCCCTTTGTCGCTGAAGCCCATGTCAAGGATCGTGGCCGACTGCGGCCACGTCGTTTTCAGCATCTGCCAGGTGGCAACATCCTGCTTTTTCGCCAGATTATTCCATGCCACCAGCCGTTTAAACGGATTGTCCCGGTCCAGCAGGGCGAGGGTCATAATGTCGCGGCCATCCTGCAAAATAATACGCTGCGGCTCTTTGGCCAGGGTGACCTGCCGGCCGTCGAGGTCAGTGACCGTCAGGGGATATTGGGTTGCATAGCTGAAGAGGGGCGTCGCGATCAGCGCAGTAAGTAACAGCGATCTTACTGATTTTCTTGCCATAAAAGGAGTTCCGTTTGCCAATTTATAAATATAATGATTCTGAGAATTATTCTCGAACAAACATCAACGGCAAGTATATCAAGGACAAATTTCATAAAATGTAACAAACATGTTGGAAATTATGCCAACGCCGACAGGGCGCGCACGGCGGCAGCATTTTCTGCCATGGCTGGAGGTCGAAGACGTTTTTCAGGCTAATTCCTAATGTCATCCCCGGTTCGTTGTGCCATCCTGAATGCGACTCATAACACGACACGTGAGAGAGGATATTATGAAAAAAGCAATGATTGCGTTATCGGCTATTCTGGTTGCAGCTCCGGTTTTTGCTGCGACAACACATGCAACAGATGATACCGTCGCGGCGGCGAATGCCAATGCCAACACCGCCAAAGAGAAGCTGCACCAGGCCCAGCATGAGGGCGAAGAGCAGCAGCTGAAGGCGAAACATGCTGCCGAAGGCAAGCAGGACAGCGTTGGCAGCCAGGTGAGCGAAGGCGCGCAGAAAACCTGGAACAAGACCAAAGAAGGCACCGAGAAGGGGTGGGATAAGACCAAAGAGGTCAGTGAAAAAGGCTGGAATGCCACCAAATCCGGTGCGGAAAAGGGCTGGGATAAAACCAAAACCGGCGCCGAAGAGTTAAAAAATAAAGTGACTGAATAAGTCCTTTTACCTGTCTGAATCAAGGTCGCGAAAGCGGCCTTTTTTATTGCCCCGCCATCAGCACAACCTCTTCCCGACAGCCGATGCCAGGAATCGTCCTGGTTAACCAGTTACTCACTCTTTCTTCACATTTGCCCGGTACAAAGGAGCTGAATCAGGAGGTGTACCATGAAAAAGATGATTTCTCTGGCAGTAATTTTATCGTGTGTGCTGAGCGTCCCGGCCTTTGCCGATGGCCCGAACGACGGCCATCGCCCGGGGCAGCCAACGGTGTGGCAGAACGGTCCGGACCATGATGGGCATGCGCCGCAGGGCGGACCTGACGCGCATCATCAGGGCGACCATGACCAGCGTGGCCCGGATCGCGACGGTCATGGCAAACGCGATCAGGCACGTCATGAGCAGGACCATTTCGCCTGGCGCGGGAACGATTTCCGCAAAGGACACCCGGCTCCGGCGCCGTTCCGTGGCGATGAATATCGCGTCCGCGACTGGAGCGACCGCGGCCTGCCGCCCCCGCCGGAAGGCCATCACTGGTCCTATATCGACGGTAACTATGTGCTGATCGCTGCGGCGACCGGGATCATCACCTCGATTCTGGTGAGCGGCGCCCTCGGCCACTAAATGCGCTGCTCCGCGACGCCGGGTCAGGGAAAGCCTGATCCGGCGATGGCGCACTCGCGGAAAGCTACGGGTTCAGCGCAGCATCCGGCCAGTATTTATAACCATTGATCATTGCCTGGGCGGCCAGCCCTTTTTCGGTCAGGTCGTAGACGTTGACCTTCGAGGGCAGGGAGGCGGTATCTGACGCCACGCCGCTGGTGGAGGCGGCGATCGGCGCGATGCCTTTGTCATCATATTTTGCGGCGGCATTCGCATCGGCGCCAACCATGTATCCCTGGCGAATAAAGGTCTCCAGGGCCGCTTTATCATGGAAAACCAGCACCGTGCGCTGCTGCTTAATCCCCATCCCCAGGCCGGCGCCGCCCTGGGCCATTTTCATATAGGTATCCTTCCCGGTGGCCTTATTCCGCACCACGCCGTAACCGCTGCCAAACCCGAACAGCAGGATCTTGCTGCTGTTATTGGCAAACACCGCATACCCCTTCGCATGCTGAATATCACTGCGGGCCTCAGGCTGCAGGGCGTAAAGCTTGTTGAGGGTTTCGCTGCGCATCTTCTGGATGCTGGCCCGCTGCTGGCTGGCGGTATCGCCCTGCGCGCTGCAGCCCGCTAGCATGACGATGGCGGCGAGGGAAAGCGTCTGTAATTTCATACACGTTTATTTTATTTAAATCTGAATATGGTCGGGAATGGTAGGTTAAATAACGGTAAATCCTCCATAAAATAAACGTTTATTTTTAAATTTCACTATTTTTATTATTTATTACTCTGTAATGTGCGGATTATTAAATAAGATGAGTTCATTCCAGGTATTAGAAATGCTGCTTGCATAAAGTTTCCACCACGTTACCGTGTTAAGTCCTTAATTTATTTCCCGGAGAACGGCATGAGTGATTATGTAATCCCCGAAATTAAAGCGACGGAAGATGAAATGATTTCTATCCGTCATTATTTACATGCCAATCCGGAATTAAGTCTGGAAGAGTTTAATACCAGTGAGCTGGTGGCTGGCAAACTGGCGGAGTGGGGCTATCAGGTCACCCGCGGCCTCGGTAAAACCGGCGTCGTCGGCAGCCTGAGCAAGGGCGACTCGCCGCGTACTATTGGCCTGCGCGCCGATATGGACGCGCTGCCGATCCATGAAACTACTGATTTGCCCTGGGCCAGTACGGTACCCGGAAAAATGCACGCCTGCGGCCATGACGGCCATACCACCATTCTGCTGGCGGCGGCGAAATACATCGCCTCGCCGGCCTGCCAGTTTAACGGCACGGTGCATCTGATTTTTCAGCCGGCGGAAGAGGCTATCGGCGGCGCCGATTTAATGATTAAAGACGGGCTGTTCGAGCAGTTCCCCTGCGAACGCATCTTTGGCTTGCACAACATGCCAGGGCTGCCAGTGGGCAAGCTGGGCTTCTATGCCGGCAACTTTATGGCCTCGGCGGACACCGTCAAAATTACGATTACCGGCTACGGCGGCCACGGCGCCCATCCGGAGCGAACCGTCGACCCGATCGTCGCCGGCGCAGCGCTGGTGATGGCCCTGCAGAGCATCGTGGCGCGCAACGTGCCGCCGGGGGAAACGGCAGTGGTCAGCGTCGGCACCTTCCAGGCCGGTATCGCCTCCAACGTCATTCCGGAGAGCGTGGTGATGGAGCTGAGCGTGCGGGCGATGAAGCCGGACATTCGCGATCTGCTGATCAAGCGTATTCACGAGCTCGCTGACTTTACCGCCAAAAGCTATGGCGCCAGCAGCGTAGTGGAGGTGTACGACTCCTACCCGGTATTAACCAACAGCCCTGAAGAGACCGATTTCGCCCGGGCGCTGGCGCTGGAAGTGTTTGGCCGCGAAGGGGTACTGGAGTCGGTCTCGCCGATGAACGCCAGCGAGGATTTCGCTTTTATGCTGCGCGAACGCCCAGGGAGCTACTTCCTGCTCGGCAACGGTGAGAAAGGGGAGAAGGGCGGTTGCATGGTGCACAACCCCGGCTACGACTTTAACGATGACATTATCACCACCGGCGCGACGCTGTTCGCCCGCCTGGTGGAAAAGCACTGTCGCTAATCTCTGGAGAAGAACGCGAATGAAAAAATCACTGTTGCTATGGCTGGCATTAATGGCGTCGACGTCGGCGCTGGCCGAAGGGGGAAAGGAGATCCGCTTCGGCGTCGACCCGACTTTCGCGCCGTTTGAATGGAAAGATCCGCAGGGCAAGCTGGCGGGGTTTGATATCGATTTAGGCAACGCCATTTGCCAGCAGCTGCAGGCGAAATGCGTGTGGGTGGAAAGCAATTTCGACGGCATTATCCCGGCGCTGAAGGCGCGTAAATTCGACGCGATCCTTTCCGGGATGTACATGACCGAGAAGCGCAAAGCGCAGATTGCCTTTAGCGACAAGCTATATAACGGGCCGGTGTTCCTCGTGGCGCGTAAAAATACCCTGCAGGGCAATACGCCGGAACAGCTGAAGGGCAAAACCATCGGCGTGGAGCAGGGCTCGGCGCAGGAGACTTATGTTAACCAGCACTGGCGGCCGCAGGGGATTAACATTGTGGCCTACCAGGGGGCCGATAGCGTGGTGCGTGACCTGGAGTCCGGGCGCATCGACGGCGCAGTGCTCTCCGGGATGATGGCCGACTACAGCTTCCTGCAGCAGCCGCAGGGTAAGGAATTCGCCTTTGTCGGCGGCCATCTGCAGGACGATACGCTGTTTGGCGCCGGGGCGGCGATCGGCTTGCGTAAAGACGATGAGGCACTGCGTCAGGAAATTAACGGTGCCATTGCGAAGATTCTGGCCGACGGCACCTATAAAAAATTAGCCGGCAAATATTTTAGCTTTGATGTTTATTCCGGGACATAATGTCTGAGTGTACCTGCGGGCGTGGAGCGCCCGCCGTAAGATTCCTTTTCTGATTATCCAATCACCTCCTCTCCTGACCCCTGCGGTTACCTGAGGGAAGCAGAATATAAGCTAAGGAGTACTCGGCATGATGACACGTCCATTGGGTAAAACCGGATTTTCCATCGCCCCATTAGTCTTTGGCGGCAACGTCTTTGGCTGGACCATCGATGAAAAAACCAGTTTTGCTCTTCTTGATGCTTTTGTTGACCACGGTTTTGACGCTATCGATACGGCGGATGTTTATTCCCGCTGGGCGGAAGGCAACCAGGGCGGCGAATCCGAAACCATCATCGGTCGTTGGCTGCAGGCGCGCCCCGGCATGCGCGATAAGGTCAAAATCTTCACCAAAGTCGGCTCCGATTTAGGCCTACCCGGCCATAAAGGGCTCAGCAAAGCCTGGATCCAACAGGCGGTAGATGACTCCTTACGCCGCCTGAATACCGACTACATTGATCTCTACTTCTCCCACTGGCCGGATCCGCAAACCCCGGTGGAGGAAACGCTGGAGGCTTTCCACAGCCTGCAGCAGGCCGGAAAAATCCGCGCCATGGGGGCCTCTAACCTGGATGCGATGCAGCTGGCGGGGGCGCTGGAGGTAGCGCGTAAAGGCGGCTTGCCTGCCTGGCAGGTGCTGCAGCCGGAATATAACCTCTACCACCGCTCCGCGTTTGAAGGCGCGCTGTGCGATCTCTGCGTCAGCCGCGACATCGGAGTGGTGACCTACTACAGCCTGGCCTCCGGGTTCTTAACCGGTAAGTACCGCCAGCCGTCGGATCTGGCCCAGAGCCAGCGCGGAGGGGGGATTGGTAAGTACCTGAATCCGCGCGGGATGCGGATTATCGATACCCTGGTGGCGGTCGCGGACGAGCAGGGGGCGAAGCCGGCTGAGGTGGCCCTGGCGTGGCTGATCGGCCGCGAAGGCGTGACCGCGCCGATCGCCAGCGCCACCAGCGTGGCTCAGGTGGAGAGTTTTGCCCGCGCGGCGGCGCTGAGCCTGAGCGCGGAGCAAGTGGCGCGACTGGACAGCGCCAGCGCCTGAGTCACTCCCTCTCCCCGGCGGGGAGAGGGAGAAGGGCTATACATGACGCGGACCGTAGGCCGGTTAAGGCGCCAGCCGCCACCCGGCGAAATGACGGCGCAACCGGAAATGCCCCTGCTCGCGCTGCGCTTAGCAGGGCTACCACTCCTGTGCTATTTCCGGGCTGATTGCGCTCCCGATATTTTTTCTGCGTTATGTCACTCATGGCACAGGGAGCGCACAGGGGGCGGCCAGTCGCCGCC
>NZ_KV792989.1:0-9302 GCF_001808325.1 Klebsiella sp. HMSC16C06
AGCCGTTAACCACCACCTCGCCTTCGCTGACCGTTTCCAGGGCGTTCATGCAGCGCAGGAAGGTACTTTTTCCCGAGCCGGACGGGCCGATGATGCACACCACTTCCTGCGGTTTAATATCGCAGCTAATGCCGCGCAGCACGTGGCTGTCGCCGAAGCGCTTATGTAAGTTATTAATGTGAATCACTTTTGCCAAACCTCTTTTCCAGACGGTTAACCAGCTGCGCCAGCAGGAAGGTGATCACCCAGTAGACCAGGGAGATGGTCAGGTAGGGTTCCCAGTAGGTGGCGTAGGCGCCGGAGACGGTGCGCGCGGCGTAGGCCAGATCGGCCAGGCCAATCGCCGAAGCCAGCGACGAGTCTTTGACAATGGCGATGGCGTTGTTGCCCAGCGGCGGCAGAATGCGGCGAAACGCCTGCGGCAGGATCACCTTGCGCATGGTTTTCCACCACGGCATGCCCAGCGCGCGGGAGGCCTCCATCTGCCCTTTGTCGATCGACTGGATGCCGGCGCGGAAAATCTCCGACACATAGGCTCCGGCGTTAAGGGTGATCGCCACGATGCAGGAGAGGAACGCCCCGTAGCTGGCGCGCAGCTCGCGGGCAAAGTCAGCGCTCATCAGGCCGCCGGTTACCAGCAGGCCGTCGCGCGGGTTGATAAACAGCGGCACCAGCGCAAAGTGCACCACCATAATCTGCACAAACAGCGGCGTACCGCGGAAGGCGCTAACGTAAAAACGCACCGGAAACTGCACCAGGTAGCGGAGAATATATTTCCATGGCCCGTGCTCGGCCTTCGCCATCCGCCCGAGACCGAGAGTTAACCCCCACAGCGTCCCGAGGATCACGCAGATAATGGTACATTTAATCGTCATCAGGGCGCCGTCCACAAACAGCGGGCCGTACTCCTCGATGATCTCCCAACGGAATCCCGTCATAGTCCTTCCCTAAAAAATACGGCTATCGCCTGGGCGATAGCCGTGGTCACTGAAAAAGGTGGATTATTGCGCTGGCAGCGTCGGCACGTTGTCGTCGAACCAGGTTTTATAGATTTTGGCGTAAGTCCCGTCAGCAACAATCTTTTGCAGCCCGGCGTTGATCTTGCCCAGCAGTTCGCTGTTGCCTTTCGCCACCGCAATACCAAAATACTGACGCTCAAATTTGGCATCCGGCACCAGCTTGAACTGCTTCTCCGGGTGCTGTTTGATGTAGTACTTCACCACCCCGACGTCGCCAACCGCGGCGCTGACGCCGTCCTCAAACAGCTCCTGAAGCATCAGCGGGGTATTGTCGAAACGCTTGATCGCGGTGCTGTTTTTGCCCAGCACCTCAGAAACCACGATATCGCCGGTGCTGGAGTTCACCACCCCGACCTTCTCGTTTTTCAGGGCCGCCAGCGAATCCACCTGCGAGTCCTGGGCGACGACGATAGACTGCTCGGCCGGGAAGTACGGCGCGGAGAAATCGACCATCTGTTTGCGCTTATCGGTGATGGTGATCCCGGAGATGATGATGTCGCGGTCGCCGGTGTTCAGCGTGGCGAAGATGCCTTCCCATGGGGTATTGACCAGCTTGACGTCAAAGCCTTCGGCTTTAGCGATGGCTTTGATGATGTCGATGTCGAAACCTTCCAGCTGTTTCTGGCTGTTTTCAAATTCAAACGGCCGGTAGGTGCCGCCGGAACCGACGGTATAGGTTTCCGCAGCCGCCTGTCCGGCTGCCGTCAGCGCGGCCATCATGAAACACGCCTTGAGCAAATTCTTGACCATGAGATTTCCTTTTTATGCATTTATTTTGCATAAAAATACACACACTGACTTTTATATGCAACCGGAAACCTTCCCGCTGGTGAATTATCTCTTCAACTGCCCCGTTTACCGCCGGATTTACCGATGGCCCGGTGCAGGTCGTTGATTCGTTTCAGGGATTTCACCGTTTTTTGTGGCGTGGTGGAGGCCACCGACAGGACAATCATCTCCAGGCAGACCAGCACCGTGCCGTGCAGCGGCATCCGGCTGCTGTCCCCGCCGCGCGGGACGTCGATCACCACCTGCGCCTCCTGGCTGAAGCGCGAGTCCACCGCCTGGGTCAGCAGGATGGTCGGAATACCCAGCCGCTTCGCCTCGCGCAGGGTGGTCATCCCTTCGCGATGGGGGGATTTTTGCCCCATCATGATCAGCACATCGCCGCGCTGCAGGCCGATAAGCTGCTCGGCGAGGCTGAAGCCCGTGCGGTTCAGCACATACGCCGGCAGGCCAATGCGGCTGAACAGCCGGGCGGTGTACTCGGCGAGGATCCCCGAGGCGCCGATGCCGAAGATCCCTACCTGGCGCGCGTCGCTGAGCAATGCCACCGCCTGGGCCACCGCCGCGCGGTTGTCGGCCCGCGACAGGACCTCGCAGACCCGCTGATGGCCTTCAAGCACAAAATCAATACTGGAGTTGACGTCGCTGGAGAGCGCCGTGACCGTCGAGCGCATCTTTTCCGCCGAGGTGACCGAGGTGCCGAACCAGCGCTCCATGGTCTGCTTAAGCTCGCGCAGCCCGGCGAAACCCAGCGCCTGGATGGCGCGTACCACCGTGGCGTCGGAGGTCTGGGTCGCCGTGGCGATCTCCATCGCCGTATGCTCCAGCACCACCTCGCGGTTGTCGTTGATATAGCTGACCACGGCCCGCAGCCGGGGGGAAAGCTGGTGCGCCCGGGCGCGATAGCGTTCGCCGAACAGATCGACTTTGCCCTTCTCTTTTTTTACCGCGCTTTTCATTTGGCCTCCGCCGGGATGGGCCTGCCGGCAATATGCGACTGCACCTGGGCCACCATCAGAGACAGCGCGGCGTAGGAGTTAGAGATCACCTCTTCCCGCGGCAGCAAAATATAGTGCCCGGTGCGGCAGGCACGCAAAAAGTCACACCAGCCGGGCATCACGCCTTCCATCGCCTGCAGCTCATCCTGCGGCTTACCGCCGGTATCCGACCGCCAGGTGGCGAAGACAAAATCGGCGTCCAGCTCCGGCAACTGTTCAGCGCTGACGTCAATGCGCTGACCGTCGGGGATCCGCTCAATCAGCGGCGGAAAGCGGAACCCGGCATCGCGCAGCACCCGGCCCAGCGCATGATACGAATGATGCACCGTGACCTTGCCGTTGTTCGCCTGGATCACGGAGACGCTGTACTGCGGTGGATTGACCATCGCTTTCAGCTGTTTGATTTGTTCCTGATAGCGGCGCTCAAGGATCGCCAGCCGCGGCTGGGTGCCGGTCAGCTGCGCCAGCTTGCGGTAAATCTCCGGGGCGCTACCCTGCAGATGGTCGATGCTCACCGTCGGGGCAATCTTCTCCAGTTGCTCCACTGACACATGGCGGCTGGGCTCGGTGATAATCAGATCCGGCTTTGCGGCGGCTACCGCTTCCAGATCGATATCGGCGGTGCCAATAAAGCGGATATCGCTGTTGTCGAAATCGACACCGGTGAGCTGGGCGCTGGCGCGCAGATAGTGGCTGCCGTCCGGGCGCGTCCGGCCGTGGCTGGCGATCGGCGGCACCCCGAGCTCAATCAACGGAATGGTAATATCGAGATCGTGCATCGAAACAATGCGCTGCGGATGCAGCGGGACGGTGACCGTGCGGCCTAAATCATCGGTGAAAGTTTGAGTTTGTGGGGCGGCGGCGCTGACGGCCCCCGTCAGCAACAGCAGCAATGAGACGAACCAACGCATACTACCTTCCTGGTTAAAGGGCATCACGGCGACGCCAGAGCAAGACAACAAAGAATGGGCAGCCCACCAGGGCAATGACAATCCCCGCCGGGATCTGCAGCGGGGCAAACGCCAGCCGGCCAAGGGTATCGGTTACCAGCACCAGCAAGGCGCCAATCAGCGCGCTGCCGCACAGCAGCGATACCTGGCCGCCGCGCAGCACAAAACGCGCCATATGCGGCGCCATCAGGCCCACAAAGCCCAGGCTGCCGACGCAGGAGACGCTGGCCGAGGTCAGCAGCACCGGCGCGAAAAAGCGCAGCATCGTCAGCTGCTGCAGACGTACGCCGAGGCCGATGGCGGTCCGGTCGCCCAGCAGCGCCACGTCCGCCGCCCGGGCGGTACAGAACAGGATGATGGCCCCGGGCAGCGCCCAGCAAAAGGCCACCGCCAGCAGCGGCCAGGTGGCGGCCTGCAGGCTGCCCGCCAGCCAGATCATCGCCGTCTGCACGTCGCGAACGTCGGCGGTGGTCATAAAGATGCCGACCGCTGCCGCCAGAGTCCAGGAGACGCCGATGCCAATTAAAATAAAGCGCGGCCGCGAACAGTCGCGCGCCAGCGTCAGGACCAGCAAGGCCACCGCCACGCCGCCGACCATTCCCGCCAGCGGCCGCCAGACCAGGCCTACCGCCGGGAAAAACAGCACCAGCGCCAGCACCACGATGCTGGCCCCCTCTTTGACGCCAATCAGCCCCGGGTCGGCCAGCCCGTTACGGGTGATGCTCTGCATCGCCGCGCCGGCCATCCCCAGCATGGCCCCGCACAGCAGCGCCATCAGGATCCGCGGCAGGCGGATATCAAACAGAATAAAGCGCGGCTGCTCGCCCATCTCCTGCGGCGCCAGCAGGGCCCGCGCCAGCGTCGACGCGGGCAACGGAAAGCTGCCGCGGCTGAGGCTGTACAGCCCGAGCGCCAGCAGCATCAGCATCATGATGGCGGCAATATTGAGCGCCGCCGGGCGCAGCAGCAGCTGGCGGGAGGCGATAACCAGCGGCCGAAAACCGGCCCGGTGAACGGCGCGCGTCATTTAAAAAACCTCGCGGCGATAAAGATAAACAGCGGTGCGCCCACCAGGGCGGTCATCGCCCCGGTCGCCAGCTCCTGCGGCGCGACCAGCGTCCGGGCGGCGATGTCCGCCAGCACCAGCACCAGCGCCCCCACCGGCGCCGCCAGGGGCAGCGCCAGACGGATATCTTCCGTCACCAGACGGCGCACCACGTGCGGCACCACCAGCCCGACAAAACCGATCGGCCCGGCCACCGCCACCGCCGCACCGCACAGCAGCGCAATCGCCAGCAGACCCAGCAGCCTCGTCTGGACGAGATTAATGCCAAGGCCCAGCGCCACCTTATCCCCCAGCGCCAGCACATTAAGCCGTGGGGCAATGAGCAGCGCGACGCCAAGGCCGATCAGCGCCGGAACCAGCGCCGTCTGCAGCGTGCTCCAGTTCAGTCCGGCCAGGTCGCCGGCCAGCCAGGTACGCATCGCCAGCAGCGTCTGTTCATCGAGGATCAATATCGCCGCCGTCACCGCCGACGCAAACGCTGACAGCGCCACTCCGCACAACGTGATGCGCAGCGGCGTCGCCCCGCCGCGCCCGGCAGAGGCCAGCGCCATCACGCCACCGAACAGCAGCCCCGCGCCGCAGGCGGCGGTCAGCGGGCGCCCGGCGGGAAAAGCGCCGAGAGACAGGCCCAGCGCCGAGGTCGCCACCACCGCCAGCGAGGCGCCGGCGTTAAGGCCGAGAATATGCGGCTCGCCAAGTGGGTTACGGATCACCGTCTGCAGCAGCAGCCCGGCGACGCCGAGCGCCGCGCCGGTCAGCAGCGCTGCCGCCAGCCGCACCAGGCGCAGATCGACGATGATTCGCTGGTCGAAGTTGCGCGGATTGTACTCCAGCAGCGCCTGCAGCACCGTCTGTGGGGCTATCCAGCGGGCGCCTAAGCCAAGATGCACCAGCGAGGCGGCGATAAGCAGCAGCGTTAGCAGCAAGAGTGCCAGTCGGGGGCGGGCATGACGCCGCGCGGCGTACATAACGGCGGCGCTCATGCGTCAACGGCCTGGCGGGCGCGAAACGGCATAAAGAACGGTTTGCCGGTTTGCGGATTAATCGACATCTGCACGTCAACGTCAAACACGCGTTTAATCAGCTCAGGGCTACAGACGTCGTTGTCGCTAATCGTGCCGGCGATGCGCCCCTGTTTGAGGAACACCAGCAGATCGGCGTAGTTAACGGCAAAGTTAAGGTCATGGAGCACCGTCACCACCGTGCGGCCATGTTCGCGGGTGAGAGTCTGGAGCAGCTCGAGGATATCGACCTGATAGCGCAGATCGAGCCAGGTGGTCGGCTCATCGAGCAGAATGGTGGCCGTTTGCTGGGCCAGCGCCATGGCGATCCAGCAGCGCTGACGCTGGCCGCCGGAGAGGCTGTCCACCGGCAGATGGGCGAATTCGGCGGTACCGGTTAAGCGCAGCGCCTCCTCCACCGCCAGCTCATCGGCCTCGGACCACTGGCGCATCAGCCCTTGCCATGGGTAGCGCCCGCGCGAGACCAGCTCGAAAACCGTTAACCCCTCCGGGGTCAGCGGCGATTGCGGGAGGATGCCCAGCTGGCGCGAGACGGCTTTCGTCGGCATCTGGTGAATGGCTTGCCCGTCCAGACGCACGCAGCCGCCGAGCGGTTTCAGCATTCTGGCGATGGTCGAGAGCAGCGTGGATTTACCGGAGCCGTTCGCCCCGGCCAGCACCGTCATTTTGCCGGTGGGAATGGTCAGGTTGATATCGTCAACGATCAGGGTCTGGCCGTATCCGGCCGACAGGGCATCCAGTACGATCCCCTGCTCTGCAGGTTTCACCCGCTGTGGCATAACTCGCTCCTGCGCCGCAGCGTTCCAGGCCATCGCTGAACAGTCTGCAGTCAAACAAAAATAAATCTCATTCTCTTTTGATCATGACGGGGATAGATGTAGTAGTCAATACTCGCCATCGTCATCCGTCCGTCGCGAGCACTACAGCGAGGCTGCGCAACAGAAAAATCGATAAAATCATTTAATATCAATAAAATAACAACACACCACCTCATTGAAAAGACGTGATAACCCCGCCATTTCCCACCGCCAATTTTTTATCTTACATAACATTTACTACTACATCCCTTCATGATTGAATGATTCTCAATTACACATCTGAAGGCGCGTTCAGACGCTAAACAGAGTGCTTTTATTATTCAGGGCAATGATTTTATTGGCTTAATCTGACCGCAAAGGCAGATTCGTTCACGAGAAACAGATAATGACTCAACCCCATGTCGCCTGCAGAGCGTTGCAAGGGCGCGCGCTTTTTTCGCTTCTTTTTTTAGCCTCACCGGGATTAATGGCCGCCGACAATAGCGCGGCGAAAAGTAATAACGACGCGGAAGAGACCATCACCGTGGTGGCCGACGGCGCGCAGCAGAGCGCCACCAGCGGCTATCAGCCACTCAGCTCCGCCACCGCGACGCTGACCTCGATGCCGCTGCTGGATATTCCGCAGGTGGTTAATACCGTCAGCGATCGGGTTCTCGAAGATCAGCACGCCACCTCACTCGATGAGGCGCTGTATAACGTCGCTAACGTGGTGCAGACCAACACCCTCGGCGGTACCCAGGACGCCTTTACCCGCCGCGGCTTCGGCGCCAACCGCGACGGCTCGATCATGACCAACGGTCTGCGCACCGTGCTGCCGCGCAGCTTTAACGCCGCCACCGAACGGGTGGAAGTCCTGAAGGGGCCAGCTTCAACGCTGTACGGTATCCTCGACCCCGGCGGGCTGATCAACGTCATCACCAAACGGCCGGAGCGGCAGTTCTCTGGTTCGGTTTCCGCGACGTCCACCAGCTTTGGCGGCGGTACCGGCAGCTTCGACGTCACCGGCCCCATCGAAGGCACGAATCTGGCGTACCGGCTGATTGGGGAATACCAGAATGAGGATTACTGGCGCAATTTTGGTAAAAACAAAAGCAGCTTTATCGCCCCTTCCCTGACCTGGTTTGGCGAGCGGGCGACGGTGACCGCGTCCTATTCGCACCGCGACTACAGCGCGCCTTTTGACCGCGGCACTATTTTCGATCTGAACACCGGCCATGCGGTGAACGTCGATCGCAAAACCCGCTTCGATGAAGCGTTTAATATTACCGATGGTTATTCCGATCTCGCTCAGCTCAACGCCGAGTATCGCCTTAACGACGCCTGGACCGCGCGCTTCGACTACAGCTACAGCCAGGATAATTACAACGATAACCAGGCGCGGGTGATGGCCTATGATTCGGCGACCGGCAACCTCACCCGCCGGGTCGACGGTACCCACGGTTCAACGCAGAAGATGCATTCCACCCGCGCCGACCTGCAGGGCAACGTGGTGGTGGGCGGCTTTTATAACGAACTGCTGACCGGCGTCGCCTATGAGAATTACGATCTGCTGCGCACCGATATGCTGCGCTGCAAGAACGTGAAAGGCTTTAACATCTATCATCCGGTCTACGGCACTCTCGACACCTGTAATACCGTCTCCGCCTCCGACAGCGATCAGCGTATCCAGCAGGAGAGCTATGCCGCATACGTGCAGGACGCGCTGTACCTGACTGACAACTGGATCGCGGTCGCTGGCGTGCGCTACCAGTACTACACCCAGTACGCCGGTAAAGGCCGACCATTTAACGTCAATACCGATAGCCGCGATGAGAAATGGACGCCGAAAGCCGGCCTGGTCTACAAGGTGACGCCGAACGTCTCCCTGTTCGCCAACGTCGCCCAGTCGTTTATGCCGCAGTCGTCGATCGCCAGCTATATCGGCGAGCTGCCACCGGAAGAGTCCACCTCTTACGAAGTGGGCGCCAAATTCGACCTGTTAAACGGCATTACCGCCAATATCGCGCTGTTTGATATTCATAAGCGTAACGTGCTGTACACCGAGAGCATTGGCGATGAGACAGTGGCCAAAACGGCGGGCAAGGTGCGTTCCCAGGGCGTGGAAGTGGACCTGGCCGGGTCCATCACCGATAACCTCAGCGTGATCGCCAGCTACGGCTACACCGACGCCAAAGTGCTGGAAGATCCGGATTACGCCGGGAAACCGCTGCCAAACGTACCAAAACATACCGGTTCGCTGTTCCTGACCTATGACATTCATAACGTCTATAACAGCAACACCCTGACCGTCGGCGGCGGCGGCCATGCGGTCAGCAAGCGCTCCGGCACCAACGGCGCGGATTATTATCTGCAGGGCTATGCGGTGGCGGATGTGTTCGCCGCCTATAAGATGAAGCTGCAGTATCCGGTGACGCTGCAGGTGAATGTGAAGAACCTGTTTGATAAGACCTATTACACTTCCTCGATCGGCACCAATAACCTCGGCAACCAGATTGGCGACCCGCGCGAAGTGCAGTTCACGGTGAAGATGGATTTTTAAGCCGGACCATGGCGTCGCGCCGGATGTTCATTGCCGGGCGGCGCTGCGCTTGCGCCGGCCTACGACTGCATAGCCTGGGGTCCTTCCCCTTCCTGTCGAGTTCG
>NZ_KV792989.1:9322-177883 GCF_001808325.1 Klebsiella sp. HMSC16C06
CACCGGGCAAAAATGTGGCGCCTGGCGCCGGATGCCCATAACCGGGCAGCGCTGCGCATGCACCGGCCTGCAACTGCATGACCTGCAGTCCTTCCCCTTCCTGTCGAGTTCGTAGGCCCGGTAAGGCGCAGCCGCCACCGGGCAAAAATGTGGCGCCTGGCGCCGGATGTTCATTGCCGGGCGGCGCTGCGCTTGCACCGGCCTACCTTTCCGTGACCTTTGTCGCAGCCGCCACCGGGCAATGCGTTCAGCTTACCAGTCCTCCTCCTGGCCGAGGATGCGCAATATATCCTGACGATGCTGCAGCAGCTGCGGGTTATCGCGATGACGAGGAAAATCCAGCGGCAGCGCGAACTCGGCGATAATCCGCCCTGGACGCGGCGACATCACCAGTACCCGCTCGCACAGCAGCAGCGCCTCTTCGATATCGTGGGTCACCAGCAGGCTGGTATACCCCTGCTGCTGCCAGAGGGCGATCAGCTCCCGCTGCATGCTGATGCGAGTCAGGGAATCCAGCTTACCCAACGGCTCGTCGAGCAGCAGCAGGCGCGGTTCGTTCAATAAGGCGCGCGCCAGCGCCGCACGCTGCGCCATCCCCCCGGACAGCTGCCGCGGCCACGCCTCGCTGAAGGCCTGCAGCCCGATGCGGTCAATCAGCGCGTCGGCCTTCGCCTCCAGCCCCTTTTTGCCCTGTGCCTGCGGGCCCAGCAGCACGTTCTGCCGTACCGTCAGCCATGGGTAGAGCGTCGGATCCTGAAACACAAGGATCCGCTCCGGCCCCGGGGCGCCGGGCGCCGCGCCGTCGATCTGCATCTGTCCGCTCTGCGGCGCTTCCAGCCCCGCCAGCAGCCGCAGCAGGGTTGATTTACCGCAGCCGGAAGGGCCCAGCAGCGCCACGCTTTCCCCCGGGCGCAGCTGCAGACTGATATTCTCCAGCACCGGTACCGTCTGTTTGCCAAGTGTAAACGCATGATGAAGATGGCTGATGGATACCGCCGCGCCGCGCGCTATCGCCGGCGAATCTGGCGTCGCTGTTACCATTGCATTCCTCCTCGCTGCCAGCTCAGCAGCCGGTCACGCAGCATAAATAATCCGCTTATCAGGCCGGAGCATAACAACGCCATCACCAGCAGCGCGGCGTACATATTCGGATAGGCCGCCCAGCCCTGGGCCCACTGGAGGTAAAAGCCGATCCCTGACTTCACCCCGACCATTTCGGCGACAATCAGCACCGAAAACGACGCGCCGAGCCCCATAAACAGGCCGACAAAGACGTTCGGCAGCGCGGCGGGGATCGCCACCCGCAGGATCAGGAAACGCTGGCTGGCGCCGAGGGTCCGCGCCACGTCGTACCACGCCTTATCAATGCCCATCACTCCGGACCAGGTCAGCACCGTGACCGGGAACCAGGTGCTCAGCGCGATCAAAAACACGCTGGCGCCAAAGCTCGAGGGAAAAATAAACAGGCACAGCGGCAGCAGCGCGGTGGACGGCACCGGGCCCAGCAGACGTAACACCGGATGCACCCAGTAGCCAATCCGTTGCGACCAGCCGATGGCCAGACCGGTGATGAACCCGCTGCTGGTGCCCAGCAGCACGCCGAGCCCCAGCAGCCCCAGCGAGTGCAGCAGGCTGTCGAGCAGGCGCGGCCAGTCGTCGTGCAGTACTTCGATCAGCGCCTGCGGCGGCGCGAAAAACGGTACAGGCAGCACGGCACTCTTGGCGGTCAGCCCTTCCCAGACAGCAAACAGCACCGGCAACAGCGCCAGCCACTTGCCGGCATGCCGCACACGCGCGCCGCGCGCTCGCCAGTAGCGATAGCTCAGCGCCAGCAGCAGTAATCCACCGCCGAGGGTGAATTGCGCCAGCGCCCACCCTTCGCTAAACGGCCAGCGCCGCCCGGCATCGGGCCAGGCCAGGGTAAACAGACCGCCCAGCAGCCACAGCGCGGCGGCCAGCAGCCCTTCTCCCCACAGCGGCGCGCGGCCGGTGGAGCGCGCCAGAGCCTGCTCAGGCGAATACGTTGGCATAGATACTCTCCGCGAACTGATGGGGATCGGTACCCGGCTTGATCACCTGCACCCGCTGCAGGTCGACCGCGTACTGCGTCAGCTCTTTCACGAATGCTTCGCCCACCGCATGATGGCCGTGGCCCTGCCCGTGCAGGATGCCGCTCACCTCCGCTTCACTGGTGTTCAGGGCATGGGCGAGGAAGGATTGCGCCACGCTTTCCGGATGCGCAGCGGCATAGCTGTGCGCCTCAAGGATCGCCTGGGTGAGCGCGGCGGCGGCCGGTTTATGGTCCCGCGCCAGGCTCCCGCTCACCCCCAGCACGCAGCAGCTGAGGTTGGCATAATCCCCGGTCATATTGCTGGCGATCAGCTGATACTTGCCGGTCTCCAGCAGACGATAGCTGAATGGCTCGCTGCCGCTGATGGCGGCGATCTCGCGCTTGTCCAGCGCCACGCTGAGCAGATCCGCCGGGTAGACTTTCCACTGCACGTCGCTGATCGGGTCGATACCGTGGCGCTTAAGCAGAATGGCGAAGAAGTTTTTATCCGGCCCGGCCATGTCGGTGACGCCGATGGTTTGTCCCTTCAGGCTCTCGAGGCCGCCGAACGGCGAGTCTTTGGCCGTCAGCAGGTTCAGACAGCCGCCGTGGGTTCCGGCGGTGAGCTTGACGTCAAAGCCCTGCTCCAGCGCCTTCAGCCAGCGCAGCGCCATCCCCACCCCGGCGTCGGCCTTACCGGTGGCGATCGCCTCCAGCAGCACATCGGTGGAGTTGCCGAAGTTAACAAACTCAACGTCGAGGTTATATTTACTGAAAATCTTCTGCTGCTCGGCGACGGCGACCGGCGCGAGGCATACCGCGCTTTTATTGATCGCCAGCTTGATCTTGTAGGGCTCTGGCAGGCGCAGCGCCGGATGGGCATCGCCGCTGGCCATGTTCGCCATATCGTGAGCCCACAGCGGCAGAGAGACCCCGACCAGCGCCAGGCCGCCGCTGAGCTGTAAAAAACGGCGGCGGGAAAAAGTGTTTCTGGTCATGGTGTCACCTCGGCGGCGGGCACGCTAAAGCTGGGGTCAAAGGTCGGCTTCACGTCCAGCCGGGTGCGGATCAGGCCGTTGGCGAGATAAAAGTCCGCCGTTGCCTGCTGCTGGGTCACCGTTTCCTCTGCCAGCGGCTGCCACTGCGACTGGCGGTTGGCAAATTGCGCGCGGGCGATCTCCGCCGGGAAGCGGATGATCTCCCCCAGCGTTTTGCCGTAGCTGTCGAGATTGGCGTAGGCCCAGCGTTCGGCGCCGGCCAGGCGCTGGAGATAATCCTGCAGCGCGGCGCGTTTTTGCGGATCGTTCAGCGCGGAATCCGTTGCCGCGAGGAAGGTATTCCCCGGCAGCAGCCCTTTGCCGCTCACCAGAATCTGCCCCTCGTTGGTCTTCACCATCTGGGTGGTGTAGGGCTCCCAGGTCGCCCAGGCGTCCACCGAACCGTTAAGCAGCGCCACTTTGGCGTCCACCGGGCCGAGGAACACCCACTGCACCTCCTTCGGTGAAATCCCCGCCTGCTCCAGCGCTTTCAGCGCCACGAAATGACCAATCGACCCTTTACCGGTGGCGATGCGTTTGCCTTTTAAATCGGCGCCGCTTTTTAACGTGCTGCCGGGGGAAACGAGCACCGCGGTCCCCGCCGGGTTGCTTTTATCCACGGCAATGGCCTTGACCGGCGCACCGTTGGCCAGAGCAAACAGCAACGGCGCATCGCCGATAATCCCCGCGTCCACAGCGCCCGCGTTGAGGGCTTCCGCCAGCGGCGCGGCGGCCGGGAACTCGGCCCACTTAATGTCGTAAGGGAGATTTTGCAGGGCGTTGGCCGCCTCCAGCTGCGAACGCATGCCGCCTTTTTGATCGGCGATACGCAGGGTGATCCGCTCCTGCGCTGTCGCGTAGCCGCCCAGCGCCAGCAGCATCAGCGCTGCCGCCACCCGGCCTGAAAATGATAGACGCATCGTGATTATCCTTGTGATTGAAAGACGAAGTTGCCGGCTGCCAGCCAGGCGCTGTCGCTCTGTGGGGTATGTACCCGTCCGCAGAGCACGTTGCGGTAGTGGCGTTCCAGCGGGTTCTGTCGGCTCAGGCCATGATTGCCGGTCAGCTCGAGCGCAATATTCACCGCCTGAATGGCGTTGTCGGTGATGGTGACTTTCGCCAGATTGGCCTCGATAGCGGAAAAGCGCAGCGCGGCGGCCTGCTCCAGCAGGCTGCGGTTGACCAGCAGCAGCCCGGCGATCTGCCCGACTTTCTCCTGCACCCGTGGCAGACGAGAGAGCGGATGGCCGAGACCGGCGGGTACCCGTCCCGCCAGCCACCTCACCAGCCAGTCGTGAGCGGCGTGGGCAATGCTGTCATAGATCGCCGCCAGCAGCGCCGTCTGCCGGTTGGCGAACAGGCGAAACGGTTCGGCCTGGGCGGCGGGTGGCGCATCGGCCGGCCAGACATCCACCGCGTGCTCTGCCGCCACCCGCACGTGGTTAAAAATAACTTCATGGCTGCCGGTGGCCCGCATCCCGGCGTGATCCCAGCTTTTCACCACGCTGATGCCCGGGCTGTCGCCAGCCACCAGCCAGGTGCCCACCAGCGGCGGGTTATCATCGCTTCTGGCCCACACCGCCAGCCAGCGCAGCCCTTCAATGCCGGTGGTATAAATTTTATGGCCGCTGATGTCCCAGCCCTCCGCGCGACGGGTCGCCACGGTGTCCGGCAGGCCGCCCCGTGCCGGGGAGCCCAGCTCCGGCTCGACGCGCAGGCTGTTGATCAGGCCACCGTGTTCGACAGCATCGTGAAAAACCTGCTGGCGCAGCGGCGCGTGCCAGGCGTCATTTTCCGCCAGCCGCAAATGGTGCAGATACTGCATGCAGACAATCAGCGCTGTCGCCGGCTCTCCCCAGGCGATGGCGGCGATGACCTGCTGCAGCTGGGCCAGAGTGGCGCCCGCGCCGCCGCAGGATGACGGCACGGCGAGACTTAACCAGCCCCCCGCGCGCAGATGGTCGATATTACGCTGGGGAAAGTCGCCGCTGGCATCAAGGCTGGCCGCCTGCTCCGCCATCTGCTGGCGGAGCGCCGTCAGCTGCCGGGCCCAGTCGTCGCGCTCAGGATGGATCACGATGCGCGCTCCGCCACCGCACGCCGGGCAGCTTTTTCCCGGGCGATCGGCAGCAGCGCCCGGCCATAGTCGGCCGCGTCGTTCAGCGGATCGAAGCCGCGGATCAGGAAGTTACGCACGCCGAGGTCGTAGTAATCGAGCAGCGCATCCGCCACCTGCTCCGGGGTGCCCACCAGGGCGGTGGAGTTATGTCCGCCGCCCACCAGTTGGGCGATGCCGGTCCACAGACGTTTGTCCACCACCCTGCCCTGCGCCGCGGTGGCCCGCAGCCGCTGGGCGCCGATGCTGTCCGGTTTGGCTTTGAAACCCCCTCCGCGCTGTGCCGCCTGCTCGGTGGCGACGTGCAGGATATGCTCGGCTTTCTCCCAGGCTTCGGCTTCGCTGTCGGCGATAATCGGCCGGAACGAGACGCTGAAGCCGATATCACGCTGGTGTTTCGCCGCTTCGGCGCGCACGCGCTGGATGGTCTCTCCGGTTTGCGCCAGCGACTCGCCCCACAGAGCGAAGACGTCGGCATGTTTGCCGGCGACGGCGATTGCCGCTTCCGACGAGCCGCCGAAGTAGATCGGAAGATGCGGTTTTTGCAGCGGGCGAATGGCGGACCAGGCCTGCTCGGCCTGATAAAAATCGTTGTGAATATCCACCGGCTGCTCGCTGGTCCACACCTGGCGCACGGTGTCGAGGAAGGCGTCGGTGCGGGCGTAGCGCTGGTCGTGGTCGAGATAATCGCCATCCCGGCGCTGCTCGGCATCGTTGCCGCCGCTGATGATATGGACCGCCAGCCGGCCCCCCAACAGGTGCTCAAGGGTGGCGAATTTGCGCGCGGCGAGGGTTGGCGAAACAAAACCGGGGCGATGGGCCAGCAGGTAATGGATTTTCTGCGTCGACAGCCCGGCCAGGGCCGTCACCAGAAAGCCGTCGGGTTGATCGGACCAGTGGCCGACCAGCAGACGATCAAACCCGGCGGCTTCATGGGTTTGCGCAAAGCGAACGATATAGTCGCGGTCAAAGATCGGCCCCACCGGGGCAATCGTTTCGGAAGAGAGGCGGTGGCCAATCATGCCGAGAAACTGAATGCTCATGAACAACTCCTTGCGTCAGGGTAATGGAGTGGCCGCGACAGCGGCGCTGGTCATTACCCTATACAGAGTGTGTTAATGAGCAAAATGCATTTTTATCATATCTTAATATGCTTAATTAGCATTAAACAAAAATGCATAGTGCTTTCAGTCGGATACTGTCAGCTGCTGCACCACTTTGCTGGCGAAAAAGGTCAGCGGCGGCTGCAGGTTTGCCAGATACTGGGCGTGGATCAGCCACAGTGAGACCGCAGGCTGAAAATCGCTGAGATTGAGGACCGCGATCTCGTCCCGCCACGGGCTGCTGGCCAGCGCCGCCCGCGGCACCAGACCCAGCCCCTGTCCCTGCGCCACCAGCGCTATCTGCAGCTGCGCGCCCGCGCTTTCGACATTGAGCTTCAACCGCAATCCCTGACTCTGCAGCTGGCGAATAAGCCCGGCGCGCAGGCCACAGCCGTCGGGGTTAAGGATCCAGCCCTGTTCGGCGCACTCCCGCAGGGATGACGCGCGCAAATTCAAACGCCGGCCGACGATCGGCACCACCTCCAGGGGACACAGCAGCCGTCCGCTGTAGCCCTCGGCGAAGCTTTGCTGGGCGGGCCCCATCGCCAGCATGCCGTCCAGCTCGCCGTTTTCCAGCCGGCGCTGCAGCTGTCCGCTCCAGCCGCAGGTGATCTGCGGCGACAGTCCGGGAAACTGCTGGCTCAGCGCCGACAGCGCCGCCGGCAGGGCAATCTCGCTGAGACTCTGCGGCACGCCGAGACGCAGCGCGCCGCGCGGCTCGCCTTGCGGATCCAACAGGCTGTAGAGTTTTTTCGTCTCACGCTTAATGCTCAGACACTGCTCGTACACCCGGTGTCCGGCGGCGGTCAGGGTCAGCGGGCGGGTCTGGCGCTCCAACAGCGTCACGTTCAGCTCCTGTTCCAGACGCTGAAGACGCCGGGTGATGGCCGACTGGGTGATCCCCAGATATTCCGCGGCCTGATTGAGGGACGAAAACTGCACCGTGGCCAGCAAAGCGTCGATATCGTCAATGCGCATAGGATCCTTATGTGAAATTTGCATATTAATATATGCGTAAATTGCATTTAAATAATATTAACGCCTCTGTTAGCGTTTTGACCAGTCCCTCTCACAGGAACCGCACATGACTGCACCACGACTGGAAAAATTACGCCATTTCATTCATGAGGTAGACCGCCTGCACCGTGAGCACCACCAGACCGCCCCGCTGCTTGACGCCGTGGCGCAGCGGCTGGCGGCGCTGGTGCGTTACGACGACTGGCTGCCGGAAGAGTACACCCTGCCGCATCCGCACCATTACCAGCAGTATCTGCTGCATGCCGACTCCGGGGAGCGCTTCTCGATTGTCAGCTTCGTCTGGGGACCGGGGCAAGCGACGCCGATCCATGACCACCGGGTGTGGGGGGCCATTGGTATGCTGCGCGGCGCGGAGGAAAACCAGCGCTACCAGCTGGATGCCGATGGCATCCCGCGCGCGCTGGGCGCCGCCACGCTTCTGGAAGCAGGCCAGGTGGAGAAAGTCTCCGCTGACGATGGCGATATTCATCGCGTCAGCAATGCGCTGGCGGATCGCGTCTCCATCAGCATTCACATCTACGGCGGCAATATCGGCGCGGTGAAGCGCGCCGTGTATACCCCGGAAGGGCAGCAGAAACCGTTTATCTCCGGCTACTCTAACCGCCATTTACCCAATATCTGGGATTTGTCCCGCGAAAATCAAGGATAACCACTATGCCCACCTACGCTTATCGCCAGGCCGCCGGGATACGCCAGGCGCTGCTCGACCGTCGTGAACTGGCGCTGATCGACGTCCGTGAAGAGGCCGATTTCGCCACCGCTCATCCGCTGTTTGCCGTCAATCTGCCGCTCAGCAAACTGGAGCTGGAGGTCCGCCGGCGGATACCGCGCTTCACCACCCCGCTCACCGTCTACGACAACGGCGAAGGTCTGGCGGAGATCGCCGTCGAACGGCTACGGGCCTGGGGCTATCAGGATGTGGCCCTGCTGACAGAGGGGCTCGCCGGCTGGCGCCGCAGCGGCGGCGAGCTGTTTCAGGATGTCAACTCCGCCAGCAAAGCCTTTGGTGAACTGGTGGAAAGCGTGCGTCACACGCCGTCGCTCAGCGCCCAGGAGGTTCAGGCGCTCATCGACAGCCGGCAGGAGGTGGTGATCGTCGACGCCCGGCGCTTCGATGAGTACCAGACCATGAGCATCCCCGGCAGCATCAGCGTGCCCGGCGGCGAGCTGGCCCTGCGGGTGGAGAGCCTGACGCCCTCCCCGCAGACGCCGGTTATCGTCAACTGCGCCGGACGCACCCGCAGCATCATCGGCACCCAGTCGCTGATCAACGCCGGCGTGCCAAACCCGGTCCATGCCCTGCGCAATGGCACTATCGGCTGGACGCTGGCCGGCCAGACGCTGGCGCACCAGCAGCAGCGGCAATACGATCCCTCCGCCCGCGCCTCCGGCGTCCGGGCCGCTGAGGTGGCGCATCTTGCCGAACGGGCCGGGGTGGCGGTCATCGATGAGGCCACGCTGCAACGCTGGCTGCAGCAGAGCGACCGCACTACCTTCCTGTTTGATGTCCGCAGCCCCGAGGAGTACGCGGCGGGTCACTATCCCGGCAGCCTGAGCGCGCCAGGCGGCCAGCTGCTGCAGGAGACCGATCACTTCGCCAGCGTACGAGGGGCGCGAATTGTGCTGCTGGATGACGATGGCATCCGGGCGGCGATAACCGGCTCGTGGCTGGCGCAGATGGGCTGGGAGACGGCGCGGCTGAGCGCGCTGTCGGCCAGCCAGTTGAGCGAACGCGGGGTGCCGGCCGCCGAGGTGCCGCCCGGCCCGCAGGCGGAGGAGATAAGCCCGGCGCAGCTGGCGCAACAGCTGGACGAACCCGGTACGGTGGTGCTCGATTTTACCACCAGCGCCAACTTTGTCGCTCGCCATATCCCCGGCGCGTGGTGGCTAACGCGCTCGCAGCTGCGCCAGGCCCTGGATGTGATCCCTCCCGCACAGCGATACGTGGTGACCTGCGGCAGCAGTCTGCTGGCCCGCTACGCGGTGCCGGAGGTGGCGGCCTTGACCGGTAAACCGGTGCAGCTGCTTACCGGCGGGACGCTGGCGTGGATCGCCGCCGGTCTGCCGCTGGCGCATGGCGATAGCGGCCTCGCCGTCGAGCGCCGTGACCGCTATCGTCGTCCGTACGAAGGAACCGATAATTCCGCCGAGGCCATGCAGGCCTATCTGGAGTGGGAGTATGGCCTGGTGGATCAGCTGGCCCGCGACGGCACCCACGGTTTTCGGGTGCTCTAGCGCGAGCGCGCCTCAGGCCTCGCGCAGGATCCACGAATACTGAAAGCTCTTCGGCGCCGGAAAATGGGTCCGGCGTCGGTAGGAGCCCAGCGACTGCGGGGTGCAGTAGGTGCAACTCCCCAGCCATTCAACGCTCGCCGGCGACACTCCCGCCTCTGCGAAGATCGCTTCGGCAAAGGCGCGCAGATCAAACCACAGATTATCGCTGCCGCGTGCGGCGGCTTTGAGCGGATCGCTGACCGGGCCCGAACGGGAATGAAACAGCCGCTGGCGATGGCGGGCCACCCGATCACCGCCGGGCTGGTCCAGCAGTTGCTGATAAAATCCGGCGGAGACTTCGTAACAGCAAGGGTGAATATGCGGCCCCACGGCGATGACCAGATCGGCCAATGCCACCCCCTGCTGGCGAAAACAGGCCAGACTGTTGTCGACAATGCCGCTGACCAGCCCCTGCCAGCCGGCATGCACGCTGCAGACGAAGCGACCGTCGCGCGAGGCGATCAGCATCGGCAGACAGTCGGCGGTCACCACCCCCACCTTTTGCCCGGCCACCGCGGTAAACACCGCGTCGGCGTGCGGGCGCGTCGGCAGCGGCTGCTGATAATGATGAACCTCATTACCATGCACCAGCTTCACCGGAGCCAGCTCGGCATAGGGAAAGGCGGCGGTTTCGTGGACATCGAGAAAAGCGTGGCGGATGCCAGGGATAGCATTGAGCAAACGGGAGGTGTAAGCCATAGGGACGATAAGCGTCAGGGAATGATGTCTTACCATAGGCCAGGTGACGCGGACAGGCAAGGCGGCGGCCCGGCATTTTTTTGCCAGACCGCCGGATGCGTTTCAGACCATGGCCGCGCGCTGCTGGCGATGCATCAGCCAGAACACCGCCACGCCGGCCAGCACAATGCCGGGCGCCGAGGCCGCCATCACCCCGACGGTGCCGGTGCCGAGGGCCAGCATCTTGCCGGCCAGCAGCGGGCCGCTCATCGCCCCGAGACGGCCCACCGCCACGGCGGTGCCGACCCCGGTGGCGCGGATCGCTGCGGGGTAAAAAAGCGGCGCCAGGGCATAGAGTACGCTCTGGCCACCGGTGGCAAACAGCCCGGCGACAAACCCCGCCAGCAGCATTCCGTTCAGCGATGACGCGCTGCCCAGCGCCAGCAGGGAAGCCAGAATCCCGCTGTAGATCAGGAGCGACATCCGCAGCGGGGTGAGCTTATCCATTAGCGCTCCCAGCAGCAGCGTGCCGCAGGCGGCGCCGATCTGTAGAGAGAACATCACCCCCGCCGCCTGGCTGGCGCGGAATCCCTGGCCCACCAGCAGCATCGGCAGCCAGTTGATCAGCATATAGACCACCAGCAAGGTGAAAAAATAACCCAGCCACAACAGTAGGGTGGCGGCGGCATGCCCCGGGGCAAACAGGGTGCGCAGCGGCACGCTGGCCTCCGCGCGCTGAAACGCCTGTGACTCCGGTAGCCAGCGCATCAGCAGCGGGATCAGCAGTAACGGGACCACGCCGCCAATCCAGAAAATAGTCTGCCAGGCCGCGGCGAGACCGGAAAAGCCCAGCGCTGCCGCCAGCGCGGCGCCAATGGGCACGCCGCAGTACATCAGGCTTACCGCCCGGCCGCGGAAGCGTGAGCCAGCGGCTTCCGAGGTTAAGGCAATCAGGTTCGGCAATGCCGCCCCGAGCCCGACGCCGGTGAGCAGGCGCGCCAGCAGCAGCGTCGGGAAGCTCCATGCCACCGCGGTGGCCAGCGAGAACAGGCCAAACAGCAGCACCGACCCCAGCAGAATGCGCTTGCGCCCGTGGCGGTCCGCCAGCATGCCGCCCATCAGCGCGCCGGGCAACAGGCCGAGGATCCCGGCGCTGAAGATCCAGCCCATCTGCATTTTATCCAGCGCAAAGGCCTGCGCCATGCCGACGGCGGCGATCCCCGCCGCCTGCAGATCCAGCCCTTCCATCAGGGCCACCATAAAACAGAGCCCGATGGTAACCACCAGGCGCGAGGGGTTTGCAGTCGTTATCTTGGTCATAGGGTACCTTGGCGATAGCCGAACAAACGGAGCAGGTGACTGGCGGCTGATGCTTTGTCAGCCGCACGTTTTTCGTTATTTATTGCGGTTAAGCAGATCCAGTGCGACGTCGACGATCATATCCTCCTGACCGCCGACCATCCGCCGCTTGCCCAGCTCGACGAGAATATCCACCGCGCTGAGGCCATAGCGCTCGGCCGCCACTTCGCTGTGGCGCAGGAAGCTGGAGTAGACCCCGGCGTAGCCCAGCGCCAGCGTTTCGCGGTCGACACGCACCGGGCGGTCCTGCAGCGGCCGCACCAGCTCATCGGCCGCGTTCATCAGGGCGTAGAGATCAGTGCCATGCTGCCAGCCGAGCTTGTCGGCGGCGGCAATAAACACCTCCAGCGGCGCATTGCCCGCCCCCGCGCCCATCCCGGCCAGGCTGGCGTCAATGCGATCGCACCCCTCTTCCACCGCGGCGATAGAGTTCGCCACCCCGAGGCTCAGGTTATGGTGGGCATGCATCCCGGTGGCGGTCTCCGGCTTCAGTACCGCCTTCAGGGCACGGAAGCGGTCGCGAATGTCGTTCATGTTCATCGCCCCGCCGGAATCCACCACATAGATACAGGTCGCGCCATAAGATTCCATCTTCAGCGCCTGCTGCGCCAGTGCCTGCGGGGAGATCATATGGCTCATCATCAGAAAACCGACGGTGTCCATTCCCAGCTCGCGGGCATAGGCAATATGCTGCGCCGCGACGTCCGCTTCGCTGCAGTGGGTGGCGACCCGCACCACCCGCGCCCCGGCCTGATACGCCGCTTTCAGATCGTGCAGCGTGCCGATGCCCGGCAGCAGTAAGGTGGCGATTTTCGCCTGGCTGACCGCCGCCGCCGCCGCTTCAATCCAGGCGATGTCGCTGTGAGCGCCAAAGCCGTAGTTGAAGCTGGATCCCTGCAGGCCATCGCCATGGGCCACTTCGATGGAGTCGACCCCAGCCTTATCCAGCGCGCCGGCGATCTGCTGCACCTGCGCCAGGGAATACTGGTGACGAATGGCGTGCATGCCATCGCGCAGCGTCACGTCCGAGATATAAAGTTTTTTACCGTTCATGCTGTCGCTCCCGCCGCGCTGTGCATTGCCCCGGCCATTTGCTCCGCCGTCGCCAGCGCCGCCGAGGTCATAATATCGAGGTTGCCCGCGTACGCTGGCAGATAGTGCGCCGCCCCTTCCACTTCGAGGTAAACCGCGGTTTTCAGGCCGGAAAAACAGCCGACGCCGGGCAGGTTGACCGGCTTATCCTCGGGGATAACCTCAAACTGCACCTGCTGCTTCAGCCGGTAGCCTGGGACGTAAGCCTGCACTGCCGCCGCCATTTCGGCGATCGAGGCGGCAATCGCCTCCTGCGACGCCAGCTCGCTCAGGACGTAGACGGTATCGCGCATCATCAGCGGCGGCTCCGCCGGGTTCAGTACAATAATCGCTTTGCCCTTGCCCGCGCCGCCGACTTTTTCAATCGCCTGCGAGGTGGTTTCGGTAAATTCGTCAATATTGGCCCGCGTGCCCGGTCCGGCGGATTGGCTGGCGATCGAGGCCACGATCTCCGCGTAATGCACCTTCGCCACTCGCGAGACCGCGGCGACCATTGGGATGGTCGCCTGCCCGCCGCAGGTCACCATATTGACGTTGCCCTGATGGAGATTGGCCGCGAGGTTGACCACCGGTACGCAGTACGGGCCAATCGCCGCCGGCGTCAGGTCGATGACGCGGATCCCCGGCTTCGCTTCGCGCAGCGCGGCATCGTTTTTGATGTGCGCCCCGGCGCTGGTGGCGTCAAAAACAAAATCGATGTCGGCAAATTCCGCCATCTGCATCAGGCCGCCCACCCCTTCGTGGGTGGTCGCGACGCCCATGCGCCGGGCGCGGGCCAGGCCATCCGACTGCGGGTCGATGCCGACCATCACCGTCATCTCCAGATGCTGGCCGTGGCGCAGGATTTTAATCATTAAATCGGTGCCGATATTCCCGGAGCCGATAATGGCGACTTTACGTTTACGCATCACGATGTCCTTCTCCGGCGACGACGAAGCGTGCCGCAACTGAGCCAATACCTTCGATATGGGCGACAAAGCTGTCCCCCTCGTTAATCGCCACCATCGGGCCTAACGCCCCGGTCAGCACGATATCCCCCGCCCGCAGCGGTTCGCCGAGACTCGCCAGCTTGCGCGCCAGCCAGACTGCGGCGTTCAGCGGATGTCCCAGACACTCGCTGCCGCGACCGCTGGAGACCAGCTCCTGGTTGCGGGTCATGTGCATGGCGCACTGCTTCAGATCCAGTCCTGCCGGGCGCTGCGCTGGGCCGCCAATGACGTACAGGCCGCAGGAGGCGTTATCGGCGACGGTGTCGACAAAGCCGATTGACCAGTCGCGAATGCGGCTGCCCACCACCTCCAGCGCCGGCAGCACCCATTCGATGGCGTTATACAGCTCATCAAAGGTGGTATCGGCATGCGGCAGATCCTGCTTCAACACCAGGGCGATCTCGGCTTCCACTTTGGGCTGCAGCACGCGGCCAAACGGCACCTCGGCGTTGTCGCCGTAGCACATGTCGGCAAACAGAGTGCCGAAATCCGGCTGGTTGACCCCCAGCTGCTGCTGCACTTTGGGATGGGTCAGGCCCACCTTGCGGCCCACTACCCGCCGGCCATGGGCCACGTGGTGCTGGACGTTCAGACGCTGGATGGCATAGGCGGCGTCGGCATTGTCGACGCCGAGGATATCGCGCAGCGGGGCGATCGCCTGGCCGGTCTGTTCCGCGTCGCGCAGCTGCCGGGCCAGCGCGTCAAGAGAAAAAGTCATCATTTACTCCTTAAGCCCGTGCGAGGAAATTGAGCACCAGCTGATTAAAACTGTCGGCATGTTCCCACTGCGCCCAGTGGCCGCAGTCGCGGTAAATATGCAGTTCCGAACCGGCGATCCCAGCGAGCAGGCGCAGCCCGGCGTCCATCGGCACGAAGCGGTCGTTGCGTCCCCAGACGATCAGGGTTGGCGCGCTGATTTCGCCCAGCCGCGGGCCAAAGTCAGGAAACTGCTTCGGGTTGGCTTCGAGGCTCTTGACGAAGTTGTCCAGATGGTCGCGGCGCGACAGCATATTGTTGAGACGCGCCTCGAACAGCGCCTCGGTGAGGTCGCGGGTGTCGAAGACGAAGATGCTCATCATCTTCTTCAGGTTTTCTATGGTCGGCTCGCGGTACAGGGCGTTCAGCAGCTTGATGCCCTCCGTCGGCATCGGCGTAAACAGGCTCATGCCGCCGGTCCCCCCGCCCATCAGCACCAGCTTCGCCACCCGCTCCGGCCAGCTCAGAGTGAAGGCCACCGCGCTATGGCCGCCCATCGAGTTGCCCAGCAGATGGACTTTATCGATCCCCAGCTGATCGACCACGCTTTTCAGAATCCGGGCGTTGAGGTCCGAACGCGAGCCGCTGTTGACGATAGCATCGCTTTTGCCCCACCCCGGACAGTCGAGGAGCAGCACGCGATAGCCCGCCTCGACCAGCGGGTCAATGTTACGGCTGAAGTTGGCCCAGCCGGTGGCCCCCGGCCCGGATCCGTGCAGCATGACCACAGTCTCTTTCCCGTCGCCGCAGTCATTGATATGGATGCGCAGCGTGCGGCCCCCCTCGTCGACATTGAGGAATCGGCTGGTGGCGGCTTCGGTTTGCGGTTGATAGCTCATGTTAGTCTCCCGGTTAATCAAATCTCGGTGGTGGCGCTCAGCGAGCCGAACCCGGCGATCCACTCGGGGATCGGCCGGTAATAGCGGCCCTCACTGCGCCAGCGGCCAAAAGCGGATAGCGCGGCAAAAGCGGCCACCCAGGTCTTAATTTCGTGCGTCGATTTCCCGGCCATCGTCGACAGCTCGTCGTTGCCGATCGCATCCAGCTCCGCCAGCCGCCCCTGCTCCAGCAGGCTCATAAAGCGGTTGTCCCAGACCGGGTTGAGGGGATGGAGCGAGTGCGGATCTTCGGTAAACCGCCTGGCGGCGTTGATCACCCGCTGCTGGCGCAGTTCGCGTTCGTCCGGCGGCAGCTGTTTGCCACTGCCAAGCAGACGGTCACGCAGATGGGCGTCGGCTTTCGCCAGCTCCGGCACCGGCGGCTGGTGCGAGAGTCCGCCCGAGCCGAGGATCAGCACCCGCTTATTGAGGGTATTGAGAAAGCGGCCCATCGCCTCGCCCAGCAGCCGGGTACGTTGAAAACCCGGCAGCGGCGCGGCGACGCCGTTAATAAACACCGGCAGCACCGGCACACGGTCCAGGCCACCCAGCAGAAACTCCAGCGGCTGGGCGAAGCCATGGTCCACCTGCATGTTGTACGACACCGCCAGGTCGATACCGCTGTTGATCACGGCGTGGGCGCAGGCTTCCGCCAGCTCGGTCGGCACTGGCAGGTCGCCGGCGGCGCTGGCGAAGTCGCCGATGGCGGTGGCGCCGACGCCGAGGCAGAACGGCGGCATCACGTCATAGAAAAAACCGTTGTAGTGATCGGGAGCGAAGAGCACCACCAGCTCGGGCTCGAAAGCGGAGATCCGCCGCCGGGCGTCAGCAATCACCCCGTTCACTTCATCAAGGACCGCCTGCTCCGGGTCCACGAATCCCACCAGCGGAGTGTGGGAGAGACAGTGCAAATAGGCATCCATATCAGGCCACCTTCTCTTCAGTGCGGGCGGTATCCCCGGTTGCGAGGGTCATTTTTTCCGCCAGGGCGGTCAGCTGTGCGCCGAGGGTCTGCGGGATGGCGAGAGCGGCGACAAAGCGGTCCGGTCTGACCACGGCGATGGCGGTGTTATGCTGAGCAAACCAGCTCTTCAGGCGATTTTGCGTATCGCCTACCCGCAGCGTGCCGGGGGCGTTATCCTGCTCGCGATGGATCTGCACCGCCGGCACCACCTGGATAAAGCGCACGCCAATCGCGCGCCAGCGAGCGATCTGCCCGGCGTCGAGCCCCCACTGCGGGTTGCAGCCCCAGCCGATAATGGCGAAATTCGCGCCGATGACGTCGTCGAGCAGCACGCTCTCGCCGCTCTCCAGCGTCACCTGCGGTTGAATAAACATTTTGCCCACCGGCGAGGTCTTGCCGGCGGCGTCGATCAGCAGCGCCCCCTCGCGGTACTGCGGCATCGGCTTAAAGCGCATTTCGAGGAAGTAGCGCTTCACCGGCGGCAGGTAGTTCAGCAGCCAGGAGAGACCGTCGCGCACGGCCCCCTGCCAGCGCTTCGGCGGCGCCAGCACGTGGCCGGCGGTGACCGACAGATCAATCATCGCTTTCGCGTGGTCGCGGCGCTCCTGCTGATAGCTGTCGAGCAGCGCCTCTCCCGCTTTACCGTTGACCACCAGCGCCAGCTTCCACGCCAGGTTGAAGGCGTCGCGCATGCCGCTGTTGTATCCCTGCCCCTGCCAGACCGGCATGATGTGCGCCGCGTCGCCGGCCAGCAGCACCCGGTCAATGCGAAAGCGCTCGGCAAGGCGGGCATTATGGGTGTAGACCCGCTGGCGGATCAGCTCGACGCGGTCCGGGTCCGGCAGCACTTTGCTCAGCAGACGACGCATATTGTGCGGCTCGCTGAGCTGGGCTTCGGTTTCTCCGGGCATCACCATAAATTCAAAGCGGCGCACGCCATGGGGCAGCGCGGCGGAAACGTAGGGTCGCACCGGGTCGCAGCACAGGTAAACGTGCGGGGTGGCCAGCGGGTCGTTAGCGATATCGATGACGATCCACTGATTCGGCGCGGTCTTGCCTTCGAAGGGGACGTTCAGCGTACGACGAATAAAGCTGGCGCCGCCGTCGCAGGCCACCAGCCAGTCCGCGCGCACCGTCTCCCGCTCGCCGTCCGGTCCTTTAAGATTTAACGTGACACCGTCACCGTTCTGGCTAAAGGCTTCTACTTCGCGGGAGAAGAGGCAGCGGACCTGCGGGAAACGCTGCAGGCCGTTATACATCACCGCATCGACCTGCGGCTGAATGAAGGCGTTGCGCCGCGACCAGCCAAACTCATCGGTCATCGGTTGGATATCAGCAAAGCAGCGCCCCTTCGGGGTCAGAAAGCGCATGGCGTGCCACGGCGTGGTGTGCGGCAGCACGTCGTTCACCAGCCCTACCGCCTGCATCGCCCGCAGGGATTCATCGTCAATGCCGATGGCACGTGGGTAATCGATCAGTGTGTCGAGCTTTTCCACCAGCAGCACGCTGATGCCCATCTGGCCAAGGTAGTTGGCCATCATCAGGCCAACCGGACCGGCGCCGGCGATGGCGACCTGAGCGGTATGCTGCACGGCGGGTTGAATATCGGGTGTAGATGTTGTCATTTTCAGCGACCTCACGACTCGGAAACTGCCCGGCTGACAGGCAATTTGTTAATCATGTGTAAACGTATTTTTATAATGGGCTGAGTATAGGGCGGGGGTTTTCGGCTACAATCAAAACATCGCCGAATGTGCACCAGGTGCACAACACTGTTTATAAAGCATTTTAAGGAAGGATTTATGCGTGACGATGGGTCCACTGAGTACAAAACGGTGCGTGGGTTAAGCCGGGGTTTATTGTTATTAAAATTGTTAAATAAATTCGACGGCGGCGCGACGCCGGGCCTGCTGGCGGAGTTTAGCGGCCTGCATCGCACCACCGTGCGCCGGCTGCTGGAGACGCTGCAGGAGGAGGGTTTTGTCCGCCGCAGCCGCTCCGATGACAGCTTCCGGTTGACCATTAACGTCCGCCAGCTGAGCGATGGATTTCGTGACGAACATTGGATTTCTGCCCTCGCCACGCCGCTGCTCGGCGAGCTGCTGCGCGAGGTGCAATGGCCGACAGACATCACCACCCTCGACGTCGACGCCATGGTGGTGCGCGAGACTACCCACCGCTTCAGCCGACTGTCGTTTCACCGCGCGATGGTCGGACGGCGGCTGCCGCTGTTGCTCACCGCCTCCGGGCTGACGTGGCTGGCCTTTGCCCCCGACGCGGAGCGCGACGCCATCGTCAGCATGCTGGCCGCCCGTCCGGAAGCTGAGTATCAGCTGGCCCGCGAACCGGAACGGCTGGCGGCGATCCTCGCCCGCACCCGCCAGAACGGCTATGGCGAAAACTTCCGCGGCTGGCGGCAGGAGGAGAAAATCGCCTCCATCGCCGTGCCGGTCAGCAGCCAGCAGCGGGTTATCGGCTGCCTGAATCTGGTCTATATCGCCAGCGCAATGACCATTGAGCAGGCGGCGCAGAAGCATCTTTCCGCCCTGCAGAGGGTGGCGAGGCAGATAGAGGCCCGCATGGAAGAGGAAGAAGTGTGGTACGAAATGCCTTGATCGTGATGAGGGTAAATGCGATCACCCATTGCGCCCGGCTTCGTTATATAATTTAATACATAACGAATTTTTCACGCCATTCGGGCCACACCATGTCAAAACACCCCTTACTGCTGGGCCTGACGCTGCTCAGCGCCAGCCTGTTCACCGGCCAGTCCGTCGCCGACCGCACCGTCACCGACCAGCTGGGTCGCCAGGTCACGCTCCCCGACCACATCACCCGCGTCGTGGTTCTGCAACATCAGACGCTCAACCTGCTGGTGCAACTGCATGCCGCCGAGGATATCGTCGGCGTCTTAAGCAGCTGGCAGAAACAGCTCGGGCCGCAGTTCGCCCGCTTTATGCCTGAGATCGGGCAACTGGCGACCCCAGGCGATCTCACCCAGGTCAATATTGAAAGCCTGCTGGCGCTGCGTCCGCAGGTGGTTTTTGTCGCCAACTATGCGCCGCCGGCGATGATCGCGCAGATCCAACAGGCCGGGATCCCGGTGGTGGCCATCTCGCTGCGCCAGGACGCCGCGGGTGAAAAAAATAAAATGAACCCCACCATGGCAGACGAAGAGCAGGCCTATAACGCCGGGCTGGTGGAGGGGATCCGCCTTATCGGCGAGGTCGTCGAGCGCCAGCCCGAGGCCGAGGCGCTGATTCACTACACCTTTGCGGCGCGCAAACAAGCCAATGCGCCGGTGGCCGATATTCCGCCGAACCAGCGGGTGCGGGTGTATATGGCCAACCCCGATCTGAATACCTACGGCGCCGGTAAATACACCGGGCTGATGATGGCGCACGCCGGGGCGCTGAACGTGGCGGCCGCCAGCGTAAAAGGCGCCCGTCAGGTGTCGCTGGAGCAGGTGCTGGAGTGGAACCCGCAGGTGATCTTCGTCCAGGACCGTTATCCGCAGGTGGTCAAACAGATAGAGAACGACCCGCAGTGGCAGGCGATCGATGCGGTGAAACACCACCGCGTGTGGCTGATGCCGGAGTACGCCAAAGCCTGGGGTTACCCGATGCCGGAGGCCCTGGCGCTGGGCGAGCTATGGATGGCGAAAAAACTCTATCCTTCGCGCTACCAGAGCATCGATGTGGACAGTAAAGCCAGGGATTACTATCAGCGTTTTTACCGCGTGGCGTGGACGCCAGATGCGCGCTAACCACCATCCCTGGCGGTTGCAGGGTAGCCTGGCGCTGGCGACGCTGGCGATCGCGGTCGCCTCGCTCTGTTTCGGCCAGTACCCGTTAAGCCTGCGCGCCGTTGGCCACACCCTGGTCCATTTGCCGCCAGGTGAAGGGGTGATCGGGCAGATCGTCTGGTCGGTTCGCCTGCCGCGCGTGGTCATGGCTCTGCTGGCCGGGGGCGCGCTGGGGCTGTGCGGCGCCACCTTGCAGGGCGTGTTCCAGAACCCGCTGGTGGACCCGCACATCATCGGGGTGACCGCCGGCTCCGCCTTCGGCGGCACGCTGGCGATCCTGTTGGGCGTCGGCGGTCTGCTGATGATGGCCTCGACCTTTTTCTTCGGCCTCATCGCGCTGGGGCTGATTTACGCCCTCGCCGCCCTGCAGGGGCGGGACAGCACGCTGGGGCTGATTCTGTCCGGGATCATTCTCAGCGGCTTCTTCGCCGCGCTGGTCAGCCTGATGCAGTACCTCGCCGATAGCGAAGAGACGTTACCGAACATTGTTTTCTGGCTGCTCGGCAGCTTCGCGACCGCCAGCTGGCATAAGGTTCTGCTTATGTCCCTGCCCATGGCGCTAGCCGCCGGGGTGCTGTGGAAGCTGCGCTGGCGTATCAACCTGCTGGCGCTGGAGGAACGCGATGCCCGCAGTCTTGGCGTTCCGGTGGCCGCGCTGCGTCGCGGCGTGCTGGTGTGCTGTGCAGTGCTGGTGGCAGCCCAGGTGGCGGTCAGCGGCAGCATCGCCTGGATGGGGCTGGTGGTCCCGCACCTCGCCCGTCTGCTGGTGGGCGCTGACCATCGTCGCCTGCTGCCCACCGCCTTCTGGCTTGGCGCCGCGCTGATGCTGGTGGTGGACGATCTGGCGCGCACGCTGACCCAGGCGGAAATCCCGATCGGGATCATCACTGCCCTGCTCGGGGCGCCGCTATTTACCTTTTTACTGGTGCAATCCCGGCGCCGGAGTACCGCCCGATGAACAGCTCATTATCGCTGGAAGCGCTACGCTACGGCCACCGTCAGCCGCTCTTCGCCCCGCTCACGCTAACCTGCCGGCCCGGTGAGATCTGGGCGGTGCTGGGCGCCAATGGCCGGGGAAAAAGTACCCTGCTGGACACCCTGACCGGCGTGTTGCCGCCGCTGGGCGGCCAGGTGCAGTGCGAGGGGGGCGTCGCCCTGGTCCCGCAGTCGTTTCGTCCCGCTTTTCGCTGGCGCGTGAGCGATGTGGTGCTGATGGGCCGCGCCCGTCATGTGGATCTCTTTGCCCAGCCGGGCGAGGAGGATGCCCGGCGGGTTGAGAACGCGCTGGCGCAGCTGGGGATTGCCGCCCTGGCCGGGGATGACTTCGGCGCCCTCTCCGGCGGCCAGCAGCAGCTGGTGCTGATTGCCCGCGCGCTGGTCAGCGCCAGCCAGAATATCCTGCTGGATGAGCCCTGCTCGGCGCTGGACCTCGGTAACCAGCAGGTGGTATTGCAGCTGATCGGCGACCTCGCTCACCGCCAGGCACGCACCGTCCTGTTCACCACCCATGATCCAAACCATGCGCTGCAGGTGGCCAGCCATACGCTGCTGCTTCTGCCGGAGGGCCAGTGGCTGGCAGGCGAGACCGCCGACGTGCTGAGCGAAACGCACCTCCGGCAAGCGTACGGCCTGCCGGTACGTCTGATCTACCATCCAGCGTCCGCGTCCCCTCTGCTGGCGCCGGGGTTTACTCTGCGTCGCTGAACGGCATAAAACCCGCCTGCCGGAGATACCTCTGGCCAACGTCGCCGAGGATAAAGCGATACAGGGCCAGCGCGGCGGGATCCGCCCTGAGGCGCGCCAGCTGGTAATCGCAGCGAATATTCCACGGCGCCGGGATGGTCAGGGTACGCAGATCGTCGCAGGCGGCCAGCGCGGGGCCATAGTGCGCGTAGCCGATAAACAGATCCGCCAGATTCTGGCGAATAAGCCACGCGCCGGCTATCTCGCCCGGCGGCACGCTCAGTGAGTCTCTACCGCCGACCCGCGGCTGCGCCCGCCCGGCTATCGCGTTGCCCAACCCAGGATAGTGCGCCTCAATTCGGGCAAACAGTTGCCAGGTATAATCTCCCGACGGATCGCATCCCGGCGTGGAGGTCGCCAGCCGCAGGCGGGGCGTGCTGAGCAGCGCCAGCCAGTCCAGGCCATCGTTGTCCGGCGACCGCCGGGCGGTCAGCATCAGCTGGTTGCCGGCAAATCCCTGGCATTCCTGCGCCAGACCGGCCTGCAGCAGCGCCTGCGGGTGCGCCGCATTGGCGGACGCAAAAACCGCGCACGGCGCCCCGGCCTCGATCCGCTCGCGCAGCAAGCCGGCAGGGCCAAACTGCGCATCGACCGCCAGGCCAGTGTGCTGCTGAAAGTGCGCCACCAGCGGCAGGAAAGCGCTTCTCAGGCTTCCCGCCGCCAGCAGCGTGAGAGGAGTGGACATCATAGATAGTCGCTATAAACCGGATAATATAACGCTATATTACCCGGTTTGCCGTCGTGTCAGTAGCGAATTTCCGCCAGCGCGCGCAGCTGCTCAGGGGTGGCTACCGGCAGGTCGAAAAAGCGCAGATAGGCGGGGATCATTTCAAACAACATGTCGGTCCCGCGCTGGATGTGGCACTGTCGCGCCTGAGCGGCCCTCAGCAGCGGGGTGTACTCCTGGGTCATGACGACCTCCCCCACCCAGGTGCCTGGCGCCAGACGGTCAACGTCCAGCGGCAGCGGATCGCTGGCCTTCATCCCCAGCGGGGTGGCATTGACCACCAGCTCGTGTCCGACAGGATCGTGCTGCATCAGGGTGATATCGAGCTGCGGATAGTGCTGATGCAGCCGTCCGGCGAGGGCGTGCGCCACCTCGGGCCGGGTATCGTACAGGGTCAGGGCGCTGACTCCCGCCGCGGCGAGAGAGGCGGCGATAGCCGATCCCACCCCGCCGCTGCCGACCACCAGCGCCCGCGTCCCCTGCGGATTAAACCCTTTACGACGCAGGCCCAGCACAAAGCCGTCGCCATCGAACATATCCCCGGAGAGGCTGCCGTCGGCCTCGCGACGGATGGCATTGCAGGCGCCAGCGATGGCCGCCGTCGGGCTCAGGCGCTGGACCAGATCGCAGGTGGCGATTTTATGCGGCATCGTCACCAGCGCGCCGATGATGTTGGTCATCGTAAACAGCGGCGGAATAAACGCGGCGTAGTCCTCCGGCCTGACCCCCATCGGCACCACCTTTACGTCCACCTGCTGGTCGACGAACCACGGGTTATAGATCATCGGCGCCTTAAAACTGGCGGTCGGATAGCCAAGGTGCGCTATCAGCCGCGTATTTCCACTAATCACCATGCCTTGCTCCTTTGCTTACTGCGATAACTCGATACGTTTGACGTCGCCGAGGATAAACAGATAGGCCACCACGCCCAGCAGCGCGGCGCCGCCGATGTAGATCAACGCGTAGAAGAAATTGCCGAACCCGGCAACGATAAAGCCGATCACCAGCGGGGTGAGGATCCCCGCGAGGTTGGCGCAGAAGTTAAACAGGCCGCCGGTCAGGCCGCCCAGCCCCTTCGGGGCAATATCGGAGATCAGCGTCCAGCCAAGCCCCACCATTCCCTGACCAAAAAAGGCAAACGACATCACCAGGATCACCGCCAGGTCGCTCTGCAGCCAGTTGGCGGTGATAATGCAGCTGGCCATCAGCAGACCGGCGACGATCGGCAGCTTACGGCCAAGGTTGGCCGACCCGGTGGCCTTGAGCAGTTTGTCGGAGATCCAGCCGCCAAACATCACCCCGCCCGCGGCGGCGACAAACGGCAGGATGGAGAAGAAGCCGACCTTCAGCCAGGGCATATGCCGCTCGGTGGCCAGCCAGGTCGGGAACCAGGTGAGAAAGAACACCAGCACGGTATTGCCGGCAAACTGGCCGATGCTGGCGCCGATGATCTGCCGCTTGCTCAGCAGCTGGCGGACCAGCGGCCAGCTGAACGCCACCTGCTGGTCCGTCGGGGCGCTCAGGCCGCCGCCGTTTTCGATATGCTCGCGCTCCTGCTGGCTGAGGCGCGGATCTTCATGCGGTTCGCGGTAGCAGCGCCACCACACCAGGGCAAACAGAATACCGACCGCGCCGACGCTGACGAACAGCACCCGCCAGCCAAAGCCGTCCATGATCCAGAACAGCAGCGGCGCAAAGCAGGCCAGCCCGAGGTATTCCCCTACCGTGTACACCGCTGTGGCTTTCGCCCGCTCATGCTGCGGGAACCAGGCGCTGACCACCCGGCTGTTGACCGGAAAGCACGGCGCTTCGCTAATGCCGAGCCCGAAGCGGCACAGCAGCAGTGTTTTCAGCCCCACCGCCATGCCGTGGAACAGGGTAAACAGCGACCACAGGGTCAGCGACAGAAAATAGGTCACTTTGTTGCCAAAGCGGTCAAGAAACAGCCCGCCGGGGATCTGCGCCAGGGCATAGGTCCAGGCAAAGGCGGAAAAAAGGATACCCATGATCGCCGGGTCGATCCCCAGCTCACCGGTGAGCTTTGGGGCGGCGATCCCCAGCACGGTGCGATCGAGGTAGTTGATCATGGTACCAATGGCCAACAGCGCAAGGATGCCGATGCGCCGCCGGGAGCGGCGCACGGTGACGGCAGGCTGGGCGGCAGCCGTCGGGTTAGGGCTATATGAGCTCATAGTCAGTTCCTGTCTCGGGTACAGAGGATGTTGTTATTGTGTTTAAAGCATAATGAACCATTTGATTCGGGCTAACAATACTGCATCGCCGCCAGACGGACGGCGGCATTCGCCGCGCCATAGAGCGCGTAACCGGCCCGTCGTTCGGTTAACTCAAAGAAAAAGCGCCCGGCGGTAAAGGGGCGGGTATAAAGATGCAGGAAGGCCCCGCCCTGCGGATCGCGGTCGTAGAGGAGCTGCCGCCGCTGCAGTTGCCCAACGTCCAGCTCGCCGCCGAAGCGCGCCAGCAGATCCTCATAATAATTGGCCGGGATCGGCAGCGCATGGCGGGCAACGTCGGCAAGCTGGTCGCAGGTGGCCGGCAGATCGCGGCAGGCAAAGGCCGCATGCTGCAGCCCTGCCCCCTGGTAGCAGGCGACCGAGCGGGCAATCTGCGTCGCCCGGCTCTGCGAAATATTCAGCGCCAGACGGATATCGCCCTGCGGGCTGCGCACCGCCAGACTGCGCACCAGTCCATACGGGTCCGGCAGCGTCTGCTCATGCTCAAGGGTAAAACCAAACACCGTGCGGAAGAACATCACCCAGTTGTCGCGGCTGTCGGCCTCCATCCCCAGCGCCAGATGGTCGATACCGAGATAATCCTCGCGCACCGTCAGTCCGTCGCGCAGATGAAAATCGCGCTCATAGATCCCTTCCCCGGCCTCGATGAGATAGATAAGGCTACCGTCCGGGGCGCAGATCGCCGGGATCGGCGTTTCGTTCGGCCCGGCATCGCCCTGCCAGGTGGCATACCCCAGCGCCCGGGCGCGGGCCACAATCGGCGCACTGCGATCGACCCGCAGCGCCATGGCGCACAGCGATACGCCGTGGCGTTGATAGAAATGATCGGCCCAGCTGTGGGGCTGATGGTTGATGACGATCCGCGCCCCGCCGTTGCGCCACAGCGTCACCTGTTTGGAGCGGTGGCTTCCCTCGTGCTGAAAACCCAGCGCCTGCAGATGCTGCCCCAGGCGCTGCGCCTCGGCGGCGCTGGCGGCAAACTCGATAAACTCCAGCCCGTGATAGACCGGCAGCGGCGGCGGTGAAAACAGATCGGCATCGCACGTCGGGAGCCGACGGCGGGTTTGCTCCTCCAGCCACAGCAGCGAACGATAACCATCTTTGGCCGTCGCGCCGTTCGGCGAGGCGCGAAAACCGTCATTAAAGATCTCCAGCGACCAGGGGCCGCGATAGCCGCAGCGGGTGACCTGCTCGGCAAACGGCTCCAGCGGCAGCTCGCCCTGCCCGGGGAAGCAGCGGAAATGGCGACTCCATTCCAGGAGATCCATTTTCATGTACGGCGCATCGGCGAGCTGAACAAAGGTGATTTTCTCCACCGGCACCGACGGTAGCGCGTCCAGCGTGTCGCCGCGAGCCAGAATATGGAAGCTGTCGAGCACCAGGCCCAGCGCCGGGCTGTCCACCCGCCGCACCCGCTCCCAGGCCTGCTGCCAGCGGTTCACATGGGTTCCCCAGGCCAGGGCCTCATAGCCGATGGTGATCCCCTCTTCTTCCGCCAGCGTGGCCAGCGCCCGCAGATCCGCGACCTGCAATTCGCTATCCGCCGAGCAGTCCGGCTGCACATTGCTGCACAGCAGCAGCGTGTCGCAGCCCAGCTCGTGCATCAGGGCAAACTTGCGCCGAGCGCGGGCTATATTCGCCGCAAACTGCGCCCGGCTGGCGCCTTCAAAATCGCGAAAGGGTTGAAAAAGCGTGATTTTTAACCCTAAATCGGCGGCAAGCTGGCGGATTTCCGCCGGCGTCCCCGTATAATAGAGCAGATCGTTCTCGAAAATTTCCACACCCTGATAGCCCGCCGCCGCAATAGCGTGCAGCTTCTCAGGCAGGGTGCCGGAAATCGAAACGGTGGCGATAGAGCGCAGCATAAGGTCCTCGGGTCAACAACTGACGTGAGCCTTGAATATGTATCATTTGGTTCATTTGCGCCATACTAGGTTGCTAAATTGTGATCATTATGTGTATTTTTTGTCACCCAAGAAAAAGGAGTTGCCATGACCGTCGTTGCTCATGATGAAGCACAATCCCTGAAGGCGCGGATTTTCAGCGCCGCTATCGCTGTTTTTGCTGAACACGGGCTGTCAGGCGCCCGCATGGAGCAGATCGCCACCGAGGCGCAGACCACCAAGCGCATGGTGGTTTACTACTTCAAAAGCAAAGAGCAGCTCTATCAGGAGGTGCTGCAGTATGTGTATGCGCGGATCCGCGAAACCGAGCAGCAGCTGGGGCTGGAGAATGTGCCGCCGGTGGAGGCGCTGGTGCGGCTGGTGCGCTGGAGCGTGCGTTATCACGCCACCCACGCGGACTATATGCGGGTGATTTGCATGGAGAATATGCAGCGCGGCAAGTGGTTACAAACCTCGGGTGAACTGAAACCGCTGAATCGTACCGCCCTGTCGATTCTGGAAGACATTTTACAGCGCGGCCAGCAGCAAGGTGTCTTTCAGGCGGGGCTCGAAGCACGCGATGTGCACCGGTTAATCAGCAGCTTCAGCTTTTATCAGGTGTCGAATTTCTACACCTTCAGCAGCCTGTACCTGGACGACCCGTTGCCCGCCATCGACGACGAAGCGATGGTGGCCCACCACTGTGACATTGCCGTCCGGGCGGTGATCCGCTTCGTGATTTCCTGACCCGCCGGCGAAAGACGTTAATGCCCTGAAAGGGCGTGAATGACTTTCTCCATGGCCTCCACGGTGAGCGCCGAACGCTGAATTTTGGCGTTCGCCAGCGAGGTGCGCAGTACGCCGGCAATGACAATGTGTTTCGGCTCCTGGCCCAGGTCTCGCATTTCCAGCACCACTTTACCCACCACGCGGCACATTTCCTGGTACAGCTCGTCGTCTTTGGCTTTATTTCCCATCTGGTTTTGCTCGCACTTTATTATTATCAATCAATTCATTATTGATAGATTTTTTCCGCAACGCAAATTATCCCCGGCGGAATGGGCCAATGGCGCATTTTACTGGTTCATCACGCGAGAAAAAGCGCCTTCCGCTGCCCCTTTGCCTGCCCGGTGATGAAAAAATGTGTTGCGTACTTTTATGCATAACGTGCCGGTTTTGTTACGCGTTTTGTCCATAATTTGAAACGAGGTTTTTATTTTCCTTTTTGATTTCGGCAGCGTATAATGCGCTTCGATTCTTTCTTGAATGGTTTCAGCGCATTGGACTGCATGATAAAACGCATAACACCTTGCCACATTTCATGGGCTGAACCGCCAGCACACATTCTTCTGCACGCTCCGGGGTTGTCACCTATCCTTAGGGCGTGGCTTAGCAACTTTCGTAATACAGGTTTGGCTCCCCGGCAGTGCGCCCGCGGAGCGAGAATTCCATATCCTTCACAACTTAAAGACTAAAACTGTCATGAAAAAGACCAAAATTGTTTGCACCATCGGTCCGAAAACCGAATCTGAAGAGATGCTGACCAAAATGCTGGAAGCCGGCATGAACGTGATGCGTCTGAACTTCTCCCACGGTGACTATGCGGAACACGGTCAGCGCATCCAGAACCTGCGCAATGTGATGAGCAAAACCGGTAAGAAAGCCGCTATTCTGCTGGACACCAAAGGCCCGGAAATTCGTACCATCAAGCTGGAAGGCGGCAACGACGTCTCATTGAAAGCAGGCCAGACCTTCACCTTCACCACCGATAAATCCGTCGTCGGCAACAACGAAATCGTTGCAGTGACCTACGAAGGCTTCACGTCTGACCTCACCGTCGGCAACACCGTTCTGGTGGACGATGGCCTGATCGGCATGGAAGTGACGGCTATCGAAGGTAACAAAGTTATCTGTAAAGTGCTGAACAACGGCGACCTTGGCGAGAACAAAGGCGTAAACCTGCCGGGCGTCTCCATCGCCCTGCCGGCGCTGGCTGAGAAAGACAAACAGGATCTGATCTTCGGTTGCGAACAGGGCGTGGACTTTGTCGCGGCCTCCTTCATCCGTAAACGTTCCGACGTCGTCGAGATCCGTGAGCACCTGAAAGCCCACGGCGGCGAAAACATCCAGATCATCTCCAAAATCGAAAACCAGGAAGGCCTGAACAACTTCGACGAAATCCTCGAAGCTTCCGACGGCATCATGGTTGCTCGTGGCGACATGGGCGTTGAGATCCCGGTTGAAGAAGTTATCTTCGCCCAGAAAATGATCATCGAAAAATGTATCCGCGCGCGCAAAGTGGTTATCACCGCGACTCAGATGCTGGACTCCATGATCAAGAACCCGCGTCCGACCCGCGCTGAAGCCGGCGACGTGGCCAACGCCATCCTCGACGGTACCGATGCAGTGATGCTGTCCGGCGAATCCGCGAAAGGTAAATACCCGCTGGAAGCCGTCACCATCATGGCCACCATCTGCGAACGTACTGACCGCGTGATGACCAGCCGTCTGGACTTCAATAACGACAATCGTAAACTGCGCATCACCGAAGCGGTGTGCCGCGGCGCGGTAGAAACCGCTGAGAAACTGGAAGCGCCGCTGATCGTTGTCGCCACCCAGGGCGGTAAATCCGCACGCGCTGTGCGTAAATACTTCCCGGACGCCACCATCCTGGCCCTGACCACCAACGAAACCACCGCTCGCCAGCTGGTGCTGAGCAAAGGCGTTGTGCCGCAGCTGGTGGAAGAGATCGCCTCTACCGATGACTTCTATCATCTGGGCAAAGATCTGGCGCTGAAAAGCGGCCTCGCGCGTAAAGGCGACGTGGTGGTGATGGTTTCCGGCGCATTAGTGCCGAGCGGTACCACTAATACGGCTTCCGTACACGTGCTGTAATAATTTACAGGTTAATTGGTTTTTTTTAATAAAGCGCCTCTCGGGGCGCTTTTTTTATTCATTGATTAGCTCTTCCTATTAAAAATGCAAATCGGAATTTACTATTTAATAAGAGATTATCTAAGATGAATCCGATGGAAGCGCGCTGTTTTCACTCGCCTTTTTCAGCGATTTTGTCCAATTCGATGCTTCTTTGAGCGAACGATCAAAAATAAGTGCGTTCAGGTAAAAAAAATATTCTCATCCCAAAAAACTTTGTGTAATACTTGTAACGCTACATGGAGATTAACTCAATCTAGAGGGTATTAATAATGAATCGTACTAAACTGGTACTGGGCGCGGTAATCCTGGGTTCTACTCTGCTGGCTGGTTGCTCCAGCAATGCTAAAATCGATCAGCTGTCTTCTGACGTTCAGACTCTGAACGCTAAAGTTGACCAGCTGAGCAACGACGTGAACGCAATCCGTTCCGACGTTCAGGCTGCTAAAGACGACGCAGCTCGCGCTAACCAGCGTCTGGACAACCAGGCTCACTCTTACCGTAAGTAAGAGTTCTGGTAATAAAAATGGCGCACTCTGTGCGCCATTTTTTTTGCCCTCAGCATGAGGGCTACTGGGTAAGCAGGCTGTTGTCTGACGGCGTGTTCTGCGCCGACAGCGTAGCTGGCGCACTCCCCGTCCCCGTGGACACCACCACCGGATATCCCGCCCTTCTCGACATCGCTTTTTTCAGCTGTGCATCATCGACCGCTTTATCCTCTGCGAAGGCGTGAAACGCCGCAGGCAGCGTGTAGGCGATGGTCCGGGTGTTTTCCCCTTCCGTCTGCGAAAGCGGCCTGTGGACCTCGACATAGCGTTTACCATCCGGTTCGACGGCAAACTTCACCGGCTGATTGATAATCCGTACCGGCGTCCCGGTTTTCACCTGGTTGAACAGCGCTTTGATGTCATCGGCGTTCATTCGCATACAGCCTGAGCTGACGCGTAAACCGACGCTGTCCGGCGCGTTGGTGCCATGAATCAGATATTCGCCGTTGCCATAGGCCAGACGCAGCGCGTAGCGCCCCAGCGGGTTGTACGGCCCGGCCGGGACCACCGCCGGTAACGTCACCCCTTTCTCCAGCGAACGCGCGCGAATGCCCGCGGTGGGCGTCCAGGTCGGGTTGGGGATCTTCTGCCCGATGCGGGTGGTCATCTCAGGCGTTTCCAGCCCTAACTGGCCGATACCCAGCGGATAGACCTGCACCTGATTCTCTCCCGGCGGGAAGTAATACAGCCGCAGTTCCGCAAGGTTGACGACAATCCCCTCTCGCGGTACGTCGGGGAGCAGCATCTGGGAGGGGATCAGGACCTGAGTACCTGGCTTCGGCTGCACCGGCGCGATGGTATCGTTGGCTTCGAGGATCAGCATCGCCGCGGTATCGAAATGGCGGGCGATCGCCTGCAGGTTGCGGTCTCCCTCCTGTACGGTCCAGTACTGGTTCTGGCCAATCAGCCGGCTGTTGGCGGGAGGAAGCGGGTAGTCGACGGCCCAGGCGGCCGAGGAGGCGCCAAGCGCGCTGAGAAGGGCTAAGGTGATCATCGTTTTGCGTTTCATACTGAGATTCCTTCTTTCGCTGATAAAACGCCAGGAGACTGAACGGCGGCAGGAGCAGAACCCCTACCGGACGTAACAGAATGAAATCTGCCTGTTTATTCTAGCTAATATTTGCGGCTTTCGCGCGGATCGCACGGATCATGGCTTCAAGCCCTTGCGAGCGGGAAGGCGTCAGGTGTTGGGTGAGCGCCATTTTTTCAAACCACGGGCGCACATCGAACTCGATGATATCCTGGGCGGTCATCCGATCATAAAGGATAAACACCACCGCAATCAGCCCTTTGACGATCGCCGCATCGCTGTCACCGCGCAGGGTGATAACGCCGGAGGGGTCCTGCGCCATCACAATCCACACCTGGCTTTGGCAGCCCTGAATAATGTTCTGCACGCTATGTTCTTCCGGGCTTAGCGGCGCCAGCCGCTGGCCCAGCTCAATGATATAGAGATACTTCTCTTCCCAGTTGGCGCAACGGCTAAAATTGCGCAACAGTTTGTCTTTGTCTGGTAGTGCCGCCATCGTCACGTCCTTTACCCTAATAATTTGTGGATCCGCTGCAGGCCGGCCACCAGGCGGTCCACCTCTTCCGTGGTATTGTACATCGCCAGCGAGGCCCGACACATAGCCGGTACCTGATACCGGGCCATCAGCGGCATGGCGCAGTGGTGCCCGGTTCGCACCGCGATACCGTAGTTGTCGAGGAAGCTGCCGACGTCATAGGCGTGATGCTGGCCGAGGTTAAAGGCGATCACCCCTTTGCGCTGCGCCGGCCCGTAGAGGATCAGATCCGGCACGGCGCGCAGAGCCTCCAGCGCATAGCGCATCAGGGTCTGCTCGTACTCCGCGATCTGCGTCAGCCCCAGTTGGCTGACGTAGGTCAGCGCCGCGCCGAGGCCAATGATCCCCCCGGTATTCGGCGTACCGGCCTCAAAGCGCCACGGCGCCCGGTTCCAGGTGGTGCCTTCCGTCAGGCTGACGGTGGCGATCATCGACCCGCCGCCTTCCCATGGCGCCATCGCCTGCAGTAGCTCGGAACGGCCATAGAGCACGCCGATCCCGGTCGGGCCATACAGCTTGTGTCCGGAGAAGACGTAGAAATCGCACCCCAGCGCCTGCACATCTACCGGGTGGTGCATCACCGCCTGAGCGCCATCCACCAGCACTTTCGCGCCATGCTGATGCGCAAGGGCAATCAGCGCCGCCAGCGGGTTTTCCGTCCCCAGCACGTTGGAGACCTCGGTTATCGCCAGCAGGCGGGTGCGCGGGTCAAACAGTCCCGGGACAACATCCAGTTGCAGTGTGCCGTCCGGGTTCAGGGGGATCACCCGCAGCTCAGCCCCGACGCGGGCGCACAGCATCTGCCACGGCACAATGTTGGCGTGGTGCTCCATTTCGCTGATGATGATGTTATCCCCGGCGCCGACGTTGGCGTTTCCCCAGCTGTTGGCCACCAGGTTGATACCCTCGGTGGTGCCGCGGACGAACACCACTTCCTCCGCCGACCCGGCGTTAAGGAAGGTGGCCACCTGCTGACGCACGGCTTCCATCCGCGCGGTGGCTTCCGCGCTGAGGGTATGGATGCCGCGGTGCACCGCCGCGTAGCCGTGGCGATAGAATTCCGCTTCGGCGCCGATCACCGCCTCCGGCTTCTGGGCACTGGCGGCGCTGTCGAGATAGGCCAGTGGCTGACCGTTGACCTCCCGGTTCAGTACCGGAAAATCGGCGCGAACCCGTTCTACTGAAAATGTCATACAGTGCCTCCCGGCAAACGCTGTCCAATCCGCGCCAGCACCTGCTCTCTGAGCGCATCGCTGCGGATAGCCTCGGTGAGCTCGGCGGCGAAGGCGTAGAGGATCATCTGCTGCGCCGCCTGCTGTTCGATACCGCGCGAGCGCAGATAGAACAGCTGTTCTTCATCAATGCGCCCGACGGTCGCCCCGTGGCTGCATTTCACGTCATCGGCGTAAATCTCCAGCTGCGGTTTAGTGTCGACCTCCGCCAGCCGCCCAAGCAGCAGATTGTTATTGGTCATCTGGCCGTCGGTTTTCAGCGCGTGCGGCGCGACGTTGATCAGCCCGTTAAACACCGCCCGACCCTTATCGCTGACGATGGTTTTGTGCAGCTGGCGGCTGTTGCAGTAGCCGACCTGATGGTCGAGCCAGGTGCGGCTGTCGCAGACCTCATTTTTCACCGGCATCGCCAGCGAATTGAGGCGCAGGTTGCTGTTTTCACCGCCCAGGCGGGTGCTGGTGTGATGACGCAGCACCTGGCCGCCGAGCAGGAAACTGCTGCTGAAGGCCGAGGCGTCGCGGCCCAGCAGCAGGTCGTTATGGGCGAAGTGGTAGCTGAGCGCGTTCTCAAACGCCAGCTTGATATGCTGGAGGTGCGCGTTATCGGCCACCGTCATGGTCAGTCGCCCGCCGGTGAAGTGCGGCTGCTCATTAAAGCTGAGGTAATGTTCGACCACGGTCGCCTCCGCCCCGCTTTCCAGCGCCAGGTGATGGCGATAGTGGGCGGTATTCAGCGCATCGCCGGCCAGACCGCGGGTGATATGCATCAGCAGCAGCGGCTTATCCAGGCGGCGGTTGCGCGGTACGCGAAGGCGGGCCACCGTCTGCGCCAGGCTTTCGGTCAGATGGAGAAACACCTCCGGATGCAAAGCATCCGGCAGATGCTGGCGTTGGTTATCGACGCTGACCTCCACGCCGCTGGCGGCGAGATCGTCGCTCAGCTCAGGATGATAGCGGCCATCGATAAACACCAGCCGCCAGGCGTCCAGCGGCAGCGCCAGCGCATCACGCTGTTCAGCGCTGAGCGATGCCCCCTCGTCGGCGACAAAGTGACCGTTCAGTAGCGCATCCAGCGGGGTGTATTTCCAGTCCTCGTGCTTACGTGTCGGCAGCCCCAGGCGCAGCAGCTGCTGCAGATGCTGGGTGGCCTCCGCCGTACGCTGGCCGCCCTGCGCTTCAAACAGGTGGTGCCATTGCTGCAGCGCGTTACTGCTGTTCGGTAAGCCAGCCATAGCCCTGCTCCTCCAGCTGTTTGACGAGGGTGAAATCCCCCGACTTCACGATCCGCCCCTGATACAGAACATGGACGTAGTCCGGCTTGATATAGTCAAGAATGCGCTGATAGTGGGTGACAATGATGAAGGCGCGTTTGCCGTCGCGTAGCGAGTTGACACCTTCCGAGACAATCTTCAGTGCATCAATATCCAGCCCGGAATCTGACTCATCAAGAATGCACAGCTCCGGCTCCAGCACCGCCATTTGCAGAATATCGTTACGCTTTTTCTCACCGCCGGAGAAGCCAACGTTCACCGAGCGGGTCAGCAGATCTGCCGGCATCTGCAGCAGCCTGATTTTCTCTTCCATCAGATCCTGGAAGTCGAAGCGATCCAGCGGCTCCTGGCCGCGATAGTTGCGCACGGCATTCAGCGCGGTCTGCAGGAAGAACTGGTTGCTGACGCCGGGAATTTCCACCGGATACTGGAAGGCCATAAAGATACCTTCTCCGGCGCGATCTTCCGGGGCAAGTTCCAGCAGGTCTTTACCCTTAAATTCGACGCGGCCGCCGGTCACCTCGTAATCCTCACGCCCGGCCAGGGTGGCCGAAAGCGTACTTTTCCCCGAGCCGTTTGGCCCCATAATGGCGTGGACCTCCCCCGGGCGCACCTCAAGGTTCAGCCCGCGCAGGATCGCTTTATCTTCGACGGCGACGTGTAAATCTTGAATACTTAACATCTTTTTTCCTTAATTATCAGCCGACGCTATGTTCAAGGCTAATGGCCAGCAATTTTTGCGCTTCGACGGCGAACTCCAGCGGCAGTTCGGAGAAGACGTCTTTACAGAAACCGTTGACGATCATCGAGATGGCATCGTCTTCGCTGATCCCGCGCTGCAGGCAGTAGAACAGCTGATCTTCGCCAATCCGCGAAGTGGTCGCTTCATGTTCCAGCTGGGCGCTGTTGTTGCGGCATTCCACATACGGGAAGGTATGCGCCCCGCAGTCCGGGCCGATCAGCATCGAATCGCACTGGGTGAAGTTGCGGGCGTTAGTCGCGGTCGGCATGATTTTGACCAGCCCGCGATAGCTGTTCTGGCTGTGTCCGGCGGAGATCCCTTTCGAGATGATGGTCGAGCGGGTGTTCTTGCCGATATGGATCATTTTGGTGCCGGTGTCCGCCTGCTGGTGACCGCTGGTCAGCGCTACCGAGAAGAATTCGCCGATCGAGTTATCGCCGCGCAGGATGCAGCTGGGGTATTTCCAGGTGATGGCCGAGCCGGTTTCCGACTGGGTCCATGACATCTTGCTGTTCTCCCCTTCGCACAGCGCGCGCTTGGTGACGAAGTTGAGAATGCCGCCGGTGTTGTTGTCGCCGGGGAACCAGTTCTGCACTGTGGAGTATTTCACTTCCGCATCTTTATGAATGATGACTTCAACGACCGCCGCATGCAGCTGATAGCTGTCGCGCACGGGCGCCGAGCAGCCCTCAATATAGCTGACGTAGCTGCCTTCATCGGCCACCAGAATGGTGCGTTCAAACTGCCCGGTCTTTTCGGCGTTGATGCGGAAATAGGTCGACAGCTCCATCGGGCAGCGGACGCCCTTCGGCACATAGATAAAGGTGCCATCCGAAGCCACCGCGGCGTTCAGCGCGGCGAAGAAGTTGTCATTGCCTGGCACCACGGTACCCAGATACTTTTTCACCAGTTCCGGATGGTCGTGGATCGCCTCGCCGAAAGAACAGAAGATGATCCCCTGCCCCGCCAGCTTTTCGCGGTAGGTGGTCGCCACCGACACGGAGTCGAATATGGCGTCCACCGCCACCTCGCGCCCTTCACGTACCGGCACGCCCAGCTGGTTAAAGGCTTCTTCCACCTCGCTGGTCAGGAAGGTGTTGGCCCCGGTCTGCTGCACCGCGCCCGGCTCTGAAGCGCAGGTCTCATCGCAGTTGCCGCAGGAGGGGGCGGAATAGTAGCTGTAGTCCTGATAATTCAGCTTATCGTAATGCGCCTTCAGCCAGTGCGGCTCCTCCATCTCCAGCCATGCCCGGAAAGCATTGAGCCGAAACTCCAGCATCCACTGCGGCTCATTGCGACGGGCGGAAATGGCCCGGACCACCTCTTCATTAATCCCTTTGGCCAGCTCATCGGTCTGCAGCCGGGTGAAAAAGCCCTCTTTATAATTGAGCGGGCCGCCGGTCCAGGTTTTGACATCGTCAGTTGCTTCAGTATTACGCGACATAGTTACTCCGCCTGCACCCCAAAACTTTCGCCACAACCGCACTCGTGCTGTGCTTTCGGGTTATGAAATTTAAAGATTTCATTTAAACCTTCCCGGACGTAATCGAGCTCCGTACCGTCAATGAACGGCATCGCCTGCAGCGGCGCCCACAGTTTCGCCCCGTCATGTTCAAAGAGCAGATCGTCGGCTGCCGGCTCGGCAATCATTTCGAGCACATAGCCAAAACCGGCGCAGCCGCTGGTTTTTATCCCCAGCCGCAGCCCTTTTTTGTCCGGTTGCTTGCGCATCAGATCGCGAATATGCGCGGCAGCGGCCGGCGTCATGGTCAGTCCCTGCCAGCTAAAATCGGCGGGATTAAAGGTTCCTGCTTGTACTTCCATCGATAGACCTCCAGGTTGGCGCCATCAAGGCATACCGCCATGTTAGTGATAATGATTATCACTTCAACCCATCTGCAGCAGGGGTATTGCCCCATTTAGCGCTTTTTATAAGCATAGACCCTCGCCCGGGGATTATCAGGGTGTGCAGGGTGAACTTAATCTTTTGATTTATAATATGTTATTCTGAAATCGTTCTATATTCGCACGCAATGGTAAAGATGTATCGAAAATACCGATTTATGCAATAGCAGATGACCCGGTTCCTGTTTATCGCACAGCCTGGAGAAGGAAAAGTGACAGTGTCACCTAAAGGCCAACAAGGCCGAGAAGGCGCAGGTCCGGTGGTCAGGATAAGAAAGCGCCAGTCCGTGACGCTTTCGGAAAGCAACAATCGCCGCTCGCCAGGCCGCGATCCAGGGAATGAAAACTGTGATGAAACGGGTAAATGGATTGCCAGGCAGGGTCGCGGTTGGCTAGGTGCCTTTTCTGACCAGGCGGGCGGCCTGAACAAAAACCTCATCTTCCACCCCGTCCCCCTTCTGTCTGCCCAGTCTCACCAGTTCATCCACGATACTCCCCTGATTAATCTGCTTCTGTGTAGCCACTAAGCTAATGACCGCCGCGCCGATGGCCATGCCAATCAATGCCGTTTGTTCATCTTTATCTTTCATGGTGTCGCTCCGTCTGTCCTCCAGAGAAAGGCTAGCAAAAGATACCACCAGCTCAATTTCAAATTCATCTTCTTTACACCTCCCGGAAAACGCAGGCGCCGCGCTGACCTCTCCTTCCCCCTGGTGGCGATGGCGCAAAGCGCTGCCGCCTCATACCGGGTCTTTATTTTGCCAGCTTCACGTTGCGCGGAAATAAATAAAAATAACGCGCGCGCCGAAGAGTAAAAAAAGGAAATAACAGCCTCAGCGATAAAACCAGATTATTCCAGCAGGGAATAGCTGGGATGCTAATATTTCATTTCCCCACCGGTTTTTAGAAGCCTATAGTTTTTTTGCCTGCAGAACATCCACTTAGGTTAAAAGACATAAGGACATAATAATGATTGTTTCAGCCCCCAGCGATTATCGCGAAGCCGCTCGTCGCCGTCTGCCCCGCTTCCTTTTTGATTATATTGACGGTGGCGCGGTGGCGGAAAATACCATGAACGCCAACGCCACCGAGCTTGCTTCGGTAGCCCTTCGCCAGCGCGTGCTGTGCGGGGCGGGCGAACCGACGCTGGCCACCACGATCCTTGATGCCTCATGGGCGATGCCCGTGGCGCTGGGGCCCGTCGGCGCCACCGGGATGTACGCCCGCCGCGGCGAAGTTCAGGCGGCCCGCGCCGCCTCCCGCGCCGGGATCCCGTACACCCTGTCCACGGTGTCGGTCTGCTCGATTGAAGAGGTCGCGAGCCAGGCCAGCGGCGCGCTCTGGTCCCAGCTGTACGTGCTGAAAGATCGCGGCTACATGCGTAATGCGCTGGAGCGCGCGTGGGCCGCCGGCATGAAAACCCTGGTATTCACCGTCGATATGCCGATCCCCGGCTCGCGGTATCGGGATAATCGCTCAGGCATGTCCGGGCCGCACGCCACCCTGCGACAGTATCTCCAGGCCTGTACTCATCCACGCTGGGCAATGAACGTCGGGCTGGCGGGCAGGCCCCTGTCGTTCGGTAATATCGAAGCCTACACCGGACACAAAATGACCATGGACGACTATATGGGGTTCATCAGCAACAATTTCGACCCGTCCATCGCCTGGCACGATCTGGAGTGGATCCGCGACAGCTGGCAAGGGAAATTAATCATCAAAGGGATCCTCGATGCCGACGATGCGCGCAATGCCGTGCGCCTCGGCGCCGATGGCATTGTGGTGTCGAATCATGGCGGCAGACAGCTCGATGGCGCCATCCCCACTGCCCGGGCGCTACCAAGGGTGGTGGATGCGGTTGGCGACGATCTGACGGTGCTTGCTGATTCCGGGGTGCGCTCCGGCGTGGACGTCATTCGCCTGCTGGCCCTCGGCGCGAAGGGCGTACTGCTCGGACGGGCCTATATTTATGCCCTGGCCGCGGCGGGCGAAGCGGGCGTGGCGCATCTGCTGCGCTTATTTGCCGAGGATATGAAGGTCACCATGACCCTCACCGGCGCGACCTCGCCATCGGCCATCAGCCTCGATTGCCTTGACCGTCTCGAACAGGATCAACATCGCACTCATGCGGTGCCGGTATCCTTACCCGCCTGACGCTGCCCAGGGCCGGGCCTGACCGCGTTTATCGGCCAGGTCCGGCAAGAGGGAATTACCCCTGCGGGTGCAGCGCCGGGTGTTGCACAGCGTCAGCCGGGGGCTGAGGTCGGATGCGGAACCAGATCGCGTACATGGCCGGCAGGAAAATAAGGGTCATGATGGTTCCCCCCAGCGTCCCGCCAATCAGCGTATAGGCGAGCGTTCCCCAGAAGACCGAATGGGTGAGCGGAATGAACGCCAGGATCGCCGCCAGCGCGGTCAGCAGAACCGGGCGGGCGCGCTGCACCGTCGCCTCCACCACCGCGTGGAACGGATCGAGCCCTGCCTGTTCGTTGTGGTGGATTTGGCCAATCAGGATCAGCGTATTGCGCATCAGGATCCCCGACAGGGCGATCAGACCCACAAGGGCATTGATGCCAAACGGCTGATTGAACAGCAGCAGCGTCGGCACCACGCCAATCAGCCCCAGCGGCGCGGTCAGGAAAACCATGACCATCGCCGACAGCGAACGCACCTGCAGGATAATGATCAGCAGCGTGAGGGCGATCATGATGGGAAATAACGGCATCATCGCCCGGGTGGCTTTGCCTGACTCCTCGATCGACCCCGCCGTCTCGATGCGATACCCCGGCGGCAGCGAGTCGATAATGGGTTGCAGCGGTTTCATCAGCGCGCTGGAGACATCCGGCGGCTGCAGGGTATCCGCGACATCTCCGCGGACGGTGATGGTCGGCGTGCGATCGCGACGGCGAAGCAGCGGGTCCTCCATTCTGATCGACACGTCGCCAATCTGTGACAAGGGAACCCGCTGCCCGCCGCTGCCCACCAGGGTGAAGTCGGCGATTTTCGCCGGATCCAGACGGATATCGCCCGCCGCGCGGCCGATGACCTGCACGGCGCGAATATCTTCCCGAACGGTGGTGATGGGGATCCCTGACAGCAGGAACTGCAGCTGCTGGGCGACGGACTGGGAGCTGAGTCCGCTCGCCTGCAGCCGGTCCTGATTGAGGCTGAAATGCATCACCGGCACCCGCGAACCCCAGTCGGTATTGACGGTGCGCATCAGCGGACTGGTCTGCAGCACCGATTTAACCCGTTCGGCGATGTCGAGCAAGGTGTGCGGATCGGGCCCCATCACCCGCCAGGCAACCGGATAGGGCGAATAAGGGCCAAAGACCAGCTGAGTGACGCGCACCCGCGCTTCCGGCGCCAGGCCATTGGCCACCGCCTCCCGCAGCCGCCGCTTGAGCGCCTCGCGGGCGTCCTGACCGTCGGTCAACACCACCAGTTTGGCAAAGGAGGGATCGGGCAACTCCGGGGCCATCGCCAGGTAAAAGCGCGGCGCGCCCTGGCCAATATAGCTGGTGACAATCTTCGCCTCCGGCTGCTGCTGCAGCCAGTGCTCAATTTTCGCCGTCGCGGCGCTGGTCTGGATAATCGACGACCCGTAAGGCATCTGTACTTCAACCAGTACTTCCGGACGATCGGAGGTGGGGAAAAACTGCTTTTTCACCGCGCTCATTCCCAGTATCGCCACCATAAACAGCACCACCACGCTGGCGGCCACGCGCCATTTGCGGGCGATAACCCGGGTCAGCAGCCGACGGAAACGCTGATAGCGTGGGGTGTCATACAGCGCGGCGTGGCCTGCCGCCGCGGGCTTTCTGTCCGGCAACAGGTGCACCCCCAGCCAGGGGGTAAAAATCACCGCCACGATCCAGGAGGCAATCAGCGCGATACCGACGATCCAGAACACGTTGCTGGCGTACTCCCCGGCGGTGGACTGCGCAAATCCATTGGGCATAAAGCCCACGGCCGTCACCAGGGTACCGGCCAGCATGGGCGCCGCGGTATGGCTCCAGGCATAGGCGGAGGCTTTGAGGCGGTCGTACCCCTCCTCCATTTTGACCACCATCATTTCGATGGCAATGATGGCATCATCCACCAGCAGGCCCAGGGCGAGGATCAGCGAGCCGAGAGTGATGCGGTCGAAGTTTTTGCCGGTCGCCTCCATCACCACAAACACCACGGCCAGGGTTAAAGGCACCGCCGCCGCGACCACCACCCCCACGCGCCACCCCATGCTGACAAAGCACACCGCCATCACCACCAGCAGGGCGACAAAGAATTTGATCATGAACTCATCGACCGCGGCGCTGATATTCACCGACTGATCGGTCACCTTGGTCAACGACATGCCGAGCGGCAGGCTCTGATTGATGCTGGTCGTTTCGGCGTCCAGCGCTTTCCCCAGCGCCAGACCATTCCAGCCCTCGCGCATCACCACCCCCAGCAGCAGCGCCGGTTCGCCCTGATTGCGGATCAGGAAGGTCGCGGGATCTTCATACCCTCGCTCAACCGTGGCGACATCGGCCAGTTTCAGCGTTCTGCCCCCGGCAGTAATCGGCGTGTCGCGGATCTGCTGCAGGCGGTCGAACGCCCCGTCGAGGCGGATAAAGATCTGCCCGCCCCGGGTCTCAATGGCCCCGGCAGCGGTCAGCACATTCTGGCTGTTCAGCGCGGCAAAAATCGCCTCTGGCGAAAGGCCCAGGGTGGCGAGACGATCATGAGAAAAGGAGAGATAAATGCGCTCCGCCTGTTCGCCGAGGATATTCACTTTTTTCACTCCGGGTACATGCAGCAGCTGCTGGCGCAGGGCTTCAGCGTCACGCACCAGCTGCCGCGGCGGCTCTCCCCGCGCTTTCAGAGCAAAGAGGGCAAAGGTGACATCGGCGAATTCGTCATTCATCATCGGGCCGGAGACGCCGGCAGGCAGGTTTTTCGCCTCATCCCCGAGCTTTTTGCGCGCCTGATAAAACTGCTCCGGCACCTCGGACGGCGGGGTCTGATCCTGCAGCGATAACGTGATCAACGCCATACCAGGGCGGGTATAGGTCTCCGTGCGATCGTACCACTTCAGCTCCTGGAGCCGTTTTTCCAGCGGCTCGGCGACCTGATCCTGCATCTCCTGCGCGGTGGCGCCGGGCCAGACGGTAATGACCGTCATTTGCTTGACCGTGAAGGGCGGATCTTCCGCCCGCCCGAGTCCGAAGAACGCCACCAGCCCGGCGACGGAGATGAGGATAATCAAAAACAGGGTCACCGACCGCTCGCGGACGGCCAGCGCGGAGAGATTAAAACGCCCGGCGCTCATGGCTGGCTCCCGGCGGCATTATGCTCGCGTCGTTCCGCCAGACGCACCGCCTCGCCCTGGTGCAGAAGATGGGCGCCCAGGGCGACGATGGGCTCGCCGGGCTTCAGCGGGCCGGTCACCCGCGCCGTTTCATCATTCAGGCCGAGCACGGTCACCGGTTGCCAGGAGACGGTGGCCGGACGCGAGGCAATGCGCCAGACGCCAGGGCCGTTGCCCGGATCGTAGAGCGACGCCAGGGGCACCTCCAGCACCTGGCCTGGCGCCAGGTCGCTGCCGATACGTAGGGTCACGGTAGACCCCAGCGGCGCATTCGCCAGCGCCCCGTTCAGCACATAGCGCGCTTCAAAGGTGCGGGTGGTGGCGTCAGCCGCGTCCGAAAGCAGTCGCAGGGTCGCCGTGACCGGCTGAGATTCGCTGCCATAGCGTGTCGCCAGCGCCTCGCTGCCGACCGCCGGGCGCAGCGTCTCCGGAAGCTGCACCCGCGCTTCGCGCTGCCCCGCCCGCGCCAGGCGGATCACCACCTGTCCGGCGCTGACCACCTGCCCCGGTTCGGCAAGCGTTTCCACCACCACGCCGTCAGCGTCCGCCAGCAGTCCGGCATAGCCGGTGGCGTTTTGCGCCACATTGGCCTGCGCCTGGGCCGCGCTCAGGTCGGCTCTCGCCGCCTCTGCCGCTGCGTTAACCTGGTCGAATTCCGCGGCCGAGACGGCGCCACTCGCCACCAGGCCGCGATAGCGGGCCAGATCGTTGGTCGCCTTTTTGGCTCGCGCCCGCGCGGCATCCACGGCCCGCTGTTGAGACTGCGCCTGCAAGGTTAAATCAGCCGGATCCAGACGCAGCAGCAGTTGACCGCGCTTGACGCTCTGCCCGGTCTCCACCAGCCGGGCAAGGATTTTTCCCGATACCCGGAAGCCGAGATCGCTTTGGGTACGAGCGACCACCACGCCGGTAAAGGCCCGCGAGCTGGCCTCCGCGCGCTCGACGGTCGCCACCCGGACCAGCGGCGGCCGGGTGCGGGGATCGTCATGATCGGCAGGTTCGCCGCAGCCCGCGAGGGCCAGCGGCAGGAGGCAGACGGCAAGATGGACGGCATTGAGCCTGAGCATGGGTCACCTTAATGAAAAGACCGGACAGTGACCGCATTCTCAGACGAGTGACCAATAAAGTCAATAGTCACTAATCAGGGGGAGAGACTTCTCAGGATCAGGGAGGCAAGCAGCACCGCCGCGGTGGGCGCGGTGTCGAGATTGTATTGCAACTGCACCGGGTTGATGAAAGGACACATCACCATATAGACCGCCAGGGTCGCCTCATCCAGCGGGGTTTTGCGCTCGAACTCACCCGCCTGGCGGCCTTCGACAAGGATTTGACCAATCAGCTGCTGCAGATGACCGGCATACTGTTCCGTTGAAGGCCATTTATCGCGCGCTGCGACGGCGGCGATGTCGTACAGTTTGCGATCCTCGAAAAACAGTTCACTGCCGGCCTCGGTCAGTGCCCGGAACAGGCGGCGCAGTTTCTCGCTGGCGGACGGCGCATCGGCGATAGCCGCGCTGACGGCCACCATGATCTTCTCCAGCCGGCTGGCGCAAATCGCCTCGCCAATCGCCTGCTTGGAGTCAAAGAATTTATAGATATAGGCTTTGGAAAAGCCTATCGCTTTGGCGAGATCGGTGACCGTCGTTTTCTCATAGCCATAGCGACTAAAGTGCGCCATGGCCGCGTCAAGAATCTGGTCCCGAACGCTGTGGTCATGGGGACCACGGCTTGCAGGGGTGGGGGTATTTTTCGTCATCCGTTTAGCTTAATGCGATCGCTATCGTTTGACAACGAGTGACGTTATTATGATTTGGTCACAATAACGCCCCGCTCTGTGATCCTCTTGCCGCGTTACGCCTCGCGCACCTCGGTGTTTATCGCGCCGGCGGGCAGACAACCCAGGCCTTGCAGCGTCTGAAGCACCGCGCTGTCGAGTGGGGTATGCGGCTCCGCGCCTAAAAAATCAACCAGTTTATCGTTGCGCAGGCGTACCGGCAGACGCCAGAGATAGTGCATCTCGACCATTTCCCGCAGGGTGGCGTTGAAGGGCGCCGCCAGCTTTACCAGCCACCAGGGAAAAGACTTCACTGCCGCTCGGCCGCCATAGCGGGCGACCACCCGCTGGATCGCCTGACTCATTTCGCTGCCGTCCGGGTCCCAGTGGCCCTGCATATGAAAGCGAGCAAACGGCTCAAGCTCATGCCTGCGGGCCAGCAGCGCGGCGATGGTGTCGGCGACGTCGGGCAGATAAGCCCACTGATGCCCGACGCCGATCGCCCCCGGGCGGCTAATGACGCGGGGAAGCTGCCCGGGCTTGACCAGCCCCTGAGAAAACCAGTTATTTCCGGCGCGTGGACCAAAAAAATCGCCCGCCCGAACAATCAACGCCCGGCCACCACGCTGCACGTAATCCTCCAGCGCCTGCTCCATCTCTACCCGAATAGCGCCTTTACGGGTCACCGGTTGCTGAGGGGCCGCTTCATCAATCAGCGGAAAGGCATCCGGTCCATAGTTGTAGACCGTGCCGGGCAGAACAACTAACGCCCGCTGTTGTTCGGCGGCCTGCAGGGTGTTGTGCAGCATGGGCAGTACCTGCTGCCGCCAGTGCCGGTAGCCCGGCGGATTGACCGCATGGACGATAACGTCGCAACCGGCAGCCGCCGCGGCAACCTGCCCGGCATTCAGCGCGTCGCCGGCTATCCACTGCATGCCATCTGCGGGACCGCGAATCTGAGCGCCGCGCTTCAGCGCCCGAACCTGCCAGTTGTCCGCCACCAGCCGGCGCGCCACTTCCCCGCCAATCCCCCCGCTTGCTCCCAGAATAAGTACTTTGCCGCTGCTGTTCATCCTCTTTCCCCGTTCGCTAATGGATGCTTGACAGCCTACCTGCCGCTCATATCAAATGAAATTGCATACCATCATCGAGCAGCTATACATTTTTGTATGAATACCTCTATTCCCTGGGAGTGGTACCGAACCTTTCTCGCCGTCCTGCAGGAAGGTTCCTTATCGGGCGCATCACGCACCCTGAACATCACCCAGCCGACGGCGGGGCGCCATATTGCCGGGCTGGAGGCCGCGCTCGGCCAGGCCTTATTTACCCGCTCGCAGACCGGCCTGCTGGCGACCGACGCGGCGCTGGCGCTGCGGGTGCACGCCGAGGCGATGGACAATACCGCCCGGGCGCTGGAACGCACGGCGGCTAACTTTAGTCGCGACCGAACCGAACTGCGTGGCGTGGTGCGGGTGGCCGCCAGCGAGGTGGTCGGCGCCGAGGTGCTGCCGCCGCTGGTTGCCCGGCTCAGGCAGGCGTGCCCGAATATCGTCATCGAACTGATGCTCTCCAATCGGTTTCAGGATCTGCTTCACCGGGAGGCGGATATTGCGGTGCGGATGGTCGCCCCGCAGCAGGAGCAGCTTATCGCCCGCCGTCTCGGCAGGATCGAGCTTGGGTTACATGCCACCGCCGCCTACCTGACGCGCCAGGGCCTGCCCGCTACCCTCGACGATCTGGCCAGCCACGCGCTAATTGGTTTCGATAGCGCCACCCCACTTGTTCGCCGGGCCCTGCAGGCTTACCCCCGATTTCAGCGCGAAGCGTTCGCGATGCGGACCGATAGCGACCTCGCCCAGTTGAGCCTGATCCGCGCCGGGGCGGGGATCGGCATCTGCCAGGTGCCCCTTGCGGATGGCATTATTCCCCTGCAGCGAGTACTGGCGGCCGACTTTTCCCTGAATCTCGATACCTGGCTGGTAATGCATGAGGATCTGCGCCACAGCCCTGCCTGTAAGCGGGTATTTGATTTTCTCGCCCAGGGGTTGCAGGCGTATATTCGTGGCCCACTGGCGAGCTGACCCGCCCCATCGCGCGGGCATTTCATTGCCTGCCGAAATAGTCACTCATTGACACTGTAAATATGGCATTGTATAAAACCCCGCCCCAATAATGAGTTTCATTTGCATTACTCCCATTTGCTGGTCATCCACTCGCCTGTTTACAAGGATAGCGTTTAATGAAGAAGGTCCTCTGCGCGTTAGGCTTGATGTTCACCGCCGTCAGTTCCGCGCTGGCAACAACCTACCCCCTGACGATTGAAAACTGTGGCTATCAGGAGACCTTCACCCGGCCGCCGGAGCGCGTGGTCGCGCTGGGGCAAAATACGGTCGAAATTCTGCTGCTGCTCGGGCTGCAAAAGCAGGTGGTCGCCAGCGCCTTCTGGCCGACCAGCGTTTTACCGCAGCTGGCTGAGCAAAACGCGAAGATTAAAACCCTGACGGTGGAAATTCCGAGCCTGGAATCCGTGCTGGCGCAAAATCCCGATTTCGTTCCCGCCCAGTTGCCGCTGCTGCTGGGGCCGGAAAGCAAAGTCGCTAAGCGTGAAGATCTCGCTACCGTCGGCGTAAACAGCTACGTCTCACCGGGGATGTGCGCCACCAAAAAGGCCACCGGCGATATGTACGGCAGCCGGCAAAAGCTGTGGGATATGACCTGGCTGTATCAGGAAATTAGCGATTTTGCTCGCATTTTCAACGTCGAAGATCGTGGTCAGGCGCTGATTGCCGATTTCAAAAAACGTGAAGCCGACCTGCGCCAGGAGTTTGGTAAAAGCAAAAAGGATCTCTCCTTCGTCTTCTGGTTCTCCAGCGCCTCACCTTCGGCCGATGCCTATGTTGGCGGCAAAAACAGCGCCTCCGGATTTATCGCCAGCGTGCTGGGCGGACATAATGCGATTACCTCGGAAACCGAGTGGCCCACGGTGAGCTGGGAGAGCATTATTGCCGCCAACCCGGATGTGATCGTGGTCTCCAGCCTGGATCGTAACCGCTGGGCGCTGGATAAGGCCGAGGAGAAGATCAAATTCCTCAAAAGCGATCCCGCCGTCAGCCAGCTGGAGGCCGTGAAAAAAGGCCATATCGTGGTCATGGACGGTCAGGCGATGAATCCGACCATTCGCACGCTTTATGGCGCGGAACAGGTGGGCGAACAGCTGAGAAAAATGGGGCTGAACTGATGAGCGTCGCCGTGCTTCAGACGCGCCGCAGCATGCTGCTCACCGGCTGGTGTTTACTGGCCGTGATCGTGCTGGCGCTGGTGATAGCGGTGGGCGTCAGCGTCGGCGAGCTGGCCATCCCGCTGCAGAATGTCTTTTACGCTATCAGCAACAGAACCGGCTTAACCGCTGAGCCTCTCAACCGTATCTATGAGAGCGTGATCTGGGATTTCCGCCTCAGCCGCGCGCTGGTCGCCGCCTGCTGCGGCGCAGGCCTCGCTATCTGCGGCGTCGTGCTGCAAAGCCTGCTGAAAAATGCCCTCGCGGAACCCTACGTCCTCGGCGTCTCCGCCGGGGCCTCCACCGGCGCGGTGTCGATCGTGGTGCTGGGCCTTGGCGCTGGCGCGATTTCCCTCTCGGCAGGCGCCTTTGCCGGGGCCTTCGCCGCCTTCGCCTTTGTCGCCTTGCTGACTAATGGCGCGCGCGGCGGCAATGAGCGTACGATTCTGGCGGGCGTTGCCGCGTCACAGTTATTTAACGCCATCACGGCTTACACCATCAGCACCTCCGCCAGCGCGCAGCAGGCGCGCGATGTGATGTTCTGGCTGCTGGGCAGCTTCAGCGGCGTCCGCTGGCCCGAATTCCAGCTGGTCATCGTGGTGGTGCTCGCGGGCCTGGCGGTCTGCCTGTGGTATGCCCGGGCGCTGGATGCATTCACCTTCGGCGATGATGCCGCCGCCTCGCTGGGGATTGCCGTGCCACAGGTACGCCTGATCCTCTTCACCACCGCGGCGCTGATCACCGCCACCATCGTCAGTATGGCCGGCTCGATCGGCTTTGTCGGCCTGGTGGTGCCGCACGTGATGCGCTTCTTCTTTGGCCCGCTACACCGGACGTTGCTGATCGCCAGCGCGCTGGCAGGGGCGATATTGATGGTACTGGCGGACATTGCGTCGCGCCTGCTGATTGCCCCGCAGAGTCTGCCCGTTGGGGTGGTAACCGCCCTGGTTGGGGTGCCTTTCTTTGCCGTGATTATCTACCGCTCAAGGAATAAGTGATGAGTATTTGCGCTGAAAATATCACCTGGAAGGCAGGCAAAAAGGTCATCGTCAATAATGTCTCGCTGCGGGTGTCGCGCGGCGAAACGGTCGGACTGCTGGGGCCCAACGGCTGCGGCAAATCCTCGCTGCTGCGCGTTCTGGCGGGCCTGCGCCGCCCGGATGCGGGTCGCGTCACCCTCGACGGCCAGGACATCACCCGGATGGCGAAAAAGCAGCTCGCCCGCCGCGTGGCTTTCGTCGAGCAACACGGCATGACCGAGGCCAATATGCGGGTGCGCGACGTCGTGCGCCTGGGGCGCATTCCCCACCACTCCCCGTTTTCAAACTGGAGCGCTCAGGATGATGAGGCGATCACCGCCGCGCTGCAGCGGGTAGCGATGCTGGAGAAAAGCGAGCAGGGATGGTTAAGCCTCTCCGGCGGCGAGCGGCAGCGGGTGCATATCGCCCGCGCGCTGGCGCAGAGCCCGAGCGAAATCCTGCTGGATGAGCCTACCAACCATCTGGATATACACCATCAGATGCAGTTAATGCAGTTGATCAGCGAGCTGCCGGTGACCAGCATTGTGGCCATTCACGATCTTAACCATGCCGCGATGTTCTGCGATTCGCTGATCGTGATGCAGCAGGGGCAGATCCTCGCCAGCGGGACGCCGGAGGAGATTTTGTCCGAAGCGCTGCTGTGGGACGTTTTCCGGGTGAAAACCAAAATCGAGATCTCCCCTTACCACGGTAAAAAACACATTCATTTCATCGTTTAGGTTGGGCGGATATGCCTCTCTTCTCCCTGCGCCCTGCGGCAACCCTCTGGCCTCCCGTGTTACTGGGAAGCCAGTTCGTTTTTAATATTGGCTTTTACGCGGTCGTTCCTTTCCTCGCCCTCTTCCTGCGCGACGACATGCTGCTCTCGGGGGGACTTATCGGCCTGATCCTCGGGCTGCGCACCTTCTCTCAGCAGGGCATGTTTATCATCGGCGGGACGCTGGCCGACCGCTATGGCGCTAAGGCCATCATCCTCGCCGGCTGCGTCATTCGCGTCGCCGGTTATCTGCTGCTGGCGTGCGCTACGTCGCTGTGGCCCATTATCCTCGGCGCCTGCCTGACCGGCGTCGGCGGCGCTCTGTTTTCCCCGTCGATCGAGGCCCTGCTGGCGCGGACCGGTACCCACAGCCAGGCCAACGGGAAACGCAGCCGCGCCGAGTGGTTTGCGCTGTTTGCGGTGTGCGGTGAGCTGGGGGCGGTTATCGGCCCGGTGGCCGGAGGGCTGCTGAGCGGGATCGGCTTTCGGCATATCGCCCTCGCCGGCGCGGGAATCTTTCTCCTGGCGCTGCTGGTGCTCTTTTTCTGTCTGCCCGCCGACGGGCACACGACAACAACGCGCAGACGAGTCCCATGGTGGATGCCTTTGCGCCAGCCGCGCTTTGTCGCGTTTATTCTCGCCTACAGCTCCTGGCTGTTGAGCTACAACCAGCTGTACCTCGCCCTGCCGGTGGAGATCCAACGTTCCGGCGGTCGTGAGCAGGATCTGGCGCCGCTCTTTATGCTGGCCTCGCTGTTGATTATCACCCTGCAGCTCCCTCTCGCCCGCGTCGCCCGACGAATTGGCGCCGTGCGCATCCTGCCGGTGGGCTTTCTGCTGCTGTCGGCTTCTTTTGTCAGCGTGGCGTTATTTGCCGCCACCCCGCCCGCCGAAGGCTGGCTGCGATTATTGCCGTCGGCCTGCTTTGTCACGCTGCTCACCCTCGGCCAGATGCTGCTGGTGCCCTCAGCCAAGGATCTGATCCCGCTGTTCGCCGATGAGTCGACGCTGGGCGCCCACTACGGGGCGCTCGCCACCGCGGGGGGTTGCGCGGTGTTAGCCGGAAATTTACTGCTCGGTCATTTGCTTGACCAGGCGCTCACCCCCTCGCCGCAGGCGGTTTATCCCTGGCTTCTGCTGGCGCTGTTTCCGCTGTGCAGTGCCGTCGCCTTGCGGGCGATCTGCCGCCCGCTGGCGGCAACATGACGCTGAGCGGGCAACAGCCCGCTCAGGAGGTGAACCGGCGATGAGTGACACCGCCAGAGGAAGATAACGGGAATGCGCCCCGCCTTACTTTGCCGCCAGCTCGCGGCGAACGATCTCGGCGCCGGCGCTCAGGGCATGCAGTTTGCCGGTCGCGACATGGCGCGGCAGCGGCGCCATACCGCAGTTGGTGGACGGGTAGAGTTTGTCGGCATCGACGAACGCCAGCGCCTTGCGCAGGGTTTCAGCCACCTCTTCCGGGGTTTCGATAGCATGACTGGCGACATCGATCGCCCCGACCATCACCTTTTTACCGCGGATCAGTTCCAGCAGATCCATCGGCACCCGCGAGTTGTGGCACTCGAGAGAGATAATATCGAGGGAGGATTTCTGCAGCTGCGGGAAGGCCTCCTCATACTGTCGCCACTCAGAACCCAGCGTTTTTTTCCAGTCGGTATTCGCCTTGATGCCGTAGCCGTAGCAGATATGCACCGCCGTTTCACACTTCAGCCCTTCGGTCGCTCTTTCTAAGGCGGCGATCCCCCAGTCGTTGACTTCATCAAAGAAGACGTTGAAGGCCGGCTCATCGAACTGAATAATATCGACCCCGGCGGCCTCTAACTCTTTCGCTTCCTGATTAAGGATTTTGGCGAACTCCCAGGCCAGCTTTTCCCGGCTTTTATAGTGGTTGTCATACAGCGTGTCGATCATGGTCATTGGGCCTGGCAGCGCCCATTTGATCGGCTGACTGGTGAGCTGACGCAGATAGCGCGCGTCCTCCACGAAGACCGGTTTCTGGCGCTCCACGGCGCCCACCACGGTTGGAACACTGGCCTCATAGCGGTTACGAATTTTCACGATCTCGCGTTTGGCAAAATCAACGCCGCTGAGGTGCTCAATAAAGGTGGTGACAAAGTGCTGCCGCGTTTGCTCGCCGTCGCTGACAATATCGATCCCGGCACGCAGCTGGTCGTCGAGGGACAAACGCAGGGCATCGCGCTTGCCGGCCAGTAATTCCTCGCTGGACAGTTTCCAGGGCGACCACAGGGTCTCTGGCTGCGCCAGCCAGGACGGTTTCGGTAAACTGCCGGCGGTCGATGTCGGAAGCCATGTTTTCATAATAAGTAGCCTTTTATTTTGGTTTAGCAAAGCGCGAAGTTAGCAGACCATTGCTCAAGCAACGTCTTGTGCGGGTTGATAAAATGTTGTTGTGTAAATTTACCCTGCTCTATCGCCAACAGGCTGCGCTCTTCCCGGTCATAAACAATTTTTGTTAATGAATGATCCAGGTGGTTGAGATTGGGTTGATAGTATTGCCCCGCCGCGGAATTGGCATTGTAGATCTCCGGGCGGTATATTTTCTGGAACGTCTCCATCGTGCTGATGGTCGCGATCAGCTCCAGGCTGGTGTAATCGCTAAGCAGATCGCCGGTAAAATAAAAGGCTAACGGCGCGACACTGTGCTTCGGCATAAAATAGCGCACCTGCAGGCCCATTTTGCTGAAATAGCGCTCCGTCAGCGACACGCCATCCTGAGCATATTCAATGCCGAGGACCGGATGTTCATTACCGGTACGCCGGTAAACATCTTTGCTGGAGACGCTCAGGCAAATCACCGGCGCCTTGCTGAAGCTGGCCTTATAGGCGCTGGATTGCACGAAATCCTTAAAGATATTGCCATGCAGCTCGCCAAAGTTATCGGGCACGCTAAAGCTACCCCGGTTTTTATTATGTTCCAGCAGCAGCACGCTAAAATCATAATCCCGCACATAGGAGGAGAAGTTATTACCGGCGATACCGGCATGGCGCTCTCCGCTCTTTTTATCGACAATATGCGTTTGCAGGATCTCTATCACCGGGAAGCTGGCGCCATCCTGAGCAATATTCATCTCGACAGAAATAATATCCAGTTCCACCGCATAGCGATCGTTATGAGGATTATCCCAGTGCGCCAGGGTATTAAACCGGTTATTCATCATGATTAACGTATTGCGCAGATTTTCCTGACGGTTCTCCCCTCTGGCTAAATTGGCAAAGTTGGTGGTAATACGCGTATTTTCCGCGGGGTTATAGTTTTCATCAAAACGACTGCGCTTAATCGTATAGGTAAATTCGTTAGTCATGGCGATTGTCCATTCTGGTGTTGGGTATGAAGCTGAATGAGCAGATTGCCATTCCACAAGCAACGCGGGGTCAGGCCTGGCGCGCTTCAACCGATAAATGTTGTTGATTCGTTAATGAGTCTATTTTTGCCAGAGTCGGCGGTGGAGGGAAAGCGACTTAAATTCATTGCAACATGAGCCATCCTCATGTTGCTCCGCTGAACGCTGGTTGCAAGGTGTGGAACCGGTCGTGGTCATGGCGCTATGGTCAGGCGCGGGCAACTCAGGCAACGTCTGGCGAATAATCATTTGTCCAGTGAATATATGCCAGGGTACAATCTTTAACCACTATAATACGTGCTTTGACGTCGCCGCCGTGCCGTACCCGTTTGCTGGAGCTTTTGTCGTAAAGAATGATTGTTGATATCAGTATTATGTCGATGTGCATGGCCGTGCTGCTGATTATGAGCGTACTGCTGAACTAAAATGCTTCCCCAATGACACAAGCTCTCATCTGACCTTCACATTCGCGAAGAAAAAAGGAGATTCAGAGGATTCGCGTCGCATGGGATTGTCCCGCCTGCCGCCGCCCTCTACTCTTTTGGTACTTGCTAATCGAGGAATACCAGATGAAAAAAGCTTTGACTGCCCTGTTCGCCATCGCCGCGGTTGCCGCCGCCAGCGCCTTTGCGGCCGATAAAACCGACGTCCCGGCGCCCGCCGTTGATAACGGGGCCCGCCCCCCGCTGGAGATGGGCCGTGGCCCCCTGCCGCCGTTCCCGCCGCAGCTTCCGCCGCACAGACCGGTGCTGTTTTCGGCCACGGTAGCGACCGATACGCCGGCAGAAACCATTAACAAACTGACCGCGCTGATCCCGGCCAGCCCGGCGAAGCACTACGAAGTTCACGTTGAGGTGGTGCCCGTTACCGGGGATGCCGACGGGCAATAGCCCTTGCGCGGGTCGCCTGACCTGGGCACTGCAATAAAAAAAGCTGCCGCTTATCGCGGCAGCTTTGTTAACGAGAATGAAACAGAATGGCAGAGATTTAACTGCGCACTTTCCGGTAGATAAACAGCACGACCAGCGCGCCGATTACCGCGACCACAAAGCTGCCGAAATTAAACCCGTCGACCTTGCCAAAACCAAACAGGGTACTGATCCAGCCGCCAACCACGGCGCCGATGATCCCCAGAATAACGGTCACAATAAACCCGCCGCCGTCTTTCCCCGGCATAATCCACTTGGCTAAAATACCGGCAATAAGTCCAAAAATGATCCAGGAAAGAATACCCATGGTTAACCGTCCTCTTGTTACCTTTAAGCATTTAGTATTGAAAAGAGTAGCATATATAACGCGAGTGGATCGGCAATAATATATTTATTAGATAATTCCTTGCCGCTGCAGGGTGGTCCGTGCGACAAAATCTCTGGTCCTGACAAACCCGTTACCGTTTATTACCCTGAAAAAAGGGAGGCTACTCGCCTCCCGGTCATGGCTTATATTACTGCGGTGGTTAGCCGCGATGAACAGCATAATCGCGACTGTTCGTCGAAGATTTCGATTTGCCAGACCTGATGACGAGTGCCGACATGCAGCGCTTTACAGACCCCCCGCACCCGGCCCCCGCGCGCCGAACGAATGTGGTTGGCGTTAACCTCCAGCCCCACCACCTTCTGTTCGCCTTCGCTGCACAGATAACCCGCTACCGACCCCAGGGTCTCCGCCAGCACCACCGAGGCCCCGCCGTGCAGCAGGCCAAACGGCTGCTGCGTACGGCTATCCACCGGCATCGTGGCCTCCAGCGTATCGTCGGTAAAGGTCTCAAAGCGAATATCGAGCAGCCCTACCATGTTTCCCTCACCGAGCCGGTTGAGCTGCTCCAGCGTGGCCTGACGTTTCCAAATCATCCTATTATCTCCAGTAACGCCTGCAGCGGATGGCGAACGCCGCTGCCTTCAATGCGCTTCACCTGACTGCGGCAGGAGTAGCCCGTCACCAGACAACGGTTACGCGGCAGCCGCTGCATCGCCTGCTGCCAGGAGAGCGCGTAAATGGCCAGCGAGTTGGCATGGTTTTTCACTTCATGGCCATAGGTCCCTGCCATCCCGCAACACCCAACGCTGACGTTTTCCAGTTTCGCGCCAAAGTGGGCAAAAATCTCTGCCCACTGTTTTGTCGCCGCCGGTAGCGCGGTCACTTCCGTACAGTGACCGAACAGGTACCAGGGCTCGCCTCCCTGTTCGGGACGGGCGGCGGTCGTCAACGCCTTCGGCAACCACTCATGGACTAACAGCACCTGGAAATCGCCGCGCTTGTCGCCGAGGGTTTGCTTATACTCATCGCGGTAGCAGAGCACCAGCGCCGGATCGACGCCGACCAGCGGCATGCCAAGCTGCGCCACGCGATTGAGGAAGTCAGCCGTCTTCTGCGCGGTGCGAGCAAAGCGGGTGAGGAACCCTTTGATATGCTGCGCTTTGCCGTTCGGCGAGAATGGCAGCAGCACCGGCTGATAGCCTAGCGCTTCGACGAGGCGAATAAAGTCAGCCACCACCTGGGCGTCGTAGTAGCTGGTGAACGGATCCTGCACCACCAGCACCATCTTCGCTTTCTGCTCAGCGCTCAGCGCTTCGAGCTGCTCCAGCGTCATGTTGGCAGAGCGGTGGCCGGCCATCTGCTGCTTCAGCGACGGCGCCGAAAGCAGCGGCAGATCGACCATCCCGATGTGCTTCTCCGACAGCTTTTTCAGCCACGGCTGGTTAATAAAAAAGTTAAAGGTCTTCGGCGCCTGCGCCATCAGCGGCGCATAGGATTCGACCGAGGCCACCAGATGGTCGCGTACCGGGCGCAGGTAGCGGCTGTGATACAGCTGCAGGAAGCGCGAACGGAACTCGGGCACATCGATTTTGATCGGGCACTGGGTCGAACAGGCTTTGCAGGCCAGACAGCCGGACATCGCCTCTTTGACCTCGTGCGAGAAGTCATATTCCCCTTTACGCGCATGCCAGCTGTTCCGCGTGCGCGCCACCAGCGAACGCAGGCTGACGCCCTGCTCCGGCAGCGCCTTCTCCAGCTGGTTGGGATCGACGCCGCGGTCGGCCAGCAGGCGCAGCCATTCACGCACCAGCGTCGCGCGCCCTTTCGGCGAGTGGATGCGCTGGTTGCTGACTTTCATCGACGGACACATCGGACTCTTGACGTCAAAGTTGAAGCACAACCCGTTGCCATTACACTCCATCGCCCCGCGCCAGCTGCTGCGCACCGCGATGGGGATCTGCCGATCCCAGGTGCCGCGCTTCACCGCATCGACTTTTATCATCGGCGCGTCGACCCCTTCCGGAGGACAGATTTTCCCTGGGTTCAGGCGGTTATCGGGATCGAAGACTGCTTTGATCTTCCTAAGTTCGCCGTACAGCGCCTCGCCAAAGAAGGCCGGGCTGTACTCCGCGCGGAAGCCTTTGCCGTGTTCGCCCCACAGCAGGCCGCCATACTTCGCCGTCAGCGCCACCACGTCGTCAGAGATCTGCTTCATCAGCACCTCCTGCTGCGGATCGCACATATCCAGCGCCGGGCGCACGTGCAGCACCCCGGCATCAACATGGCCAAACATGCCGTAGCTCAGGCCGTGGCTGTCGAGCAGCGCGCGGAACTCGACGATATAATCCGCCAGATGCTCAGGCGGTACGCAGGTGTCTTCAGCGAAAGGAATAGGCTTGGCGGCGCCTTTGGCATTGCCCAACAGGCCGACGGCCTTCTTGCGCATGGCGTAGATCCGCTCTACGCCATCGAGATCGTGACAGACCTGCCAGCCGATGACGCCCGCCTCGCTGCCGGCCATCAGCTCATCCAGCCGCTGGCACAGGGTAGTGACCTGCTGGTCAATCAGCGTAGCGTCATCCCCGGCGAATTCGACGATATTGAGCCCGAGCATCTCTTTATCCGGCACGTCGGTGATCAGTTCGCTTACCGAGTGCCAGACGATATCCTCGCGCGCCAGATTCAGTACCTTGGAGTCGACAGTCTCCACCGACAGCGCTTTCGCCTGCACCATAAAGGGCGCATTACGCAACGCGGAGTCAAAGGAGTCATATTTAACGTTGACCAGACGGCGCACCTTCGGCAGGCGGGTGATATCCAGCCGCGCTTCGGTAATAAACGCCAGCGTGCCTTCCGAACCGGTTAAAATACGGGTCAGATCGAACTCGCTCATCTCATCGTTAAAGACATGGCGCAGATCGTACCCGGTGAGGAAGCGGTTAAGTTTAGGAAACTTATCAATGATCAGTTCACGCTGCGTCTTGCAGCGCTGGTAGACCGTGTTATAGATCCGGCCAATCGTCGATGGGGTGTTGCCCAGCGTCTCCGCCAGCGCTACTGGCACCGCCTGGGTGTCGAGGATATCGCCGCCCATCAGCACAGCTCGCAGACCGAGCACGTGATCCGACGTTTTACCGTACACCAGCGATCCCTGTCCGGACGCGTCGGTGTTTATCATCCCGCCCAGCGTGGCGCGGTTGCTGGTGGAAAGCTCAGGTGCAAAGAAGTAACCATAGGGTTTAAGAAACTGGTTCAGCTGATCTTTGATGACCCCGGCTTCAACGCGCACCCAGCCCTCTTCGGGGTTAATCTCGATGATGCGATTCATATAGCGGGACATATCGACAATAATCCCGCCGTTCAGCGCCTGGCCGTTGGTGCCGGTGCCGCCGCCGCGCGGCGTGAAGACCAGCGATGTAAAGCGCGGTTCGGCGGCGACGCGCGCCAGCAAGGCCACGTCCGCCGTAGAACGCGGGAAAAGGACCGCATCCGGCAGCAGCTGATAGACGCTGTTGTCGGTGGCCATCGTCAGCCTGTCGGCATAGCTGGTGGCGGTATCGCCGGTAAAACCCTGTTGCTCCAGTACCTGCAAAAAATTCAGCACCAGCTGAACTACCCCTGGTGCCTGAGAAATTTGTGGGATCATCACACTTGACCCTGCCTGACTATGTTGTGTTTGAAAATATTGTGTTGGTGCTAACTAAACGTTTGCGTAGCGCATTCAACTTTTTATCACATTTTTTTCATATGCGCCCACGTGTTTTCTGTGCAAAATCAGCCCGGCAATATTATTGATATTATTATCAGTACATGGATTTACGCGGCGCCAGCTTTTTGGCGCGACTGGAAAGGTAAAATTTCTCTATGATAAACCCCCATCAGCCTCGGGACATTCCGCAAATACTGCTGTCGGTGCTGTTCCTGGCCCTGATTATCATATCCTGCCTGTGGGTTGTGCAGCCGTTTATTCTGTCCTTCGCCTGGGCCGGTACGGTGGTGATCGCCACCTGGCCGGTGCTACTGCGTCTGCAGCGCGTGCTGTTCGGCAAACGGATGCTGGCGGTGCTGGCGATGACCCTGCTGCTGTTTTTGCTATTCGTTATTCCTATCGCTCTGCTGGTCAACAGCCTGGTGGATAACAGCGTCCCGCTGATCAAACTTATCAGCAGTGGAAATGTGACGCTGCCGGATTTCGCCTGGCTGAACAGCGTGCCGCTGGTCGGCGATAAGCTGTACTCCGCCTGGCATGGTCTGCTGGATATGGGCGGCTCGGCGATTATGGCCAAGGTTCGCCCCTATATTGGCACTACCACCAGCTGGTTTGTCGGGCAAGCGGCGCACATCGGCAAGCTGCTGGTCTACTGCGGTCTGATGCTGTTGTTCAGCGCGCTGCTCTACTGGCGCGGCGAGCAGGTGGCCTACGGTTTCCGCTACTTCGCTACACGCCTCGCAGCCAAACGCGGCGATGCGGCGGTGCTGCTGGCCGGCCAGGCCGTGCGCGCCGTGGCTCTGGGCGTGGTGGTGACGGCCCTCACTCAGGCGGTGCTGGGCGGGATCGGCCTTGCCATCTCCGGCGTCCCCTACGCCGCTCTGCTGACCGTGGTAATGATCTTTACCTGTCTGGTCCAGCTCGGCCCTTTGCTGGTTCTGGTGCCGTCGATTATCTGGCTTTACTGGAGCGGGGACACCACCTGGGGGACCGTGCTGCTGGTGTGGAGCTGCGTGGTTGGCACCATGGACAACGTCATTCGTCCGGTGCTTATCCGCATGGGCGCCGACCTGCCGATGATCCTCATTCTTACCGGCGTCATTGGCGGACTGATCGCCTTCGGCATGATCGGTCTGTTTATCGGTCCAGTGCTGCTGGCCGTCTCCTGGCGTCTGTATGACGCCTGGGTACACGAAGTGCCGCCGCCGCCGAAAGACCCCGATGTCGTCCTCGAAGAGCTTAGCGAGCTGGAGGCTGGGCGCAAGTAATGCCCTGGCAGGCGGGGAGACCCGCCTGTTTCCTTGCCCGCCTATTGTTAAGCAAAATTTATTGATCGCCGGCAAAGCGCTGGCCCTGAGCGCCATTCCCCTCGCTTTCCTCCCCCGGTCCTTCACAACAATTTAACTATTGAGAGGAATCTGATCGACGGCAAAGGCCCCGCTGCCTACTATTAGCTCACGGTTATAAATCAACACCTTGATTTATAAGCATGGAAATCCCCTGAGTGAAACAACGAATTGCTGTGTGTAGTCTTTGCCCATCTCCCACGATGGGCTTTTTTTTGTCCTGCGCATCGCCACACCGGACAGCCTGCAACAGGCAAAAAAAATCCCCGGCATCGCTGCCGGGGATCGGTGCTGTCAGGGCAAACTTATTTTTTCAGTTCCGCCAGACCTAACCAGGTTTGCACCACGGTATCCGGGTTGAGGGACAGACTGTCGATCCCTTCTTCCATCAGCCAGGCGGCAAAATCTTCATGGTCAGACGGCCCCTGGCCGCAGATGCCGACGTATTTGCCCTGTTTTTTCGCTGCGCGGATCGCCATCGACAGCAGGGCTTTCACCGCGTCGTTGCGCTCATCAAACAGCTCAGAGACCACGCCGGAGTCGCGATCCAGACCGAGCGCCAGCTGGGTCATGTCGTTCGAACCGATGGAGAAGCCGTCGAAGTACTCGAGGAACTGCTCGGCCAGCAAGGCGTTCGATGGGATCTCACACATCATAATGATCTTCAGCCCGTTCTCGCCGCGCTTCAGCCCCTGGCGCTCCAGCTCTTCGACCACCGCTTTCGCCTGGGCGACGGTACGCACAAACGGCACCATCACTTCAACGTTGGTCAGCCCCATGTCGTTACGCACGCGCTTCATCGCTTCACACTCCAGCGCGAAGCAGTCGCGGAAGCTTTCGGAAACGTAGCGTCCGGCGCCACGGAAGCCGAGCATCGGGTTCTCTTCTTCCGGCTCATAACGCTCGCCGCCCACCAGGTTGGCATATTCGTTCGACTTGAAGTCCGACAAACGCACGATGACGCGTTTCGGGTAGAAGGCGGCGCCAAGGGTAGCGATCCCTTCGGTCAGACGGCCGACGTAGAACTCTCTCGGCGAATCGTAGCCTTTCATCAGCTCACGGATTTCGTTCTGCAGGCCCGGCTCCTGGTCGTCAAACTCCAGCAGCGCGCGCGGGTGAACGCCAATCATGCGGTTGATGATAAATTCCAGCCGCGCCAGCCCCACGCCTTCGTTCGGCAGGCAGGCGAAGTCAAATGCACGATCCGGGTTGCCGACGTTCATCATCACCTTCAGCGGCAGATCCGGCATCTCGCCAACGCTGGAGCTCTTGACGCTGAAGTCCAGCAGCTCGGCGTAAACGTAGCCGGTGTCGCCTTCGGCGCAGGAGACGGTCACGTTCTGGTTTTCCTGAATGCGATCGGTGGCATCGCCGCAACCGACCACCGCCGGGATCCCCAGCTCACGGGCGATAATCGCCGCGTGGCAGGTACGTCCGCCGCGGTTGGTGACGATCGCCGAGGCTTTCTTCATGATCGGTTCCCAGTCCGGGTCGGTCATGTCGGTGACCAGCACGTCGCCAGGTTCGATGCGGTTCATCTCGCTGATATCGTGGATCACCTTCACCGGGCCGGCGCCAATGCGGTGGCCGATGGCGCGCCCTTCGGCGATGATCTGCCCCTGAGCGTGGAGGGTATAACGCTCCATCACCTGGCCGCGGGAACGCACGGTTTCCGGACGCGCCTGGACGATAAACAGCTTACCGGTGTGGCCATCTTTCGCCCACTCGATATCCATCGGACGGCCGTAGTGCTTCTCGATCTGCACCGCCTGCTTCGCCAGCTCCTGCACCTCCTCGTTAGTTAACGAGAAAACATCGCGCTGCGCCTGCGGCACATCTTCGATACGCACCTGCTTGCCGTGCTCCTGAGTCGGCGCGTATACCATGCGGATCTTTTTCGACCCCATGGTACGGCGCACGATGGCCGGGCGGCCAGCGGCCAGCGTCGGCTTGTGGACGTAGAATTCATCCGGGTTCACCGCGCCCTGCACCACCATCTCGCCGAGGCCCCACGCCGAGGTGATAAACACCACCTGGTCAAAACCGGACTCGGTATCGATAGAGAACATGACGCCGGAGGAGGCCAGATCGGAGCGGACCATCCTCTGCACCCCGGCGGAAAGCGCCACGCCGCGGTGATCGTAACCCTGATGCACGCGATAGGAGATCGCGCGATCGTTAAACAGTGAGGCAAACACGTGCTTCACGGCAACGAGCACGGCGTCAAAGCCCTGCACGTTGAGGAATGTCTCTTGCTGCCCGGCGAAGGAGGCGTCCGGCATATCTTCCGCAGTAGCGGAAGAGCGCACGGCAAATGAGGCCTCGGCGTCATCGGCGGACAGCAGGTCATAAGCATCGCGAATCGCGTTTTCCAGTTCGCTCTGGAAAGGGGTGTCGATGATCCACTGACGGATCTGCGCGCCCGCTTTCGCTAATGCGGAAACGTCGTCAATGTCGGTTTCATCCAGCAGTGCATAAATGCGCTGGTTAACACCGCTTTGGTCCAGGAACTGATCAAAAGCATCAGCGGTGGTGGCAAACCCGTTAGGCACGGAAACACCCATACCGGACAGGTTTGTAATCATTTCACCAAGGGAGGCATTTTTGCCCCCAACTCTGTCTACATCATTCATGCCGAGTTGGTTATACCAAAGCACCAGCGGTGACGAGCCATTGTTGGACATCGAGACAATCCTTTTGTGATTTAATACCAGTGAAAAAAATTTCACGATCGACTGCAGGATTATCCTGACATATTTATGGGGCTGAAAAAAACGGTGAATCGTTCAAGCAAATTATTTTTTCATTTTTCGGACTGTTCCCGCGATATAGCTAACTTGATGATTTTTAGGAATTATGACGAAAAACGCTGGAAATAACGGCAAAAAGAAGAAAATGAACCACCCTTTTCATAAAAAACAAAAATAGCGTTTCAATTTTAACAAGAGACAAATCAAACAGGGATATGCTTAAATTTAATATCCGTATTCAGGCAATTAAACTCATTATACCGGATGGTCAAAATGGAAAGTGCTGTAGATCGCCACGTATTTTATATTTCTGACGGTACCGCCATTACGGCAGAAGTGCTGGGGCATGCCGTGATGTCGCAATTCCCGGTTGCCATCAGCAGCGTGACTCTGCCGTTTGTCGAAAACATCAGCCGCGCGCGGGCGGTAAAGGAGCAGATCGACGCCATCTACCAGCAAACGGGTATTCGCCCGCTGGTGTTCTATTCCATCGTCATCCCGGAAATCCGCGACATTATTCTGCAAAGTGAAGGTTTTTGTCAGGACATCGTGCAGGCGCTGGTGGCCCCGCTGCAGCAGGAGCTCAACCTCGACCCGACGCCAGTGGCCCACCGTACTCACGGCCTGAACCCCGGGAACCTGATCAAATACGATGCGCGTATCGCCGCCATCGATTACACCCTCGCCCACGACGATGGCATCTCCCTGCGTAACCTCGATCAGGCCCAGGTGATCCTCCTCGGTGTGTCGCGCTGCGGCAAGACGCCCACCAGTCTGTACCTCGCCATGCAGTACGGCATTCGCGCCGCCAACTATCCGTTTATCGCCGACGATATGGACAATCTGGTGCTGCCGGCGTCGCTGAAGCCCCTGCAACATAAGATGTTCGGCCTGACCATCAACCCCGAACGGCTGGCGGCCATCCGCGAAGAGCGTCGGGAAAACAGCCGCTACGCCTCTCTGCGTCAGTGTCGGATGGAGGTGACCGAAGTGGAGGCCCTGTATCGCAAAAATAAAATCCCGTGCCTGAACAGTACCAATTATTCTGTTGAGGAAATTGCGACAAAAATCATGGACATCATGGGGCTGAATCGCAGAATGTACTAACACACTAGTACATTATTAAAAATTTGTTTATGCTATCACCCGTGGCCTATACAGGATCATGCCCTGCTCTTGCAATAAGCAGGGATTGGTTTATCGTGATGCGCATCACTTCCCGGCATTTTCGCCGCGGAAGAAACAGATTTTTGAGACCCCAATGAATAAAACAGACGAATTGCGTACCGCGCGCATTGAAAGCCTGGTAACGCCCGCGGAACTGGCCCAGCGCCATCCCGTCACGGCCGACGTGGCCGCCCACGTTTCGGCCTCCCGCCGCCGAATTGAAAAAATCCTCAACGGGGAAGACCGCCGCCTGCTGGTGATTATCGGCCCCTGCTCCATTCACGATACCGACGCGGCGCTGGAGTATGCCCGCCGCCTGCAGGGCATGCGCGAGCGCTACCAGCCGCAGCTGGAGATCGTGATGCGCACCTACTTTGAAAAACCGCGTACCGTGGTGGGCTGGAAAGGCTTAATCTCCGATCCGGACCTCAACGGCAGCTACCGGGTCAACCACGGAATTGAGCTGGCGCGGCGCCTGCTGCTGCAGGTTAATGAGCTGGGGGTACCGACGGCCACCGAGTTTCTCGATATGGTGACCGGTCAGTTTATCGCCGATCTCATCAGCTGGGGTGCCATCGGGGCGCGCACCACCGAAAGCCAGATCCACCGTGAGATGGCCTCAGCGCTCTCCTGCCCGGTCGGGTTTAAAAACGGCACCGATGGCAATACGCGCATCGCGGTGGACGCCATCCGCGCCTCCCGCGCCAGCCATATGTTCCTCTCCCCGGACAAGCAGGGGCAGATGACGATTTACCAGACCAGCGGCAACCCGTACGGGCATATCATTATGCGCGGCGGCAAACAGCCAAACTATCATGCCGAGGATATCGCTGCCGCCGGCGAGGCGCTGCGTGAATTCGATCTGCCGGAACAGCTGGTCGTTGATTTCAGCCATGGCAACTGCCAGAAGCAGCACCGCCGTCAGCTGGAGGTGTGCGCCGATATCTGTCAGCAAATTCGCGCGGGCTCCACCGCCATCGCCGGGATTATGGCAGAGAGCTTCCTGCAGGAAGGCACCCAGAAAGTGGTCCCCGGCCAGCCGCTGACCTGGGGCCAGTCGATCACCGACCCCTGCCTGAGCTGGGATGACAGCGAAAGGTTATTGAGCGAGCTGGCCGCCGCCGCCGCTACCCGTCTGTAACCGCTCCGCCCGTCGCGCCTGCGGCGGGCAATTTCCTTCGGTGACTCCCCTACCAAATCCGGTAACACGATAAATAACGCTTGCCGTCAAAAACAACATTATTGATAATGATTATCATTGTTGCTTTGATTTTTATTTTGAGAGCTATGACGCGTATGGATAACACTGCCACAGCTGAAAAACCAAAAGACAATGCCCCCTATCCCGTGGCGACGGACAGGCAGATTAGCAGTCGGGTGCTGTTAGGTAGCGAAGGACGGGTAGTCATTGAACATGGCGGCCAGCGCTATCTGCTGCGCCAGACCAACGCCGGGAAGTTAATTCTGACCAAGTAAGCGCCCCGCTGAGCGCGGGGCGAGGCGAGTTAGCTCGAGCAGCTGACTTCCAGACGTTTCCCCCAGTCCGGAGGGCGGCGGACGTAGTCGTCCTCGCGATCGGTAAAGGGGTCTGCCAGCGCGGCATGCAGGCGCTCCAGCTCGCCCATATCGCCCGCCTCGGCCTGCTCTATCGCCCGCTGCGCCAGCCAGTTGCGTAACACCAGCGCCGGATTAACGCCCTGCATCCGCTGCTGGCGCTGCGCGTCATCTACCTGTTCATCACGCAGGCGCGCACGATACCCGGCAAACCAGCTGTCGAAAGCCGCCCGATCGATAAACTCGTCGCGCAGCGGCGAGGCGGCGCTGAGCTGTTCGCTGTGGCTCAGCAGGCGGAACGTTCGGGTATAATCGCTCTTCTCACGGATCATCAGGGCAAACAGCCCGTCCAGCAGGTCATTATCCCCTTTCTGCTGGCTGAACAGGCCGAGTTTATCGCGCATCCGCTGGCCATAAGCGGTCAGCAAGGCGTGCTGATAATCATCCAGCGCCGCGTTCAGCGCTTCGGCGCTGATAAACGGCGACAGCGACTGGGCCAGACGCTGCAGATTCCACAGCCCCACCGCCGGCTGGTTTTCAAAACTGTAGCGCCCCTGATAATCGGAGTGGTTGCAGATGAAGTCCGGCTGAAAATCGTCAAGGAAGCCATACGGGCCGTAGTCGATGGTCAGACCGAGAATTGACATATTGTCGGTATTCATCACCCCATGGGCAAAGCCCACGGTTTGCCAGCTGGCGATGGTCTGCGCGGTGCGCGTGACAACGTCACGGAACCATAACAGATACTTGTCTGCCTCATCCTGCAGCTGCGGCCAGTGGTGGCGAATGACATAGTCGGCCAATTGCTGGACCTTCTGCGGCTCGCGACGATAGTAAAAATGTTCGAAATGGCCGAAGCGGACATGGCTCTCGGCCACCCGCATCAACATCGCGCCAGGCTCCACGCGTTCGCGGTAGACCGGGGTATCGCTGGTCACCATCGCCAGGGCGCGCGTCGTCGGGATCCCCAGGGCGTGCATCGCCTCTGACGCCAGACTTTCCCGGATCGTCGAGCGCAGTACAGCGCGCCCGTCCCCCATCCGCGAATAGGGGGTCAGGCCGGCGCCTTTCAGATGCCAGTCGTAACGGCGACCATCCGCCAGCTGCTGCTCACCGAGCAGGATCCCGCGTCCGTCGCCCAGCTGGCCGGCCCAGGCGCCAAACTGATGGCCGCTGTATACTTGCGCCAGCGGCGACATGCCCGGAAGCAGCGCTTCGCCGCCCCAGACACCGGCTCCATTTTCAGGCGCGAACAGGGCGTCGGGCACCCCCAACTGTTGCGCCAGCGGGGCGTTACGCCAGATGAGTCGGGCGTTATCCAGCGGCGTCGGTGACAGGGAAGTGTAAAAATCCGGCAGTTCATCCCGCCAGTGGGTGGTAAAAGAAAGGGTCATGGTTCCTCCTTCCTTCAGTGTAGTGCCTCAAACAGCGGATTAACACGGGCGGAGTGCAGGGTTATCGGCATAAAAAAGGGAAGCGCTCGCTTCCCTCTTGCTTCTGAATGACGTCAGATACGCCGCGCCTGCCAGAACTTTTTGTTCCAGTAGACGTTATCCAGCGAGGAACGGGTGACGCCCTGGCTGGTGGAGGCATGGATAAACTGGTTGTCGGTATCGTAGATGCCAACGTGCAAACCGCTCTCCCCTGAGCCGGTTTTGAAGAACACCAAATCGCCGGGCAGCAGATCGCGCTTATCGATACGGGTGCCGATTTCCGCCTGCTCGCGGGTTTCACGCGGCAGCTGGAGGGCAAATTTATCGCGAAACGTGCGCACCACGAAGCCGGAGCAGTCGACGCCGCGCGGCGTCATGCCGCCGTAGCGATACGGTGCGCCACGCCAGCTACGCAACTGCTCGTTCAGATTCGCCACCACCGTGATGGAGTCAGCCAGCCGTGGATTCGGCGGCGGTGCCCGATGGCTGCTGCAGCCGGCTAAAATTAACGCCGCCGCCAACATGAACCAGAAGCGCATTTCAGATGATCCCTCTGTCCCTAGTCTCTTTATCGCAATAATTTAGCTTGTTTATCAATACAGTGACAAGATAACTGCGTGCTACTGTGACGCGATGAGCATAATATGACCGGCCACCTCCACGCGCTGGAACGGGATCGCATAGGCAGCGGTTAAATTTTCCTCATTCAGCACCTCGGCGGTCTCTCCGCAGGCGATGGCTTCCCCCTGGCAGAGCAGCCAGCTTTGTCCGGCATGGCGCAGGGTATGGTTGAGATCGTGGCTGCTCATCACCACCGCAATCCCCGCCGCGCTCAGCTCACGTAACAGCCGATCCAGCGCCGCCTGCTGGGCCACATCCAGACTGTTCATCGGCTCATCCAGCAGCAGCAGTTGACCCGCGGGATGACTCAAGGGATCGATCTGCAGGATCACTGCCGCCAGCCGCACGCGCTGCCACTCACCGCCCGAAAGCTGATTAACCTGACGGTCCAGCTTATTGTCCAGACCAAGCCTGGCCGCGATATCGCTCAGACGGGCGCTATCGCCCTGCTGCTGCATATGCAGCGCCAGGTAGTGCCACACCGGCATGGCGAACGGCGGGGTCTGGTGTTGACATAGATATCCGCGACGGCGCGCCAGCTCCGTCGCCGGCCACTCGTCAAGCCGCCGTCCGTTAAAATGAACCGTGCCGGGGCCGTCGGACAGCCCCGCCATGCGGGTCAGCAGTGTGCTCTTCCCTGCGCCGTTCGGCCCCACCAGGTGGACGATCTCCCCGGCGCGAAAGGCCGCAGAAAACGGGGCCAGACGCCCCGCCGCTTCTACATCCTGTAGCTGCATCAGAAACGCCATTATTTCGCCAGCGCTCCTTTAATCGCCGCCACCAGCTGCGGATCGTCCGGCGTCATATCCGGAGAGAAGCGCTCAATAACGTTGCCCTGGCGATCGACGAGGAATTTTTCGAAATTCCACAGAATGTCGTCCACATACAGCGGCGCCCGGCCTTTGCTGGCCATCCGCTCATAAAAACCGCTGCCTTCCGGGGCCACCGCTTTCGGCGCGGCGGCAATCAGTTTTTGATACAGCGGCGCGCGATGTTCACCGTTGACGTCAATTTTGCTGAACAGCGGGAAGGTGACGCCGTAGGTGGTGCTACAGAAGGTCTTAATCTCTTCTTCACTGCCCGGCTCCTGGCCGAGGAACTGGTTGCAGGGGAACCCCAGTACGCTAAAGCCCTCGCCGGCAAATTGCTTTTGCAGATCCTCGAGTTGCTCATACTGCGGCGTCAGGCCGCATTTCGAGGCCACATTGACGATCAACAGCACCTTGCCGGCAAAGGATGCCAGGGTGGTTTTCTCGCCATCAATGGTCGTCACTTCGGTATTCAGAATGTCATGTTGCATAGCCTGTCCTCAATGGATAAACCGGTTTCCGGTGAAGGTGATCCCTATCTACTGTAGCGGATTCAGCGGCCGCCATTCTACTGCCAATCCCCCCGAGTTGTCGCATGATGTAACAGCGCTTCGCTGGCCGTCGGCAACATGAAATCCTCTCAATTGGGCAGTCGACCATTTCCGTGTACAGTGTCCCGGTAATGTAATATGGTTTCGTTACTTGTTAATTTAAGAGAGTTTTATTGATGAAGAAGTTGTTTAGCCTGGCGTTAATCGCCACCTCTGTCGCCCTGCTGAGCGCCTGCTCTCCGGATGAAGATAATAAAGTGAAAGTCGCAATCAATACCGGGCCGGACGAAGCCATCTGGAAAGTGGTGGAGCAGGTGGCGAAGGATAAATATCATCTCGACGTCGAAGTGGTCTCCTTCAATGATTATGTGCTGCCCAACGAAGCACTGAACAACAAAGATGTGGATGCCAACGCCTTCCAGACCCTGCCGTACCTTGAGGCGCAGTCGAAAGAGCGCGGCTATAAATTTGCGGTGGTCGGTAAAACCTTTGTCTTCCCTATCGCCGCCTATTCTCACCGGATCAAAAACATCAGCGAACTGCCCGAAGGGGCGACGGTGACCATTTCTAATGAAACCACCACCCTGGGCCGCAGCCTGCTGCTGCTCCAGGCGCAGGGGTTACTCAAGCTGAAACCGGGCGTCGGCTATTTACCCACCACGCTGGATATCATCGACAACCCGAAACAGCTGAAAATTGTTGAAGTGGATACTCCACAGCTGACCCGTACCCTTGATGATCCGAACGTTAGCTTGTCAATCATTAACACCAACTTCTCCGCCCAGGCGGGCCTGTCGGCCGCCCGCGACGGTCTGTTTATGGAGGGGCCGGATTCCCCTTACGTGAATGCGATTGTCGCCCGCGAGGATAATAAGGACAGCAAGAAAATTCAGGAGCTGAAAGCCGCCTTCCAGACCAGCGAAGTCGCGGAAAAAGCGAAGGAAGTCTACAAAGGCGACGCGATCAAAGGCTGGTAAGCCTGAACCGGCGCCGTCCCTGCCGACGGCGCCGCGCTATCCCCGCACCCGCGAACGCAGCAGCAACCAGATAAAGACCGGCGCGCCCAGCGTCGCCGTCACCACGCCAATCGGCAGCTCTGCGGCGGAAAGCGCCAGTCGGGCAATGATATCCGCCCCCAGCAAGGCGCTCGCTCCGGCCAGCATGCAGGCCGGGAGCAACACCCGGTGATCGCTTAAACCGCATAGCCGCAGAATGTGCGGGATCACCAGGCCGATAAAGCCAATTGCCCCCGCCAGCGCGACGCTAACGCCGACCAACCAGCCGGTCGCCACCACCAGCAGCTTGCGCCATAGCCACAGTGGCAGCCCGAGCTGACGAGCGGAGATCTCACCCAGCGCCAGTAAATTCAGGGGTTGCGACTGCAGACAAACCCAGCAAAGCACCGGCAGGAGGGCTATCATCAGCCACAGCTGCTGCCAGTCGACGCCGCCAAACCCGCCCATCATCCAGTACATCAGCTGACGCAGGTCAAAAGAGGTGGAGAAGTAGACCGCCCAGGTCATCAGGGCGCTGCAGATGATCCCCAGCGCCACCCCCGCCAGCAGCAGACGGCTGGTAGAGAGATGGCGGCGGGCAAAACGCAGCAAAATAAAGGTGATCAGCAGCGCGCCGAGGATCGCGCACAGCCCGAGCGCCCAGCCGGGCAAGACTCCTTTGCCCAGCAGGACGGCGGCAATCAGCCCGACGCCCGCCCCGTTGGAGACGCCCAGCAGACCCGGCTCCGCCAGCGGATTTTCAAACAGCGCCTGCATAATCGCCCCGGAGAGCGCCAGCGCCGCCCCCACCAGCACCACCGCCAGGGTTCGCGGCAGGCGGATCTGCCAGATGAACAACTGGCCTTTCGCGCTCAGCCATTCCCCAGGCGGGATCCATTGATCGCCCGCGCACAGGCTGATCAGTAGCGTAACCAGGAGCAACAGCGTTAATCCAAAGAGCCAACGCCGGCTGCGGCGCTGTTGAAGATGGGCGAGAGTCAGCATAGATTCCATTACGCAGTGGGAACAAGAGGCTGATTTTACGGTGGGTGTCGCGGTGAGAAAAGGAAAACCTCGCGCCCGAATGTCGACGCGGAGGAGGCCTCCCCCGCGTCTGCGGTCATTCGTTACACCAGGATCTGAAACAGCAGCGCAAAGAGAATGATATTCGCCACCACGATTGCCCAGCCGTTATAGAGCATATATTTCAGATGCGTGGACTGCGCCAGCCCCATCTGGCCGAACATGTCCGATGAGGGAAACGGACCGAACCAGTCCACCTGAGACGAGGCGAGCAGCACCGCGGTGGTCCCCTGCGGCGGCACGCCGGCGGCCATCAGCATCGGGCCAAAGATTTTATGGGTAAACGTCATTTGCGCCACCGCCGCACCGGGCACATGGCCGATAATATTGAACGCAAAGATGCTAAAGCACAGCCAGGCCGGGGAGATCCCCTCGAGCAGCGGTTGGGTATACTCCAGCAGCCCCTGATAGGCATGCAGACCATCCATCAGTTCAAGGATTGGGTTATACAGCCAGTAGAGGATAAACATCCACACCAGACGGCCGCAGCCGTGATACAGCGCCTGCAGGATCTGCGTCGGTCGCAGGCCGCCTACCAGCCCGGTCATCAGCGCCACCAGCAGCATCACGATAATCGCAAAGCTGAAGCCAGCTTTGATCACCACGCCAACCACCGCCATCACAATGATCGTCGCGGCGAAGGCCAGCGCGCTTAATTTACGCCGACGCTGCTGCGCGGCGCTGAGATCCTCTTTTGGCTTCTCCGAAAGATCGACGTCATAGCGCAGTTTGCCTTCAGTCATCTTCTGGATCCGCCCCGCCATTATCCAGCCGGCCAGCAGCGTCACCGCACTCATCGGCAGACCGACGTACAGCAGATAATCCGGATAGCTCAACCCGCCGAGGCTGAGGATTGTCACGGTGCTGGGGGTGAAGGGCCCGGTAAAGAGCCCAACGGAGCCGGCGGTCATCATCAGCGCGGCGACCGTCGGCGGCGTTAAGCGTACCGCTGCCGCCACCGGAATGATCACGGCCACGATAATGGCGTTACCACCGGCCATGGTGCCCAGCGAACCACAAATTAAAATCGATGACACCACAATGCCGAACTTAACCCGCGTCTGGCTCGACAGCCCAATACGATGAACCACGAATTTCACCAGCTCAACCGCTGCGCCGGTGCGGGTGGCCACTTCCCCCACGCCGGCGCCGAGCATAATGATAAGCCCTACCGTGGCGATAAATGACCCGGTGGATTTCGCCAGCATCGTGCCCATTTCCGGCAGGCCGGTCGAGGTCATTATCATGGCGATAATAATCGAGGAGATCACCGCCAGCACAATATCAACGCCGATCAGCGATAATATCGCTAGTGCCACCAGCGGCGTAAATCCCAGCAGGCCAAGCTCACTGCCCGGTCGACCGTGGCACCACAGCGCGATCAACACGAACAGCAGCAATAACAGACCAGTAATAACGTTTTTCCGCGTGATATTTCGTCTGACAGGCGCATTGCCTGTGAGCGTTGAGTCACTCATAACACTCCTTAATGCCAATCAATCCGACCGTAAGGGTCAGGAGGTGTATTGGGACCTGCTCAGAAAACATCCCCCCTCTTTTTCATTATTGGCCGCGAGCCTGAGGGTGCGTTTGGGTACAAAGGAATAGATTCTGAGAGCGTAATATTCCGCCATCAGGCGGGGTCTACAGCACAATATGTAACCGGAGCGCTGATTGGAGATTAAATTTATGTTAACTTTGTGTTAGTGAATAATGACTTTTTATCGGTAGGCTATAACCCTGAGTTAACTGTTCATGAAACTGCGTCATCTGGAAATCTTTCACGCCGTAATGACCTGCGGCTCGCTGTCACGGGCGGCGGAAGCGCTCAATATCTCTCAGCCAGCGGCCAGCAAAGCGCTAAAAAGCGCCGAGATGAAACTGGGTTTTACCCTCTTTCAGCGGGTGCGCGGCAAGCTGCTGCCGACCAGCGAGGCGATCACACTTTTCGAAAAAGCGCAGAGCATTTATCAGGACCTCGATAACCTGCGCCTGTTGGCCGACAATCTGGCCCGCGATCCGCGCGCCAAAATCACCTTAGGCTGCCTGCCGAGTCTGGGATTAAGCCTGGTGCCAGAGCTGGTGACCGACTTTTATCAGCAAAACAGCAACCTGGTGATGACGCTCACCACCGAGCACACCGAGACGCTGGTCAGAAAACTGGATTTGCGCGAGATAGATTTGGCGCTGACGCTACAGCCGGTGCAGCAGGGAGAGATCCTGACCACCCTGATTGCCGAAGTACCGCTGGTGTACATCGACCGTCATTATCGTCAGGGGGCGGTGGACATCGGCCAGATCGACCAGCAGCGCTGGATCTCGCCAGGGCCGCACTCGCTCTCTGCCGCCATCGCCACCCGTCGCGACTTTTCCACCACCCGGCTTAACGTTCAGACCTACTATATGGCTACCGAGTTCGTGAAGCGCGGCATGGGCTGCAGCATCACAGATATCTTTTCCGCCCAGCACAACCTGGCTCCAGAGATGATCCACCCCATTACGCCGCCGATTGCCATCAACCTCTGCCTGCTGCGCCGGGCCGATGTTTCGCTGAGTCCAATGGCGCAAAAGTTCGTCGATTTTCTCTGCCAGCGTCTGCGCCAGCAACTCAAGGAGATTAACCTGCGGTTATACCCTGACCATAAAAAGTCAATTGCGCCGCTGGGGTAAATGCTTTGACATAACCCGATAAATTGATTAGCGGTGGATATATCGGGTTATGAACAAACGCATTGTCATTATCGGCGGCGGCGTGGTCGGTCTGGCCACGGCCTGGGAACTGATTAAGCGCGGCCATCAGGTGCAATTACTGGAGCGCAATGCTGAACCGGGCAGTGCCACCAGTTTTGCTAACGGCGGACAATTAAGTTATCGCTACGTTGCCCCCCTTGCCGATAGCGGCGTTCCCCTGCAGGGGATTAAATGGATGGGCAAAGCCGATTCGCCGCTGAATATGCGTCTTAAGATGTCTTTCCAGCAGTGGCGCTGGCTGCTGCAGTTCCTGCGTGCCTGTAATAGCCAGACCAATAAAATGAACGGCGATCATATTTTGCGCCTGTCGTTGCTCAGCCGTCAGGTCATGCAGTCGTGGCTGGATGAGGATAATCTTGCCGATTTTCACTGGCGGCGCAGCGGTAAATTAATTATCCATCGCCGCGAATATGATTTTAATAAAGCGGCAAAAGGGATAGATCCTCAGTATCAACAAGCGCTGAATGCTGACGCCTGTCTGCAACTGGAGCCGGCACTCAGACATATCAGCCCTTCGCTGCAGGGCGGGATTTATTCGCCGGGCGATGAAACGGCAGATTGCCATCAGTTCTGCCTTGCCCTGCTCGACAAGCTCAATGCCAGCAACGACTTTAGCCTGCTGACGCACTGTGAGGTGCAGCGGCTCAATAAGCGCGGCGGACGCATCATCGCCCTGGAGACCAACCGGGGAACCATCACCGGCGATGATTATGTCGTTGCCGCCGGTAACGGCAGTGGTCCTCTGCTTGGGCATCTGGGAGTTCGCGTGCCGCTGTGCGCCCTGAAGGGGTACAGCCTGACCCTGCCCTATCCTGAAAAAGCAGGTATTGCCCCTGACATCAGCGTCACCGACTACGGGCACAAAATCGTTTATGCCCGCCTTGGCCAACAACTGCGCATCGCGGCGATGGTGGACATCGGCTACGACGGCGACCAACTGCGCGAGAGCCGCATTCAGGCGCTGAAAAACATCGTCGCCCGCAGCTTTCCCGAACTCGAAGGGCTGGACAAGGCCGAAGCCTGGACCGGCATGCGCCCGTCAACACCAGCAGGCCCGCCGATGCTGGGTCGCGCCGGATACCCCAATCTGTGGATGAACCTCGGCCAGGGTAGTCTCGGCTTTACCCTCGCCGCCGGCAGCGCGGTGGTGCTGGGCGCGTTAATCGACAATCAGGCACCCACTATTTCTTTAGAAGGTCTCACATGGAAACAAACCGCATGACCATTATTCGCAATAATCCACAACCTCGCCTTTCCGCCAGCGTTGCGTATGGCAATCTGTTGTTCCTCTCCGGGCAGACGCCAAAAAGCAGCGAAGACGATATCGTTTTACAAACCCGTGAAGTGCTGGAGAAGATCGATGCCCTGTTGGCGGCTGCCGGGAGCGATAAGCGGCAAATTCTCTCCGCGCAGATCTGGCTGAAAGATATCGAACGTGATTTTGTCGCATTCAATGACGTGTGGGTACAGTGGATGCCGGAAGGCCAGAGCCCGGCGCGAGCAGCAGTACAGGCGGAGATGGCGCGACCGGATATCCTGGTGGAGATCATGCTCACCGCCGTCAAAGCGTAAGGACGTATAGAAAAGAAAAAGGCCGCAATGCGGCCTTTTTAATTAGTTCAGATTATTTGTCTTTCGGCGACGCGTTTTCGACACGGCTTTTCAGTTTCTGACCGGGTCTGAAGGTCACCACGCGCCGGGCTGTAATGGGAATATCCTCCCCCGTCTTCGGGTTACGTCCCGGGCGTTGGTTTTTATCCCGCAAATCGAAGTTGCCGAACCCGGAGAGTTTGACCTGTTCTCCGTTTTCCAGAGCACGACGGATCTCTTCGAAAAACAACTCGACCAGTTCTTTGGCATCCCGCTTGCTAAGCCCAAGCTTATCAAACAGATATTCTGACATTTCAGCTTTTGTAAGCGCCATAGGTTCAATCCCTCAATGATGCCTGGAATCGCTCTTTTAATGCCTCTACACATCTGGCAACGGTAGCGGCAATCTCCTCTTCTTCGAGTGTACGGCTGGTATCCTGCAGGATCAGGCTAATCGCAAGGCTCTTATACCCTTCCGCCACACCTTTACCACGGTACACGTCAAATAAGTTTACGCCAACTACCTGATTTACGCCAACTTTCTTACATTCGGCTAAAACATCGGCAGCAGCCACGTTTTCCGCGACCAGTACCGCGATATCGCGACGGTTCGCCGGGAAGCGGGAAATATCGCGCGCCTGAGGCACCACGCGGTCTGCGAGCTTGTTCCACTCCAGTTCGAACACCAGAGTGCGGCCGTTCAGATCCAGTTTACGTTCCAGTTCCGGATGAACAACCCCAATGAAACCAATGCGTTCACCTTTAAGATAAATCGCTGCGGATTGGCCTGGATGCAGCGCGGCGATCGCTTCGCCACGGAACTCGATGTCGGCCAATTTACCGGTTAAATCCAGTACGGATTCCAGATCGCCCTTCAGATCATAGAAATCGACCGTCTCTTTCGCCAGCGTCCAGTGCTCTTCGTAGCGGTTACCGCAGATCGCCCCGGCCAGCATCACATCCTGACGAATGCCCAGCGGCGCCTGAGTATCCGGCACGAAGCGCAGGCCACTCTCAAAGATGCGCACGCGGCTCTGCTGACGGTTCTGGTTGTAGACCACGGTACCCAGCAGGCCGGTCCACAGCGACAGACGCATCGCCGACATTTCGCTGGAGATCGGGCTTGGCAGGATCAGCGCCTCTTCCCCGGCGTGGATCAGCTGCTGGATTTTCGGGTCAACAAAGCTGTAGGTGATCACTTCCTGATAGCCTTTGTCGTTCAGCAGCGTTTTTACGCGCTTCAGCGACAGGTCGGCTTCACGATGGGTACCCATGATCAGACCCGCCTGTACTGGCGCATCAGGAATGTTGTTGTAGCCATAAACGCGAGCCACTTCTTCGACCAGATCTTCTTCGATCTCCATGTCGAAACGCCAGCTCGGGGCGACTGCCTGCCATTCGTCCTGACCCACCGTCACTTCGCAGCCGAGGCGCTGCAGAATGTCGGTGACCTGCGCGTCATCGATATGGTGGCCAATCAGGCGATCCAGTTTGCTACGACGCAGGGTAATGGTGGCGCGTTTTGGCAAGGTCTCTTCGTTTGTCACGTCGATCACCGGGCCGGCTTCACCGCCGCAGAGGTCGATCAGCAGACGCGTGGCACGCTCCAGCGCTTTATACTGCAGCGCCGGATCGACGCCGCGCTCATAGCGATGAGAGGCATCGGTGTGCAGGCCATGACGGCGCGCGCGGCCGGTAATGGACAGCGGGCTGAAGAACGCGCATTCCAGCAGCACGTTCTGGGTTTCGTCGTTAACGCCGGAGTGTTCCCCGCCGAAGATCCCGCCCATCGCCAGCGCTTTGTTATGGTCAGCAATAACCAGGGTGTCACTGTCGAGCTTCGCTTCAGAGCCATCGAGCAGCACCAGGGTTTCACCCTCTTTCGCCATGCGCACCACGATCCCGCCTTCGATACGGTCGCGGTCAAAGGCGTGCATCGGCTGGCCCAGCTCAAGCAGGACATAGTTAGTCACGTCAACCACCGCGTCGATGGAGCGGATCCCGCAGCGGCGCAGCTTCTCTTTCATCCACAGCGGGGTCGGCGCTTTGACGTTGATGCCTTTCACCACGCGGCCCAGATAGCGCGGGCACGCCTGCGGCGCGTCAACCTGAATCGGCAGCACGTCGTCAATGGTTGCGGCAACCGGATTGATTTCAGGCGCGTTTAGCGGCGCTTTGTTCAGCACAGCGACATCGCGCGCCACGCCGATGATACCCAGGCAGTCGGCACGGTTTGGCGTGACGCTGATTTCGATAGTGTTATCGTCAAGCTTGAGGTATTCACGAATATCAGTGCCGATCGGCGCATCCGCCGGCAGTTCGATGATACCGCTATGGTCGTCGGAAATACCCAGCTCGGAGAAAGAGCACAGCATCCCTTCTGACGGTTCGCCGCGCAGCTTCGCCGCTTTAATTTTAAAATCGCCTGGCAGCACGGCGCCGATGGTCGCCACGGCGACTTTCAGCCCCTGACGGCAGTTTGGCGCGCCGCACACGATGTCCAGCAGGCGTTCACCGCCCACGTTGACTTTGGTGACGCGCAGTTTGTCAGCATTTGGATGCTGGCCGCACTCCACCACTTCACCGACCACTACGCCGTTGAAGCTGCCGGCAACCGGCTCAACGCCGTCGACTTCGAGGCCCGCCATGGTGATCTGATCGGAAAGCGCTTCGCTGTCGATCGCCGGGTTAACCCACTCGCGTAACCACAGTTCACTGAATTTCATTGTTCTGTCCTGCCCTTATTTAAACTGTTTGAGGAAACGCAGATCGTTTTCGAAGAACGCGCGCAGATCGGTCACGCCATAACGCAGCATGGTCAGACGCTCCATCCCCATACCGAAGGCGAAGCCGGAGTAAACTTCCGGATCGATACCGACGTTACGCAGCACGTTCGGGTGTACCATCCCGCAGCCCAGCACTTCCAGCCATTTGCCGTTTTTACCCATCACGTCAACTTCTGCGGACGGCTCGGTGAACGGGAAGTAGGACGGACGGAAGCGCACCTGCAGGTCTTCTTCAAAGAAGTTGTTCAGGAAGTCGTGCAGCGTCCCTTTCAGGTTGGTGAAGCTGATGTTTTTATCAACAATCAGACCTTCCATCTGGTGGAACATCGGGGTATGGGTCTGGTCGTAGTCGTTACGATAGACGCGGCCCGGCGCGATAATGCGGATGGGCGGCTGCTGGTTTTCCATGGTGCGGATCTGCACGCCGGAGGTCTGAGTACGCAGCAGGCGAGTGGCATCGAACCAGAAAGTGTCGTGGTCAGCGCGCGCCGGATGATGACCCGGAATATTCAGCGCATCAAAGTTGTGGTAATCATCTTCGATTTCCGGGCCAGTCGCCACGGTAAAGCCGAGCTCACCGAAGAAACTTTCAATACGGTCGATGGTGCGAGTGACCGGATGCAGGCCGCCATTTTCAATGCGGCGTCCCGGCAGCGAGACGTCAATGGTCTCTGCGGCCAGACGCGCATTCAGCGCTGCGCCTTCCAGATCAGCTTTGCGCGCGTTCAGCGCCTGCTGCACCTGCTCTTTCGCTTCGTTGATGACCGCGCCGGCTGCCGGACGCTCTTCCGGCGGTAACTCACGCAGGGTGGTCATTTGCAGGGTCAGATGCCCTTTTTTACCCAGGTATTCCACGCGGACGTTGTCCAGCGCAGCAACATCTGATGCCTCGTTAATGGCTGCCTTGGCACTGGCAACCAGCTCTGCGAGATGTGACATGGTTTTCCTCATTATGTCGGTGCAGACACCGGTTATAGTGAAATTAATATCCCGAATCCATATACGAAAAAAGCCTCCACAGGGGAGGCTTTCTGGCGCTGTTTTCCGTTTCTTCTTTCACGCGCTAGCCTCCTGAGTTCAGGTGCTAAAGTAAAAAAAGAAGCGGAAAATAGCAGCATTCATGCTTGCATTACCTTGTCTGGTAAGAAACGTCAGACCTGTATTGAAAAGCCTGCGCCGATAAAAGTCAATGTATTGATGGTGTTGAAACGAAAAGAGGGAGACAAGCTCCCTCTTTCAACTGGCTTATGCCAGAGCTGCTTTCGCTTTTTCGACCAGAGCGGTGAACGCTACTTTGTCGAATACGGCGATGTCAGCCAGGATCTTACGGTCGATTTCAACAGAGGCTTTTTTCAGGCCATTGATGAATTTGCTGTAAGAAATACCGTTCTGACGTGCTGCTGCGTTGATACGTGCAATCCACAGTTGACGGAACTGACGTTTACGTTGACGACGGTCACGGTAAGCGTACTGACCAGCTTTGATAACAGCCTGGAAGGCAACGCGGTATACGCGAGAACGCGCACCGTAGTAGCCTTTAGCTTGTTTCAAAATTTTCTTGTGACGTGCACGTGCAATTACACCACGTTTTACGCGAGCCATGTGTGCTCTCCTGTATCTATTCTAAGTTAAAAAAGTTAAACGTTAACGACTTATGCGTACGGCAGGCACGCGATAACCAGGCCCAGATCGCCTTTGGAAACCATGGCTTTCGGACGCAGGTGACGTTTACGCTTGGTAGCTTTTTTAGTCAGAATGTGACGCAGGTTAGCGTGCTTGTGCTTAAAACCACCTTTACCGGTTTTTTTGAAGCGCTTAGCAGCACCGCGTACGGTCTTAATTTTTGGCATCTTAATAACTTCCACTTCGCATTGTTAATAAACGAAACATAGGCGAACAACATCAGTGAAGCCCTAAGGCTCCACTGACATCGCTACTTGAAGGCCTTACTGTTTCTTCTTAGGAGCGAGCACCATGATCATCTGGCGGCCTTCGATCTTCGTAGGGAAGGATTCGACTACTGCCAGTTCACTCAGATCGTCACGGACGCGCGTAAGCACTTCCATACCGATCTGCTGGTGGGCCATCTCACGACCGCGGAAACGCAGTGTGATCTTAGCCTTATCGCCATCTTCGAGAAAGCGAACCAGGCTGCGGAGTTTTACCTGGTAATCACCATCATCGGTCCCAGGACGGAATTTAATTTCCTTAACCTGGATAACTTTTTGCTTTTTCTTCTGTTCCTTAGAAGACTTACTCTTTTCATAAAGGAACTTGCCGTAGTCCATGATACGACAAACTGGCGGTTCGGCGTTAGGGCTGATTTCAACTAAATCTACTCCGGCCTCTTCAGCCTTTTCGAGAGCTTCTCTCAGACTCACAATACCCAAAGCTTCGCCTTCCAGACCTGTCAAGCGAACTTCCAGGGCGCGAATCTCGCCATTGATACGATTCGGACGTGCCGTTTGAACTCGTTTTCCGCCTTTAATACCTTATTCCTCCAGTTGTTGAAGACTGCGGCTGCGAATCTCTTGTTGCAGCTTCTCAATCACTTCACTTACGTCCATGCTGCCGAGGTCTTTCCCGCGACGGGTGCGCACGGCCACTTTGCCGGCTTCGACTTCTTTGTCGCCACAGACCAACATATACGGGACACGACGTAAAGTGTGCTCGCGGATTTTAAAGCCAATCTTCTCATTTCTCAAGTCTGCTTTTACACGAATGCCCGCATTTTGTAGTTTACGCGTCAATTCGTTAACGTATTCAGCCTGAGAATCGGTAATATTCATGACCACTACCTGCACTGGTGCAATCCAGGTTGGGAAGAATCCGGCGAACTCTTCGGTCAGGATGCCAATGAAGCGCTCCAGAGAACCGAGAATCGCACGGTGAATCATGACCGGTACCTGACGCTCGTTGTTTTCGCCCACATAGGAGGCGCTTAAACGCTGCGGCAGAGAGAAGTCCAGCTGTACCGTTCCGCACTGCCATGCGCGATCGAGGCAGTCATACAGGGTAAATTCAATTTTCGGGCCGTAGAACGCCCCTTCTCCCAGTTGATACTCAAATGGGATGTTATTTTCTTCCAGCGCCACCGCCAGATCCGCTTCCGCGCGATCCCAGGTCTCATCGCTACCGATACGTTTTTCCGGGCGAGTTGACAGTTTGACGACGATCTTCTCGAAGCCAAAGGTGCTGTACATATCGTAGACCATACGAATACAGGCGTTCACTTCATCGCGAACCTGATCTTCAGTACAGAAGATATGCGCATCATCCTGGGTAAAGCCGCGAACGCGCATCAGACCGTGCAGCGCGCCAGACGGTTCGTTACGGTGGCAGCTACCGAATTCCGCCATACGCAGCGGCAGATCGCGGTAGGATTTCAATCCCTGGTTGAAGATCTGCACGTGGCCCGGGCAGTTCATCGGCTTGATGCAGTATTCACGGTTCTCAGAAGAGGTGGTGAACATCGCATCTTTGTAGTTGTCCCAGTGGCCGGTTTTTTCCCACAGCACACGGTCCATCATGAACGGACCTTTGACTTCCTGATACTGGTACTCTTTCAGTTTAGAACGAACAAAGGTTTCCAGTTCACGGAAGATAGTCCAGCCGTCGTTGTGCCAGAACACCATCCCCGGCGCCTCTTCCTGCATATGATACAGGTCAAGCTGCTTGCCAATTTTACGGTGGTCACGCTTGGCGGCTTCTTCAAGACGCTGCAGATAGGCATTCAGCGCTTTTTTATCTGCCCACGCGGTGCCGTAGATACGCTGCAACATTTTATTGTTGCTGTCGCCGCGCCAGTAGGCACCGGCGGTTTTCATCAGCTTGAAGTGATGACAGAAGCGCATATTCGGTACGTGCGGGCCGCGGCACATATCGATATATTCTTCATGATGATACAGACCCGGCTTATCATCATGAGCAATGTTTTCGTCAAGAATAGAAACTTTATAGGTTTCGCCGCGCTTCACGAAGGTTTCACGCGCTTCGTGCCAGCTGACTTTCTTCTTGATGACATCGTAGTTTTTCTCGGCGAGCTCATGCATACGTTTTTCGAGCGCGTCGATATCTTCCTGAGTCAGGGTGTGGTCGAGGTCTACGTCATAGTAGAAGCCATTATCAACAACCGGACCGATAGCCATTTTGGTGTTGGGCCACAGCTGTTTAATGGCATGGCCTAACAGGTGCGCACAGGAGTGACGAATGATCTCCAGCCCTTCTTCATCTTTCGCAGTGATAATAGAGAGAGTGGAATCGGTTTCGATCGGGTCGCAGGCGTCTACCAGTTCACCGTTTACCCGCCCGGCAATGGTGGCTTTCGCCAGGCCTGGACCGATATCCAGCGCAACATCCATGGGGCTAACAGCGTGGTCAAAATGGCGTTGACTGCCATCAGGAAGCGTAATTACAGGCATTTTATGTCCTTATTTGCAGTGGTGCCCCACACGAAAGAGCACATACAAAACTATATAATCATAATTATCATCAGGTTAAGGCGCAGTTCCCGCTTCACTCTGCGAAAATAGGAGGACGACCGGATAGACCGTTCCCGCCTGCCACCGCCTGCTGATAACACCGGGGAGTAGTTTACACATCATTGGTACGTGATTAAAGCCGCAAGCGTATAAATGATGGCGGAATGTGGAGAAAACAAGAGAGATTGAGATAAAAAGACGAATATCCTGCTACTGCAGGCGAGAATAATCCCCGGCAAAGCCGGATAATATTATTCGGACGTGATAGTAGAGACGCAATGATATTGCATACTTAATCTTTAACACAGCGCGTTAAACCGGTACCGCTCCACCCGGCTTAATTGACGTATGACGAAATAAAGGTCTGGTATATTATGACCACTCGCCGGCCACCAGCGTATGCACATTAAAGGCATCGCTCATGGATTGTCCGGTAGTTCGGGAACCGGGGGCGATATTCGAGCCAGCCTCAACGTCAGTCGCTTTGGCGATGCCAACCTGAGTATGGTCCTGGTTGCCTGATGGCGGAGCGGGCGTGGCAGCGGATGCGCCAAAAGAAAGCACGCACAGCGCCAGGGCTGCGATGGTAAATGAAGTGTTTTTCATGATATTCATTCTCTTATTACGGAAGACAGACCGCGCGATTTCTTCGCCCGGACAGTGCATATCATTATAGATCCAGATCACATATTTGTCCGTCGAATATTTAGCTTTTCGTGTCAAATAGAATGAATATTTGTCAACAAACCGGGAATAATGGAGAAAAGATGGAGGGCTATTTCTTTTTATAAAAACTAAAACGAAAGGCCAGAAAAATAATGGCACTCATTGCTAAATTTAAAACGAACAGGCCGGGGAAACCCGGCCTGAAAATATTACATTTTATACCCAAGGGACAGCGACGTCCGGCGATCGGTATGCTCCGGCGCAGAGGAAGGCGGCGCCGAGTTCCAGGTCACGTTGTAGGCGACCTTCAGCGCGAAATGGGCGTTAATCGCCACGTTTAACGCGCTCTCAGAGTTGACGGTGGTGTCCTCAGCGCCAAACACCGAGACCCCTTGCGTAAATTTGGCGTTATCGGTCATCTGCCAGGCCCAGGTGCCGGAGGCGTAACCCAGCGGCTGAGTATCGGTTTCTCCATCGGTAAACTCGTCATAGCGAACGCCAGGACCGAATTCAAACCGCAGGCTGTGCACCGGACCGTTGAGGATCTGACGACCATAACCCGCCGTCAGGACATCACGCTGCTGATAGCCATTATAGCGGTCGGTCAGCCAGCTCCCCTGACCAAAGATATAGTTCATATCGGTCAGGTTGTAGCGGCTACGCCCACCGACTGCATATTTTTCTGAGGATCGCTCATCGTTGGAAGAGGTGTTGCTGGCATTCCCCCACAGCGACCAGGCGGTGGTATTACCATACCAGGTCAAGGTGGAATCTGCCGTCATCGAGGAGTTTTTGGTGTTGCCGGACTGCGCCAGGTAGCCTGCGTTAACCACACCTTCGAAAGGTTTTTTAGCAGCGGAAGGGTCATCCATGACGGTAAATACAGAATCATCGGCCATTGCGCCAACAGACGCAAAAAGCCCCCCCGCCAGCATAACCGCTGCGGGTACTGTCTTTAAAAGCTTCATTATAACTCTCTAAAATACATTTTTTAGGACAGTACAAATGATGAACAGACACAACCTGCCCGCTCATTGAATTTAGCGTCCGTACAACATAAAAGAGACCTGAGGGTCCCGGAAACTTTCGCGAGGATCGCGGTGTGCAGGTCCTAAGAAAGGTAGCAAATTATAAAAAAGCACGAATAACATAGCAATCACTTACTCTTTCGTTTTTTGAATAAGACAGCTCCGGAAACAATCTTTATTTCATAATGAAAATACAGGCTTCTTTGCAAATCTCTCAGGAACATCACTTTCCCTCCCGGAGCCATCGTGCCATGCTTAAATAAAGCACAGTCGCCGTATTAAGGAGGAGAAGGAATGACCAAAATTTATACGTTAACGCTGGCCCCCTCGCTGGATAGCGCCACGCAGACCCCACAGATTTATCCCGAAGGTAAACTCCGCTGCAGCGCGCCAGTATTTGAGCCCGGCGGCGGCGGGATCAACGTTGCCCGTGCCGTGACCTTTCTTGGCGGCAAAGCCACCGCCATTTTCCCGGTTGGCGGCGCCACCGGCGAGCACTTAGCAGCCCTGCTGGCCGATGAGCAGGTGCCGGTCGAGACCGTCGAAACCCGCGACTGGACGCGGCAAAACCTGCACGTTCACGTGGCCGCCAGCGGCGAACAATATCGTTTTGTCATGCCCGGCGCAGCGTTGACGGATGATGAGTTCCGTCGGCTGGAAGAGAAAGTCCTGACTATCGAACCCGGCTCACTGCTGGTGGTAAGCGGCAGCCTGCCGCCAGGTATCAGCGTCGAAAACCTGATGCAACTGGTGAAAAATGCGCAACAGCAGGGACTGCGCTGCATTATCGACAGTTCCGGCGACGCGCTGGCTGCGGCGCTGGACGTCGGCAATATTGAGCTGGTGAAGCCGAACCAGAAAGAGCTCAGCGCCCTCGTACAGCGCGATCTGAGCCAACCCGATGACGTACGCCTTGCCGCCCAGTCGTTGATCCAGTCCGGTAAAGTACGCCGGGTGGTGGTTTCGCTCGGGCCGCAGGGGGCGTTAGGCGTTGACGCCAGCGGCAGCGTTCAGGTGGTGCCGCCTCCGATGAAAAGCCAGAGCACCGTCGGCGCCGGCGACAGCATGGTGGGCGCCATGACCCTGCGTCTGGCGGAAAACGCCGGGCTGGAAGATATGGTTCGCTTTGGCGTCGCTGCCGGTAGCGCCGCGACAATCAATCAGGGCACCCGTCTCTGCTCGCAGGCCAATACGCAAAAAATCTACGATTATCTCTGCGGTCGCTGATCTTCCCTGCCCCTCCGCGCTGGCGGAGGGAGCCACGATATTGGCTGGATGGTCTATGCTGGAAAGGCTATGGATAACAATGGGGTGTAGAGATGAGCAATGAGATAACCGCCTGGGTCGTCAGCGTCACCTTTCACGAACAGGCGCTGACGGAGATCAACGAGGTCAGCAACCACTTTACCCGCGCCGGGTTCGTACTGACGCTCAATGATGAAGACGGCAATCCCCATGAGCTGGGGACCAACACCTTTGGCCTGCTCAGCGCCCAGGATGCTGATGAAGTTAAGGCCCTCAGCGCAGGGCTGGCGGAATCGGCTCTGGGCCGCCCGGCAGAGATTACGGTCAGCACATTCGCCGAGTGGTTAAAAGCTCAATAAGTGCGTTTAACGCAACGGAAAGCGTCAGTTGTGCGTCAGTTCCAGGTTTACCCGGTAGCAGTGCGCTAACCTTATGATATGGTGGAAAACATGGGGAGAGACAGCATGTGGCAAGCAATCAGTACACTTTTACGCGATTGGCATTCCGAAAACGCTGAAATCGAACTGAAAACCGAGCTGCCCGGTGGGGAAATCCATTCGGCCTGGCATTTACGCTTCGGCGGGAAAGATTACTTCGTGAAATGCGACGAACGTGAGCTTCTGCCCATCTTCACCGCCGAGGCCGATCAGCTGGAACTGCTGTCGCGAAGCAAAACCGTTCGCGTGCCGCAGGTCTATGCGGTCGGCAGCGACCGTGACTACAGTTTTGTGGTCATGGAATACCTCCCTCCCCGTCCGCTGGATGCGCATAATGCCTTCCTGCTCGGCCAGCAGTTAGCGCATCTGCACCAGTGGAGCGATCAGCCGCAGTTTGGTCTGGATTTCGACAACGATCTTTCCACCACGCCGCAGCCCAACGCCTGGCAGCGTCGCTGGTCGGTGTTCTTTGCCGAGCAGCGTATCGGCTGGCAACTGGAGCTGGCGGCGGAGAAAGGGCTGCACTTTGGCGATATCGATACCTTAGTCGATGTGGTTCAGCAGCGGCTGGCCAACCATCAGCCGCAACCTTCACTGCTCCATGGTGACCTGTGGTCCGGTAACTGCGCCTTAGGACCAGATGGCCCCTATATCTTCGATCCGGCCTGCTACTGGGGCGATCGCGAGTGCGATTTAGCCATGCTGCCGATGCACCCGGAACAACCGCCGCAGATCTATGACGGCTACCAGTCCGTTTCACCGCTGCCAGCAGGTTTTCTCGATCGCCAGCCCATCTATCAGCTGTACACCCTGCTGAACCGGGCGATTTTGTTTGGTGGCCAGCACCTGGTGACGGTCCAGCAGGCGCTGGACGATGTATTGACGGAAAAAACGCGTTAGACAAGACTCACGGCGGACCCCTGGTCCGCCGCAACGCATTATCAGTTGATCTCGACCCCACTCAGACGGAATTTGATAGTCATCGTCACGCCGGTTCCCGGTCTTGCCTGCTCGTAACGCCATCTGCGCATCGCGCTTTTCACTTCGCGCTCAAACATATTGGCCGGCTGGGCAGAGAGGATCTGTAGGTTGTCGATTCGGCCATCTGGCGTCACGTCAAACTTCACCCGTACCGTCCCTTCGATGCGCAGCGCCTGGGCGCGGGCCGGATAGGTCGGCTGGACACGGCTGATCGCCCGCGGGCCGCTCGGGGCAGTAACGGTGGGTTTGGCGGCCGCGGTCGAGGTGCTTGGCGCGGTGCGCGCTGGCGTCGTGTTGTTGTTTTCAAACGGCGAGGCCGGACGCGGCTCTGCTGCCGGCTTCACGTCCCGCTTCGGCTGCTCAACCTTTTTCTCCGGCTTGGGTTTCGGTTTGGGTTTAGGCTTCGGCTTCGGTTCCGGTTTATGGATCACCACCGGCGCCTCTTTCGGCGGTTCAGGCACCACCTCGGGTTCCGGCTCAGGATCAGGTTCGACAACGGGCTCCACGACTGGCTGTGCCGCCGGGGGCGGTTCAAGATCGGCCGGCGCGACCATCGTAATCTCAATCGGCTGCGTCGGAGAAGGCTGTTCAATAACCTGATGTACCGAGGTATAAAGCAGCCCCGCCACAACGGCACCGTGGATAGCCACGGACAGCAGCGTTGGCCACGGGAAGCGGCGAGGTAAATCAAGGGTCATTGCGCTCATAGTCGTTTCTGTTGAAAAATGATGCTCCGATTTTAAATGCAAATAGCAATCATATTCAATAAGGCGTCTTAACCTGAGTCAATTTTTGCCACCATTTGCAGAAAAAAGCCGCGTCGGCAGCGCATTCGACACCGGTATGCATCTTTGCATTGCAGTCCAGGGCGGTTTAACTTAACGTAATTCGCCTGATTATTGATAAGGAGCTTTGCCGTGCTTTACGTTATCTACGCTGAAGATATCGCCGATTCTCTGGAAAAGCGGCTCTCGGTTCGCCCTGCGCATCTCGCGCGTCTGCAACTCTTACACGATGAAGGCCGGCTGCTTACCGCCGGGCCAATGCCGGCCGTTGACAGCAACGAACCGGGCGCAGCAGGGTTCAGCGGCTCAACGGTGATTGCCGAGTTTGAGTCGCTGGAAGCGGCGCAGTCCTGGGCCAATGATGATCCGTATATTGCGGCTGGCGTCTACCGCCAGGTCTCTGTTAAGCCTTATAAGAAAGTGTTTTGATAAATATTCCCTGCTATTTTTCTGGTTAGCCATAAAAAAGACACCAGGCCATCAGATTAAAGGGCGCATTTTGGTACACAACATTAAAATGTCGCCCTTTTCCATCACGCGAAAAGTTTGGCTGTTCTCTCACTGACATGTCCTGTACAGGGTCAGATCCCCTCTCCTGCCTCAACATCGTCGCCTAACGCCTCACCATCCCTGCATTAATATCAAAAGCCCCCGCTGTCCGGCGGGGGCCTCTGATCGTTATCGCTGATCCAATTATCTGTTACTTATCGAGCGCATAGGCAATCACGTAGTCACCGCGATCCGGCGACTGGCGGGCTCCACCGGCGGAAATCAAAATGTATTGTTTGCCGGTCTTCGGCGAAACATAGCTGATGGGTCCCCCCTGGCTTCCTACCGGAAGACGGGCTTTCCAGACTTCTTCACCCGTAGATGAATCGAAGGCGCGCAGGTAATAGTCCTGGGTTCCGGCAATGAACACCAGGCCGCCCTGAGTTGCCAGGGTTCCACCCAGCGTCGGCATACCGATCGGCATCTGAGCACGCATTTTTATGCCAAACGGACCGGTATCCTGGACGGTACCGACCGGCACCTGCCAGACGATTTTCTGTGTTTTCAGGTCAATCGCGGACAGCGTACCAAACGGCGGTTTCTGACATGGGATCCCCAGCGGCGACATGAAACGGTTTTTGTTGACCGAGTACGGTGTTCCTTTCATCGGGACCGCCCCCATCCCGGCGTTCACCGCTTCACCACCGGTGTTAGCCACCGCGCTTTGTGGGTCCTGCTTAATCAGCTGCACCCACAGACCCAGACGCATATCATTGACGAAGATATAGTGGTTGTTCGGATCGGTAGACAGGCTGCCCCAGTTCATTCCTCCCAAAGAGCCCGGGAAGCTGAGGGAAACATCGGTCCCCGGCATGGTGTACAGCCCGTCATAACGCATCGATTTGAAGCTGATACGACAGACCAGCTGATCAAACGGCGTTGCCCCCCACATATCAGATTCTTTCAGGGTTTCCGCCCCAATCTGCGGCATCCCAACAGAGCGCGGCTGCGTCGCCGGATATTGTTCATTTGGGATATCAGCCGGTTTCACCGGGACCTCTTTCACTTCGGTAAGCGGTTGACCCGTCAGGCGATCAAGTACATAGATTTGACCCGCTTTGGTCCCCACCACCACGGCGGGTTTGTTGCCCTCTTTGGTCGGGAAATCGACCAGGCTTGGCTGCATCGGGACATCGAAGTCCCACAGATCGTTACGCACGGTCTTGTATACCCACTTCTCTTTCCCGGTGGTCGCATCCAGCGCCAGGATTGAAGTGGCGTATTTGTGATCGCCCTGAATACGGTCCGCGCCCCACAGGTCAACAGAGGAGCTCCCCATCGGAATAAAGAGGGTATTCATCGACGCATCCCATGACATGGGCGCCCAGGAGTTAGCGGAACTGCGTTTGTAATGTTCCCCCGGTTGCAGAACATGATTGGGATCCGGATTACGCGGATCAAATGCCCAGCGCTGCTGGCCGGTAATCACGTCATAACCGCGCACCACGCCGCCAGGCATGTCAGTACTGACGTTATCCGCCACGCGGCCTCCAACCACCACCGTGGTGCCAGCCAGCGTCGGGGCTGAAGTCAACACATAGCTTGGATCTGCCGCAGCGCCCATCCCTTCCCGCAGATTCACGCTGCCGTTCGTCCCGAAGTCCGGGCAGAATTGGCCGTTATCTGCGTCTAAGGCGATCAATCTGTCATCAATCGTATTCATCAGGATGCGACGCTGGCATGCTGCACCTGGCGCGACCTGTGCCGGCAGAACCGGGGAGGAGCCTGCCACAGTGGGCTGCGTCAGTGGCTTCGTCGCATCAAAATACGCCAGGCCTCGGCAGCGCATCCAGATGGCGGATTTCGCATTAATTTCCGCTCTCCAGATCTCTTTTCCACTATCGGCATCGACGGCGATCACATTGTTATGCGGGGTACAGAGGAAAACACGATCGCCTACCTGCAGCGGTGTTTGCTGATCTTCTGCGCCATTGCCATCCGGGCTTAACGGGGTGTCGCCAGTATGGAAGGTCCAGACGGGTTTCAGGTTTTTTACATTGTCACGCGTGATCTGGTCCAACGCCACAAAGCGGCTACCGCCGGCAGTATTGCCGTAGTGGTCCCAGTTTTGCTGTTTAGCGTCTTCTTTTACCGGCACCAGCGGTAATTTCTCGCCGCTGAACGCCACTGTGGGATGGGGCTGAAACATCTGAACAAAGGTGACGCCCATGGCGATAACCAGAACAACGCAGACCCCCCATGCCCCTTTGGTGCTGTAAGGCTTTCCTTCATGCTTACGTAGCGCAGGCCAGGTGGCCGCCGCCAGCAGCATCAACCCGGCGGGTACCATCAAACGGGAAACGAGCGGCCAGAAGTCGAAGCCGGCATCAAACAGTGCCCAAATCAGGGTACCCACGAATACCAGAGCAAACAGCCACACCGCGGACGACCTGCGGCGGAAAAACTGAATCGCGGCGAGCAGGGTAATAACCCCGGCAATAAGGAAATACCAGCTTCCCCCCAGGGAAACCAGTTTATAACCGCCGATGACAAAGAACAGGCCTGTCGCAAGCAGTATCACACCGACCAGCAGGCACCACAGGCCTAACCAGCCGGATGAGCGGGGATTCGTATTTGACATAATAACTCTCCTGATAACACCATGAAATAAAACTATTTCTTATTTAACTATCGATGTTTTCCCCGCAGTAAGCCAAACGGCATAAATGAAGCATAATGCCGGGATAGAAAATGGCGATAAAACATCGATGTCGGGAATTATATTTAATTGTTAATAAATTGTGTAAGTACGTTATGTAAGATCTTGTATTTTATTTATTTATTGATTGTTTTTTGCGCGACACTATTGTGATAAAGCTAAAAAAACGCCAGGAAGAATTAAAAAGAAATGACTACAAAAAAATAAATAACACAGAATAATATATCGACATTTATTCGTTTAACATCGACATTAGATTGGATAAATGCCTAATTTATGGTTATTGCTCTTTTTTACATTGACTGGATAAGCATGTTGATGCGGGTAATTTCTCCCTGCCGATATTAAGCCATGGAATAAACGGGGATTAATGTCCGGTTTTCGCAAGGTACTGAACCGGTCTTAAACAACCTTCCTGCATTCAGGCTCGCGGTGATTTCTCTCCCCAGGGAAAATAGCCCCGCAATGATATAACCACACACAATATCCTGACATGGCCCAATAAAAATCTCACCGTCAGGTTAAAATTGCCGATGATCATTTTTTAACTTCTATTAATTGCCTTGCGTAAAGTTCACGCTGCGTTACTGTAGGGTTATTCGTGCTTGATTAAAAATTTTGAAAGGGAATAACAAATGTTTTCAATAAGACTTCCCTCTTTTTAAGCTACCCTTTGTGTACTTGCTCATTTTGAGGACTTTTTTGTGAACGTTCTGAAAAAAACAGTATTTCTTTCTCTGCTTGCCTTATATATCCCTGTATCACAAGCTGCGGCGACGGAATATAACCTGGATCCGCAGCACACGTCGGTGGTGATTGCCTGGAATCATTTCGGTTTCTCTAACCCTACCGCCTATATCTCTGATGTTTCAGGGAAATTATCTTTTGACAAAGAGAACCCTGAAAAATCTTCTGTTAGCGTTACTCTGCCGGTAAAAACCATTGACACGCATGTTAAAGCGTTAACCGATGAATTTTTAGGCAAAGAATACTTTGATGTCAAAACGTTTCCCGAGGCTACTTTCCGGAGTACCAAAGTGGAAAGCAAGGGCGACAATAAATATGATGTCGAAGGTAACCTGACCATTAAAGGCATCACCAAACCGGTAGTTCTGCATGCAACCCTCAATAAGCAGGACATGCATCCAATGGTGAAAAAAGAGGCGATTGGATTTGATGCAACAGGGGTAATCAAACGTTCAGACTTCAAGCTTGATAAGTATGTGCCCGCGGTAAGTGATAACGTGACCATCACTTTATCCACTGAAGCCTATGCAAAATAAAGTAATGCACGCGTAATAGCGTGCATTTTATTCAGGCGCGTTATCCAGACAACCGTTCTGAAAGGCAAACAAACAGGCGCAGATTATTTAAGACCAGGAGCGGCACGCTTAGCCTCATGCGCCATGATCTGACTGCGCCTGTTTCATCATTCTTCTCAACTTACTTCAGGCTGCATCTGCTGGCCAATGTGGGCATGCATTCGACAGCGCCGCTCCTGTCTGGGTAACAATAAATACTGCATGGCAATTAATTCCTGTGGCGGCAGGAATAGGTTCTGCCTGAAACAAACCGCCCGGAATAACGTGACATGCCTATTTTAATGAGACGTGAAAGCAAGCCAGGCGCAAACTGTCGTTGCACCGCAGTCGAGCAAAATAATGATGTCAAGATGGCAATGATAACGATAATTCAGCGCAGGGCTAATAAAACGACAACGGCACCGCTCACGGTGCCGTTAATCTGCTCACTTAACAGTCGGGGAAAATAAACAGCAGAGCATGACGCTGCCGTTTCACCAGTCCCTTCCTGATAGCAAGGATCCGCATATTGCGGCGCGATTGGGCTTCCAGCCAGCGCGCTTTACGGCGATTCACCTGTCTCAGCATGCGCCAGCGCCCTACTTCCGTTCTACTACGCTTCATTGCAACGACTCTACGAGTGAAAACAGCCTCCATTATAAACCTCTGCCAGCAACTGACTACCGCTTTCGCTGCGTTTTTATTTGCCAGAAAAATACTGATGCGTAAACTCATCACATAACGTCATTCAAAAGGATTTTACATCTATGACAACCTTTTACACGGTGGTGAACTGGCTGGTCATTCTGGGGTACTGGCTGTTGATCGCCGGTGTAACATTACGAATTCTAATGAAACGCCGCGCTGTCCCGTCCGCCATGGCATGGTTACTGATCATTTATATCCTGCCGCTGGTGGGGATTATCGCCTATCTCTCCTTTGGCGAACTGCATCTCGGCAAACGCCGGGCGGAACGCGCCAGGGCGATGTGGCCCTCGACGGCCAAATGGTTAAACGACCTCAAAGCCTGCAAACATATCTTCGCGGAAGATAACAGCCCGGTGGCAGAATCCCTGTTCAAGCTGTGTGAACGGCGTCAGGGCATTGGTGGCGTAAAAGGCAACCAGCTGCAGCTGCTGACGGAATCTGACGACGTGATGCAGGCTCTGATCCGCGATATTCAACTGGCCCGCCACAATATCGAGATGGTCTTTTATATCTGGCAGCCAGGCGGTATGGCCGACAGCGTCGCCGAATCGCTGATGGCCGCCGCGCGTCGTGGGGTTCACTGTCGGCTAATGCTCGATTCTGCGGGCAGCGTGGCCTTTTTCCGCAGCCCATGGGCGGCGATGATGCGTAACGCCGGTATTGAAGTCGTCGAGGCCCTCAAAGTTAACCTGATGCGTGTGTTCCTGCGCCGGATGGATTTGCGTCAACATCGCAAGATGGTGATGATCGATAACTATATTGCCTATACCGGCAGCATGAATATGGTCGATCCGCGCTACTTTAAGCAGGACTCGGGGGTCGGCCAGTGGATTGACCTGATGGCGCGGATGGAAGGCCCGGTGGCGACCTCGATGGGCATCGTCTACTCCTGCGACTGGGAAATCGAAACCGGAAAGCGCATTCTGCCGCCGCCACCGGACGTCAATATCATGCCGTTCGAAGAGGCCAGCGGGCATACCATCCACACGATCGCCTCCGGCCCGGGCTTTCCGGAAGATCTGATCCATCAGGCGCTCCTCACCGCCGCCTACGCGGCGAAAGAGCATCTGATCATGACGACACCTTACTTCGTGCCCAGCGACGACCTGCTGCACGCAATCTGTACCGCCGCCCAGCGCGGCGTTGACGTGAGTATTATTTTACCGCGCAAGAACGATTCACTGCTGGTGGGCTGGGCCAGCCGGGCCTTTTTCACCGAGCTGCTGGCGGCCGGGGTCAAAATTTATCAGTTTGAAGGCGGATTGTTGCATACCAAGAGCGTGCTGGTGGATGGCGAACTGAGCCTGGTGGGGACGGTGAATCTGGATATGCGCAGCCTGTGGCTCAATTTTGAGATTACGCTGGTCATTGATGACGCCGGTTTTGGCAGCGATCTGGCGGCGGTCCAGGATGACTATATCTCGCGTTCGCGCCTGCTTGACGTCCGTCGTTGGCTAAAACGACCGCTCTGGCAGCGGATCGTCGAGCGACTGTTTTACTTCTTCAGCCCGTTGCTGTAAAACGTGCCCATCAGATACCGAATGAGTAGCAATCATGGATATGGATTTAAACAACCGCCTGACCGAAGACGAAACGCTTGAGCAGGCTTACGATATCTTCCTCGAGCTGGCGGCCGACAACCTCGACCCGGCGGACATCATTCTGTTTAACCTGCAGTTTGAAGAGCGCGGGGGCGCCGAACTGTTCGACCCGTCCGCAGACTGGGAAGAGCATGTGGATTACGATCTGAATCCGGATTTCTTCGCCGAAGTGGTGATTGGCCTGGCGGATACCGATGGCGGGGAAATTAATGACATTTTCGCCCGTGTTCTGCTGTGCCGTGAAAAAGATCATAAGCTGTGTCATATTTTGTGGCGTGAATAACGCTCACTATCCAGTGAAAAGCCTGCCGCGGTTCACCCGGCAGGCTTTTTTTATGCTGGCAGCTTATTTCGGCAACGCATGGCCGCAGGCGTGACAAAAACGGGCGTTATCGTCATGGTCGCCCTGCTGGCACTGCGGACACAGGCGACGCTGACGCCGACGGTTCAGGGCGCTGGTCATATGGGTAGTGATAAGCCCGGTCGGTATCGCAATAATGGAGTAGCCGATCAGGATGAGGATCGACGCCAGAATGCGGCCCAGTGGGGTATGCGGGGTGATATCGCCATAGCCAACGGTGGTGATGGTCACGATGGCCCAATAGACCGAGGCGTTGAGCGTTGTAAAGCCGTACTCCGGCCCCTCGATCAAATACATTAGCGAACCGAAAATTACCATCACAATGGCGATAAACGAATAGAACAGAATCAGCTGGTGACGCGCACTGACGATTGCTCGCCAGAACACGTTGAGCGAAGGCATAAAGCGCAACAGTTTGAGAATACGCAGCGCGCGGATCGCTCGCATTGCTCGCCAGGCAAAGACATAATTCAGACTAATCTCCGGCCACAGCCACATCACATACAGCGGCAAAATCGTCGCCAGGTCAATCAGTCCCCAAAAGCTAAAAATATAGTGGAGCGGATTGGGCCAGGTGGCGATACGCAGCAGGTACTCCACGGTAAAAACCGCGGTCACCAGCAGCTCCAGCCAGACGAAAACATGCCATTCATCTAATGTCAGATGATATTGCGTGCCCAGCCCCGACTCGATAAAAATCACCAGCACGCTGAGCAAGGCGAAAAGTCCGCACAGCCCTTCGAAGCGGCGGCCGGAACGTCGGTTCTGATCGAAAAGTAAATGATAAAGCCGCAGACGAGCGGCAGAAAGCATACCCACTTCGTTAACCTCGCAAAAGAAAGGGCTGACCTGCGTCAGCCCCTGAGATTATAACGGGTCTACCTTAAGGCAGGAAACCGCATGGCGGAAACTGCCCTCCAGTACGGGGCGGGTTTTCGCACACTCTGGCCCGGCGAGCGGGCAGCGGGTGCGGAACACGCAGCCCGACGGAGGGTTAATTGGCGAGGGTAATTCGCCCTCCAGCAACTGAATAGTTTTCGCTTTCTCGAGATCAGGATCGGGGATCGGTACCGCCGACATCAGCGCTTTGGTATAGGGATGCAGCGGATTATGATACACCTCGTCGTAGGTGCCCAGCTCCACCGCATGGCCCAGATACATCACCAGGACGCGGTCGGAGATATGTTTAACCACCGCCAGATCGTGGGCGATAAATATCAGCGACAGCCCCATCTCACGCTGCAGCTGCTGCAGCAGATTGACCACCTGAGCCTGAATCGACACGTCAAGCGCAGATACTGGCTCATCGCAGATAATCAGCTTCGGCTCAAGGATCAACGCCCGCGCGATGCCGATACGCTGGCACTGACCGCCGGAGAACTCATGCGGATAGCGGTTAATCAGATTAGGCAGCAACCCGACCTTCATCATCATCGCTTTGACGCGATCACGAACTTCCTGACGCGACATCTTCGGATGATAGGTGCGCAGCGGTTCAGCGATAATCTCCCCGATGGTCATGCGCGGATTCAGCGAGGCCAGCGGATCCTGGAAGATCATCTGGATATCGCTGCGCACATCGCGCCACTCTTCCTGCTTCATACCCAGCAGATCTTTCCCAAGCCAGGCCACTTTGCCATCGGTCGCTTTCACCAGGCCAATAATGGCGCGGGCGAAGGTCGATTTGCCGCAGCCTGACTCCCCTACCACACCGAGGGTTTCCCCCTCATAGAGGCGCAACGTCACGCCATCCACTGCTTTCAGCGTTTTCGACGGCTGCCAGAACCACTGCTTGCCATCTTTGATATCGAAGTGCACCTTCAGGTCGGCAATTTCAAGCAGGACTTTTCGTTGTTCAGTTACGGCGTTCATAGCAGATCCCCCACCGGTTTAAAGCAGGCGCGCAGGCGGCCTGGCGCGAACGACTCCAGCGGCGGTGCGCTGCTACACTGCTCCATGGCGTGCGGGCAGCGCGGCTGGAATGGACAGCCTTTCGGCAATCGCAGCAGGTTTGGCGGGTTGCCAGGGATGGTTAACAACGCATCGCCCTCGGCATCCAGACGAGGAACTGCATTCAACAGGCCAATAGAGTATGGATGTGACGGTTGATAGAAGACATCACGCGCCTGACCGTACTCCATGGTGCGCCCGGCGTACATCACCAGCACTTTATCGCAGATCCCGGCCACCACCCCGAGGTCGTGGGTGATCATGATGATAGCCGTATTGAATTCGCGTTTAAGCTCATTCAACAGCGTCATGATCTGCGCCTGCACGGTGACGTCCAGCGCGGTGGTGGGTTCATCCGCAATCAGCAGCCGCGGCCGACACAGCAGCGCCATGGCAATCATCACGCGCTGGCGCATCCCGCCGGAAAACTCGTGCGGAAACATCTTCATGCGCTTGCGCGCTTCCGGCATTTTTACCGCATCGAGCATCTTCACCGACTCTTCAAACGCTTCGGCTTTGCTCAGTCCTTTATGCAACATCAGGACTTCCATTAACTGCTCGCCCACCCGCATATACGGGTTAAGAGAGGTCATCGGATCCTGGAAAATCATCGAGATTTGCTCGGCGCGCAGTTTGTTCAGTTCACGCTCGGGCAAATTGAGGATCTGCCGACCGTTAAAGGTGGCGGATCCTCCGATGCGGCCGTTAGCCGCCAGCAGCCCCATCAGAGCGAAGGCGGTTTGCGATTTACCGGAGCCAGATTCGCCCACAATGCCGAGCGTCTCGCCCGCCTGCAGGGTGAAGTTCAGGTCATTGACGGCGGTGACATCGCCATCCGGCGTTTTAAAGGTGACGCGGAGATCTTTCACGTCCAGCAGCAAGCCGCTGTGACTCTGCGCTTGCGGCGCCTTTGCCGTTTCAATCATGGTCATGGCAGCGCTCCTTAGCGGTCTTTCGGGTCGAGGGCATCACGCAGACCATCGCCGATAAAGTTGAAACAGAACAGGGTCACCACCAGGAAACCCGCCGGGAACAGCAGCAGCCAGGGCGAGACTTCCATTGAGTTGGCGCCATCGCTGAGCAATGCTCCCCAACTGCTGAGCGGCTCCTGGGTTCCCAGCCCGAGGAAGCTGAGGAAGGATTCGAAGAGGATCATGCTGGGGACCAGCAGCGAGGCGTACACTACCACCACCCCCAGTACGTTGGGGACGATATGGCGCAGCACGATGCTGGCCGTGGAGACCCCACCGACCTGCGCGGCTTCGATAAACTCTTTACGCTTCAGGCTCAAGGTCTGTCCGCGCACGATACGCGCCATATCCAGCCAGGAAACCATGCCGATGGCAACAAAGATCAGCAGGATATTCTGACCAAAAAAGGTCACCAGCAGGATGACGAAGAACATAAACGGGAAGGAGTTGAGGATCTCCAGCAGACGCATCATCACCGAATCCACTTTGCCGCCGAGATAACCGGAAAGCGAACCGTACAGCGTGCCGAGGATCACCGCCACCAGCGCCGCCGCCACCCCGACCATCAGCGAAATGCGCCCGCCAATCGCCACGCGCACCAGCAGGTCGCGCCCGGAGGAGTCGGTTCCGAAGTAGTGGCCTGAAGCCATATCCGGGGCATTGGACATCATGCCCCAGTCGGTATCGAAGTAGGAGAACGACGACACCATCGGCGCAAAGGTGACAAACAGCGCAATAAGCACCAGCATGATCAGGCTGGTCACCGCAGCGCGGTTGTGCATAAAGCGGCGACGCGCGTCCTGCCAGAGGCTACGCCCCTCCACTTCCAGCTTCTCACTGAAGTTTTCCAGCGCCTCGCTATTTTTCTTACTTAACATCATGGCGAACTCCGGCTTCAGTAGCGAATCTTCGGATCGATAACGGCGTACAGCACGTCAACGATGGCGTTGAACAGGATAGTCAGGGCGCCAACGAGGATCGTCAGGCTCAGCACCAGCGAGTAGTCGCGGTTAAGCGCCCCGTTAACGAACAGCTGGCCGATCCCCGGCAGGCCGTAAATGGTTTCAATGACCATTGAGCCGGTGATGATGCCCACGAAAGCTGGCCCCATATAGGAGAGCACCGGCAGCAGCGCCGGCTTCAGCGCATGGCGCAAAATAATGCGGCGCATCGGCAGCCCTTTTGCCCGCGCGGTGCGGATAAAGTTAGAGTGCAACACTTCTATCATCGAGCCGCGGGTGATACGGGCGATACTGGCGATATAGGCCAGGGAAAGCGCCACCATCGGCAGGATCATAAATTTCAGCGCTCCGCCGTTCCAGCCGCCGCCCGGCAGCCAGTGCAGGGTAATGGCAAAAATCATCACCAGCAGCGGCGCCACCACAAAGCTCGGAATAACCACGCCGGTCATGGCTACCCCCATCACCGCGTAGTCCCATCGGGTGTTTTGCTTCAGAGCGGCTATCACCCCGGCGGCTACGCCGATCACCACCGCGAGTAAAAAGGCGGCGAAGCCCAGTTTCGCTGAAACCGGGAAGCTGGCGGCCACCAGATCGTTGACCGAATAATCTTTGTATTTAAAGGAGGGACCAAAATCGCCATGCGCCAGTTGCTTCAGATAATTGAAGTACTGCGTCATGATAGGGTCGTTTAAATGGTATTTTGCTTCAATATTCGCCATGACTTCCGGCGGCAGGGTGCGCTCCCCGGTAAAAGGGCTTCCCGGTGCCAGACGCATCATGAAGAATGAGATGGTAATAAGAATAAATAGCGTCGGAATCGCTTCCAGACAGCGACGTAAGATAAATTTTAACATTGCCCGTACCTTCTGGCGTGTGCCTTTGCACTGCTCTCAAATAAGACACGATGGAGCGAGCACAGGCCCGCCCCACGTATTGCCATTAATGTTTGATAACGTAAAGATCTTTGGTATAGACGTTATCCATCGGGTCTTTACCGGTATAGCCCCCAACCCACGGTTTCACCAGGCGGGCGTTGACGTAGTAATAGACCGGTACGATCGCGCTGTCTTTGTCCAGCTGCTGTTCCGCTTTCGCATAGGCTGCCGTACGCTGCGCTTCATCAGACGCTTTTACGGATTCAGCCATAATCTTGTCGAACGCCGGGCTCTTATAGTGCGCAGTGTTCATTGAGCTGTCAGAGAGCATGGTATTCAGGAAGGAAGTTGGCTCGTTATAGTCGGCGCACCAGCCTGCGCGTGCCACGTCATAGGTGCCCTGGTGACGGGTATCGAGGAACGTTTTCCACTCCTGGTTAACCAGCTTCACGTCAATGCCCAGGTTTTTACGCCACAGCGAGGCGGCGGCAATCGCCAGCTTCTTGTGCAAATCGGAGGTGTTATACAGCAGGTTAAAGGTCAACGGTTTATCCGCGGTATAGCCGGCTTCGGCCAGCAGTTTTTTCGCTTCTTCGTTGCGTTTTTCCTGCGACCACGTAAACCATTCCGGCTCGCTCAGCTTCGCACCATCGGTGTACGGCGGCGTGTAGCCGTAGGCCGGCAGATCGCCCTGTCCTTTCACTTTATTAGCAATAATGTCGCGATCCAGACCCAGCTTCAGCGCGGTACGGACGCGTACGTCGGTAAACGGCGCTTTCTGGTTGTTGATTTCGTAATAATAGGTACACAGATACGGGTCGACGTGCAGCTCGTTGGGGATCTCTTTTTTCAGCTTCTGGAAGAGTTCGATCGGCAGCTGGTTATAGGTCATGTCCAGTTCACCGCTGCGATAGCGGTTAACATAGGTCACTTCGGAAGAGGTCGGCAGCCAGGTAACGGTGTTAATGACGGTTTTAGCATTATCCCAGTAGTGCGGGTTGCGCTCCATCACGATACGTTCGTTGACCACCCAGTCTTTCAGAGTATACGCCCCGTTGGTGACGATATTGCCAGGCTGTGTCCATTTCTCGCCAAATTTTTCAATAGCCGGTTTGTAGACAGGAGACATCGCCGGGTTAACCAGCAGCTTATAAAAATAAGGGACTGGCTCGCTGAGGGTAACTTCCAGCGTGTGGTCGTCAATGGCTTTTACGCCCAGTTCGCTCGGCGCTTTCTTGCCATCAATGATGTCGTCGACGTTAACGATATGACCATATTGCGGATAGCTGGCATAAGGAGAAGCGGTTTTCGGATCCACCAGACGCTGCCAGCTGTAGACGAAGTCCTGAGCAGTAACCGGCTCGCCGTTAGACCATTTCGCATCTTTACGCAGATGGAAGGTCCAGACTTTAAAATCTTTATTATCCCAGCTCTCTGCTACGCCAGGGATCGGGTGGCCATCTTTCGGCGAAGTATTCAGCAAGCCTTCGAAGAGGTCGCGGCTAATATTGGCCTCGGGTACCCCTTCAATTTTATTCGGGTCCAGCGATTGCGGCTCAGCGCCGCTATTTCGCACCAGCGTTTGCTTATCCGACAACTGCACACCGGCCGGGACATCCGCTGCCATAGCCATATTGCCGGCAAGCAGTGCGGATAGCACTCCCGCGGCGATCAAACGTTTTTTAGTGATGATGGTCATTGTGTTGTAACTCCAGTCATTATAATTACTGGTTTTTTAACCAGCCTGTTTTTTTCCCGTTTGCGGGGATCTGTCCAACGCAGGAGCGTTTGCGATTGGCAGATTGCTATCACCGACTTATTTATTACGACCGCTCGAACGGCAGCCTTAACGTCGATTCTTTGCCCCCTCGCTGGAGGGCAGTTCCGGCGCAGTGAGATTATTAATAATAATTCTCATTTACGCATATAATTCAGCAGACGATAACGGCGGAAATTACCAAAAGGTAAACACCTCCGCCAATGCAATTTGCAAATATGTTACCGGATTCTCTTTTATCGCCGATATTGCCCGCGATGCTCAAGATCTTCGCGGACTACCGACAAAAAAATATCATTGTTAATCATAGTGATATGATTTTTTAATCGCGTTGAGAATCGAGCATCGGCTAAAAGGTGCTTTTTTGTACAAAAATTTAACAACAGGTTACTTTTTAGCACATTCATCTACTGCCTTGTTAAAATTACTAATATCATTTCGATGATCCGACAGCAAGTGCCAGAGAATGATGTGAAGAAAATAACATCGCAGGCAGGAAGAGCGTGAGGGGAAAACAATGAACAAAAACAGATATCTTAATGAAAAATATGGATTTAAAGATATTATCGCAAAACGTTATCTCAACAGCCGATCTCGCGCTGGTTAATAGGTTTTGCTAATAATCGCGCAAGCGCGAAGTGAAGCCTCCACGCTTGCATGGTGTTCCACTAATTAAGCAGTCCGGGGAACAGCGCTTTAATACCGGTTACGATAAACTCGATCCCCAGGGCCATCAGCAGCAACCCCATGATACGGGTGATGACGTTGATTCCCGTCTGTCCCAGCAGACGAACCAGCCACGGCGCCATTCGGAAAATGCCCCAGCAGCAAAGAGCGAATACCGCTATCGCCAGTGAGAACCCGACCAGGTGCACCCAGGAATGATATCGGGTGCCCCAGACAATGGTTGAACTGATTGCCCCCGGTCCGGCCATTAAAGGGAGCGCGAGAGGCACGACGCCGATGCTCTCCCGGACCGCCGTCTCCGACTTCTCCTGCTTGTTCTGCTTATCTTCGCCGAGCTTGCCGCTGATCATCGACATCGCAATGGTCACCACCAGGATGCCGCCGGCAATGCGGAAGGAATCAATCGAGATGCCAAAAATCTGCAGAATGCCATCGCCGAGAAACAACGACGTCAGGAGGATGATCGCCACCGACAGGTTTGCGGTCAGGTTGGTCTTGTTGCGCACCGCTGCCGGTTGGTAGCTGGTCATACTGATAAACACCGGAATGATGCCGACCGGGTTGACCAGGGCAAATAAGCCAATGAAAAACTTGAAATAGGTAGCAAAATCGAACAGTGGTTGAGTCACAATGGGCTCCGCAGCATCATCAAAATTGGCGGTTGACTATTAACAGCATAAAATAACTGCGCGAAACATACGCTTTTTGCATGCAATATTCATTATAAATATGCATAACCCGGTGATATGTATCGAATGTTAGTTATTTGTAGCTTTAATGCTAATCGTTTTTTTAATTTCAAAACCCTTCCATTACACTTGATCGAATCGGTTAAAAAGCAGCCAGCTGAAAGGTATCAGCCACGCCAATACTTGATCTAAATCACGTATTTTGTACTCAGAAGTGAGTAATCTTGATGACACCAACAGAGTGGAAGGCAGCATGACCTGAAAGTTAAAGTAATAGAGCTTTTTTAGTAAATCGGTAAAACAGTGTCCTGATTTTTCTACATAAACATTTACATGCAAGCTGTTAACAGCCTGTCTATAATGTCGAATCGAGCGACTGATTTACTAAAAAAGTTTAACATTATCAGGAGAGCATTATGGCTGTTACTAATATCGCTGAACTGAACGCGCTTGTTGAGCGTGTCAAGAAAGCCCAGCGTGAATATGCCAGTTTCACTCAAGAACAAGTCGATAAAATCTTCCGCGCTGCCGCTCTGGCCGCTGCAGATGCTCGAATCCCTCTCGCTAAAATGGCCGTTGCCGAATCCGGCATGGGCATCGTTGAAGACAAAGTGATCAAAAACCACTTCGCTTCCGAATACATTTACAACGCATATAAAGATGAAAAAACCTGTGGCGTCCTGTCAGAAGACGACACCTTTGGTACCATCACTATCGCTGAACCGATCGGCATCATCTGCGGTATCGTACCGACCACTAACCCGACTTCAACAGCCATCTTCAAATCGCTCATCAGCCTGAAGACACGTAACGCCATCATTTTCTCTCCGCACCCGCGTGCAAAAGAAGCCACCAACAAAGCGGCTGATATCGTACTGCAGGCTGCCATCGCGGCTGGCGCGCCGAAAGACCTGATCGGCTGGATCGATCAGCCGTCCGTAGAACTGTCTAACGCGCTGATGCATCACCCGGACATCAACCTGATCCTTGCGACCGGTGGTCCAGGTATGGTGAAAGCGGCGTACAGCTCCGGTAAACCAGCTATCGGCGTTGGTGCCGGTAACACCCCGGTGGTCATTGATGAAACGGCTGATATCAAACGTGCTGTTGCTTCCGTTCTGATGTCTAAAACCTTCGATAACGGCGTTATCTGTGCTTCTGAGCAGTCTGTTGTCGTCGTTGATTCAGTGTATGACGCGGTTCGCGAACGTTTCGCCAGCCACGGCGGCTATCTGCTGCAGGGTAAAGAGCTGAAAGCGGTTCAGGACATCATCCTGAAAAATGGCGCGCTGAACGCTGCTATCGTTGGTCAGCCAGCGGCAAAAATCGCGGAACTCGCAGGCTTCACCGTTCCGGCTACGACTAAGATCCTGATTGGCGAAGTGACCAACGTTGACGAAAGTGAACCGTTTGCTCACGAAAAACTGTCTCCGACGCTGGCGATGTATCGTGCGAAAGATTTCGAAGACGCGGTCACCAAAGCAGAAAAACTGGTTGCCATGGGCGGTATCGGTCACACCTCTTGCCTGTACACCGACCAGGACAACCAGCCGGCTCGCGTGGCTTACTTCGGCCAGATGATGAAAACCGCACGTATCCTGATCAACACCCCGGCTTCTCAGGGTGGTATCGGTGACCTGTACAACTTCAAACTCGCGCCTTCCCTGACTCTGGGTTGTGGTTCCTGGGGTGGTAACTCCATCTCTGAAAACGTTGGTCCGAAACACCTGATCAACAAGAAAACCGTTGCTAAGCGAGCTGAAAACATGTTGTGGCACAAACTTCCGAAATCTATCTACTTCCGTCGTGGCTCCCTGCCAATCGCACTGGATGAAGTGATTACTGATGGTCACAAACGCGCGCTGATCGTGACTGACCGCTTCCTGTTCAACAACGGCTATGCCGATCAGATCACTTCCGTACTGAAAGCAGCGGGCGTTGAAACCGAAGTCTTCTTCGAAGTTGAAGCTGACCCGACCCTGACCATCGTACGTAAAGGTGCCGATCTGGCGAACTCCTTCAAACCAGACGTCATCATCGCGCTGGGCGGCGGTTCCCCGATGGATGCGGCGAAAATCATGTGGGTCATGTACGAACATCCGGAAACCCACTTCGAAGAACTGGCGCTGCGCTTTATGGATATCCGTAAACGTATCTACAAGTTCCCGAAAATGGGCGTCAAAGCCAAGATGGTCGCCATCACCACCACCTCCGGTACCGGTTCTGAAGTGACGCCGTTCGCCGTAGTGACCGATGACGCAACCGGTCAGAAATATCCGCTGGCAGACTACGCGCTGACCCCAGATATGGCCATCGTCGATGCCAACCTGGTGATGGATATGCCGAAATCGCTGTGTGCGTTCGGTGGTCTGGATGCGGTGACTCACGCCCTGGAAGCTTACGTTTCCGTGCTGGCTTCTGAGTTCTCTGACGGCCAGGCTCTGCAGGCGTTGAAACTGCTGAAAGAGTACCTGCCGGCTTCCTACCACGAAGGTTCCAAGAACCCGGTTGCCCGTGAGCGCGTACACAGTGCTGCGACTATCGCCGGTATCGCGTTTGCGAACGCCTTCCTCGGCGTGTGTCACTCCATGGCGCACAAACTGGGCTCTCAGTTCCATATTCCGCACGGTCTGGCCAACGCCCTGCTGATCTGCAACGTTATTCGCTACAACGCGAATGACAACCCGACCAAGCAGACTGCGTTCAGCCAGTACGACCGTCCGCAGGCTCGTCGTCGCTACGCTGAAATCGCCGATCACCTGGGTCTCTCTGCACCGGGCGACCGCACCGCAGCGAAGATCGAGAAACTGCTGGCATGGCTGGAAAGCATCAAAGCTGAGCTGGGAATTCCGAAATCTATCCGCGAAGCTGGCGTTCAGGAAGCTGACTTCCTGGCTAACGTTGATAAGCTGTCTGAAGATGCATTCGATGACCAGTGCACCGGCGCTAACCCGCGCTACCCGCTGATCTCCGAACTGAAACAGATTCTGCTGGATACCTACTACGGCCGCGAGTTCGTCGAAGGCGAAACTGCTGCGAAAACCGACGCGGCTCCGGTGAAAGCTGAGAAAAAAGCGAAGAAATCCGCTTAATCAACAACGGTAAACATACTGCAAGCCCCGTCAGATGACGGGGCTTTTTTATGCCTGCTTGTCAGCCAATCCCGAGCTCCAGCCTTCCAGAGTATAAAAAAGGCGCCCACAGGCGCCTGTATGAGCTTCTGAGCAACTCAGCAGGAATAACGCTGGTTTTGTACCTGGGTTAAAGAACCCACGCTCAGCGCCTCTTTATAATGCTTACGACAGACGGACACATACCGCTCATTGCCGCCGATGACAACCTGCTCGCCTTCATTATAAGGTCGCCCCTCTTGATCGAGACGTAGCACCATGCTCGCCTTACGGCCGCAGAAGCAAATGGTTTTCAGCTCCACCAGTTTATCGGACCATGCCAGCAAATACTGGCTACCGGTAAAGAGCTCGCCGCGAAAATCCGTCCGCAGTCCATAGCACAGCACCGGAATATCCAGTGTATCGACAACTTCGGACAGCTCATGAACCTGTTCGCGCGTCAGAAACTGGCTTTCATCCACCAGCACGCAGTGAATCGGCTTAAGCTTGTGCTCTGCCGCAATATCGTTAAATAGCGACGTCTGCGGATTATACAACCGGGCCGGCGAGGAGAGGCCGATACGCGAGCTGACTTTTCCAGCACCGAAGCGGTCATCTATCTCAGCGGTATAAACGATGGTACGCATCCCCCGCTCCTGGTAATTGTACGAAGATTGCAACAGAGCGGTCGACTTACCTGCATTCATTGCAGAGTAGTAGAAATAAAGTTGTGCCATCGGCTGCGTGACCCCAATCAAAGTGTTTTATCGCGGCGGCGATTGTACCATATTTTATGCGTACAGCCGCCCTTTCCGCAGGGGTATTGTCGCAGCGCTGAAGGGCATGGAAACGGAAAGGGTGACGTGGATGAATTGAATTTACAGGGCCATTATTTGTACGCCCCGTTACGCTATCGGTGAGGTAACCATTGTCTTTTCGTGCTTATAGGACCAGTATCCATGCACTATAAGCGGGCTTGCGGGTTGTTTTATATTAAGGCGCGTAACCAAAAATGCGCTAATACTGACGAGGGTTATTTACCCATGCAAAGGATAATTTTTCTCACTGAACCTCAGAAAAAGCATATGGTCTCAGTGTTTTAGCTGGCCCCCTGCTCATGGCTATAAGGAGCAAAGATGTGAAGCGGCACGAGAATTTTAACTTAAATTAATTAATTCCCGCGACAAATAACCAGTAATTTTGAATTCCTTACATTCTCCCCTATTGCACAACGCATTTTATCGCTCTATTATTAGTTCAACAAACCACCCCACAATATAAGTTTGAGATTACTACAATGAGCGAAGCACTTAAAATTTTGAACAACATCCGTACTCTTCGTGCGCAGGCAAGAGAATGCACCCTTGAAACGCTCGAAGAAATGCTGGAAAAATTAGAAGTCGTTGTTAACGAGCGCCGTGAAGAAGAAAACGCCGCCGCAGCAGAAATTGAAGAGCGTACGCGTAAGCTGCAGCAATACCGTGAAATGCTGATTGCTGACGGTATTGACCCGAATGAACTGCTGAGCACTATGGCTGCCGTTAAAGCCGGTACCAAAACTAAGCGTGCTGCACGTCCGGCTAAATATAGCTATGTAGACGAAAACGGCGAAACCAAAACCTGGACTGGCCAGGGCCGTACTCCTGCGGTGATCAAAAAAGCAATGGACGAACAAGGTAAATCACTGGACGATTTCCTGATCTAATCTCCGTTGTCGCAATATTAAAAATCCCGCTCCGGCGGGATTTTTTTTGCCCTCAGGCTCGATAAACAAAACCGGGAGTCGCTGACGCGCTCCCGGTTTCTGGCTTTTAATCGCGCTGCGGATTACTTCGTCACCGCGGTTTCCAGCCAGGCTTTAAAATCGTCACCAAGCGTCTTGTGACGAATACCATATTCGACAAACGCCTGCATGTAGCCAAGCTTATTGCCGCAGTCATGGCTCTTGCCTTTCATATGATAAGCTTCAACCGTTTCTTTCTCGATCAGCATATCAATCGCGTCAGTCAGCTGAATTTCATCACCGGCGCCCGGAGGGGTCTTCGCCAGCAGCGGCCAAATATCTGCGCTGAGGACATAGCGCCCCACTACCGCCAGGTTGGACGGCGCAACGTCAGCTTTTGGCTTCTCGACCACGCCCACCATCGGCACGCTTTCGCCCGGCTTCAGGGATTCGCCTTTGCAATCGACCACGCCATACGCGGTCACATCCTCGACAGGCTCAACCATAATCTGGCTGGCGCCAGTCTCATCAAAACGAGAGATCATCTCCGCAAGGTTATCACGGCTCAGATCGGACTCAAATTCATCCAGAATAACGTCTGGCAGAATAACCGCTACCGGCTCATCACCCACTACCGGATGGGCGCACAGCACGGCGTGACCAAGGCCTTTCGCCAGGCCCTGACGAACTTGCATAATTGTCACGTGCGGCGGGCAAATAGACTGCACTTCTTCCAGAAGCTGGCGTTTTACACGTTTTTCCAGCATCGCTTCCAGCTCAAAACTGGTATCGAAATGGTTTTCGATAGAGTTTTTCGATGAGTGCGTTACCAGAACAATTTCAGTAATTCCTGCAGCGATACATTCATTAACAACGTACTGAATTAACGGCTTATCTACCAGCGGCAGCATTTCTTTTGGAATTGCTTTGGTGGCAGGCAGCATCCTGGTGCCTAATCCCGCTACCGGGATAACCGCTTTTTTGACTTTAGAATTAAGGGCAGCCATTGAAATCTCCTGGACTGTTTGTTTTTTAAACTTCTCGTTACAAATAACGTGTCGAGTATATCAGTCAACCGCGTATTCACTGGTCTGAAAAGGTTCCGATAGCCTCGAATTAGGACTTTTACGCATAAAACTGCTCGATGGTACCACCAGTATAGGGCTGCAGGTAATGCCGTCTGCTTAGATATTAACGCAATTGCTCATTCCGCAGACAACATTAAGCGTAAACGCCCCCCGGCCCCCCAAATTTGGCACTGCCATGAGGCGCAGCGCTGGCTAATTTGGTTAAGATAGGCATCGCCCAGCGTCCCTAAAGGAACGCCATTACTTATCTGAATTTGATGCTCACCAGTATTCAACGTGCCATTGAGCCCTGCGGACACCAGAATTAAATTTTTCAGTCCACTGTGGTAATAACCCACCAGCAAAGGGAACTGACCGGGAAGATTCGCCTGGCGGAGTAACTGATTGACCTGTTTTAACAGACTCCCCATTTCAGGTAGCCGTTGCCCCTGATGCGCCAGTTGCTCTTGCAGCAGGCTATTGAATAGCGCGCGCAGTAATAAAGCCGCCAGCACGCCATTATCCCCTGCTCGTGTGACATCCAGACAATAGAAAGCCAAATCATTTTCCGAGAGCGGCGCAATATCGAGCACCAGCCCCGGCTTATCCGCCGATACCAGCTGTCGATAATGAATGCGGCAATGTGACATTTCCTGTTGCACCGGAGGCTGTAGCTCCTGCAGCAGTCTCGATGCGGCGGTCGGATTACTGACCAGCGCGTCCCAGTCCTCAAATAAACGCTCTTCCTCTTCCACACGTGAACTAAACATCGCGGGATACAGGCAGGCATAAACGGTCTCACGCAGGCGATCGAAATCTTTCACTGGTTTTAACAGCACATCCTGGACGCCCAGCCGTAACGCTTTGGCAATATCCGCCATATTTTCGGTGGCGGAAATCATCAGAATCGGTAGCTGCTCGCCGCGGTTACGCAGCGTCTCGACCAGTTCCAGACCGTTCATTCTCGGCATTGAAATGTCGCAAATCATCAGGTCCGGACGTACCTCGGTCATTTTATGCAGGGCATCCATGCCATCTTCCGCCAGCCAGGTCGTTGCTCCCAGCGAGGCCAGCCATCCATGCAAGAGTGAGCGGAAAACGGGTTCGTCTTCAACTATCAGAATCTGTTTTCCCGCCAATGGCTGCGTCATGATATCTCCCCTGGCTGACGATAATTCAATAGTGGCACGCTATTCTCACTATCGCCTGTCAGATTTTACTTAAGTCAGGTACTTGTACGTCAAACCGCTGTACGCACTAAGGGTAATAGTTCATCCATTTTCTTTTCCACGGCCAATTGGCCCGCGGCAATCGCCTCTCCTGCGCGATGGAAGTCGAGCGTCGACACTTGCGGACAGTATGGCTGCAGCAGGATATCCGGCGGGTCACCCGCCATGCGGTTGCGTTTAAGACGGTTCTCCAGAACCTGGATAGACGTGGTCATGATCTCCATCGCCGTCGGCGTCACGGCCGTACGACGGGAGCTCATTTGCGTCAATCGCGCGCGCAGACGAGTATGCCATGGGCCCTCCTTCTCTTCAGCTTCCGGCCGCGGCGTTTCGAGGGAAAATAAATCTTGCTGCATGAGATGGGCATCATGTTGCAGGTCAACGGCAATCACGATATCGGCCCCCATTGCCCGCGTCAGCGACACGGGAACCGGGTTGACCACTGCGCCATCGACCAGCCAGTAACCATTATGCCTCACCGGCGCCATCAGTCCAGGCATGCTGCAGGAGGCTCGAACGGCTAAATGCAGATCGCCTTCAGTAAACCACAGTTCCCGGCCGGTACTTAAATTGGTCGCGACGGCAGCAAACCGACGCTCGCAGCGTTCGATATCGGTCACCGGCATAATACGACGGTAATGATTGAATACCTTTTCACCGCGCAGCAGGCCCCCACGTCGCCAGGAGAGGTCCATCAGCTTCAGGACATCCCAGTTGCTGAATGAGCAGATCCATGACTCGAGCGCCGGGAGCCGGTTGCAGGCATACGCCGCCCCTACCAGCGAACCGATAGAACACCCCGCGACGATATCAATCTCGATACCAGCCCGACGGAGGGCGTTGATGACGCCAATGTGCGACCATCCTCGGGCAGCTCCCGCCCCTAACGCCAGACCAATTTTAAGCTTTCTCATTATTACTGATAACTATCCTTCCACTCTGAGCGTGGCAACATTGTCACGGCTCAGTTAACATAAACACCTTTGGCGTTGAAGCGCCGTAATTCTTTCTTCCATGGAGGCAGTTTTGTCGCAATTATGCCCCTGTGGCAGCGCACTGGAGTATAGCTCATGTTGCCAGCGATATCTGTCCGGCGCAGAGCTTGCGCCAGGCCCGTCACAGCTTATGCGCTCCCGCTATAGCGCGTTCGTCATGAAAGATGCCGACTATCTGATCAAAACCTGGCATCCGTCCTGTCAGGCGCAGACGTTTCGCGCCGAGCTGGAGAAGGGGTTCAGCCAGACCGAGTGGCTGGGTTTAACCCTGTTCGCCAGTGATGAAGGGCGAGTCCCAAATGAAGGCTTTGTCAGCTTTGTCGCCCGCTTTAATGACAATAACCGTCCGGGCGCCATTATTGAACGTTCCAGATTCTTAAAAGAAAATGGACAGTGGTACTATATCGACGGGACACGACCGCTGATTGGTCGTAATGACCCCTGCCCTTGCGGCTCAGGTAAAAAATTTAAAAAATGCTGCGGCCAGTAACGCTGCCGTAGCGCTTGCAAACACTACAGGATTTTCCTCGCGATGCATTCATTACAACGTAAAGTACTACGCACTATTTGCCCTGATCAGAAAGGCCTCATCGCGCGTATCACCAATATCTGCTACAAACACGAACTTAACATTGTGCAGAACAATGAATTTGTTGACCACCGTACCGGTCGTTTCTTTATGCGCACCGAACTGGAGGGCATTTTTAACGACGCTATTCTGCTGGCCGATCTGGATAGCGCCCTACCGGAAGGTTCCATCCGCGAACTGAATCCGGCAGGCCGTCGCCGGGTGGTCATTCTGGTGACCAAAGAGGCGCACTGCCTCGGCGATCTGCTGATGAAAGCCAACTACGGCGGACTGGATGTCGATATCGCCGCGGTTATCGGCAACCATGACACGCTGCGCCCGCTGGTGGAGCGTTTTGGTATTCCGTTTGAGCTGGTCAGCCACGAAGGGTTAAGCCGCGAAGAACACGACAAGCAGATGGGGGATGCCATTGCGGCACATGAGCCGGATTACGTGGTACTGGCCAAGTATATGCGCGTCCTCACCCCGGAGTTTGTCGCCCGCTTCCCGAACAAAATCATCAATATTCACCATTCATTTTTGCCGGCGTTTATCGGCGCCCGTCCTTATCATCAGGCCTATGAGCGCGGCGTGAAGATCATTGGCGCCACCGCCCACTATGTGAATGACAATCTGGATGAAGGCCCAATCATCATGCAGGACGTGATTCATGTCGATCATACCTATACTGCAGAAGATATGATGCGCGCTGGCCGCGATGTCGAAAAAAACGTCTTGAGCCGGGCGCTGTATCAGGTACTGGCGCAGCGCGTCTTCGTTTACGGTAACCGGACGATTATTCTTTAATCGACTGAGAAATGAATTGGTTAGCTTTACGGCGTTACGCGTAAAAATCAGGCAACCAGTTTATTTTTGTCAAACGAATGCTTTACAGGGGCGCATCATTTGGTATGATGCGCCCCGCTTCCCGAGAAGGAAGCAGGCCAGTACCAAGCATTACCCCGTGGTGGGGTTCCCGAGCGGCCAAAGGGAGCAGACTGTAAATCTGCCGTCATCGACTTCGAAGGTTCGAATCCTTCCCCCACCACCATTATTCACTACAGTGATATGGTTTCCGCGACAAGCGTAAACGATGTTTGCACTTTGCGGGAAGGGTAAGAACCTTCGACTAAGGTTCGACTCGAGCGCCAGCGAGAGAACGTTGCCGCAGGCAACGGCCCGAAGGGCGAGGAGCGATAGCGACGAGTTATCCTTCCCCCACCACCATTCATTTTGCTGAATAGCCTACAATGTGATTTTACCCCTGGTGGGGTTCCCGAGCGGCCAAAGGGAGCAGACTGTAAATCTGCCGTCATCGACTTCGAAGGTTCGAATCCTTCCCCCACCACCATCTCCCCATGTCATGCCCAGCTTAATCAACCTACGATATTTTATATTCTACCCTACGGGGAAGGATGAGAAGCTTCGACCAAGGTTCGACTCGAGCGCCAGCGAGAGAACGTTGCCGCAGGCAACGGCCCGAAGGGCGAGGAGCGATAGCGACGAGTTATCCTTCCCCCACCACCATTCTCTTAAAAAACACCGCAATCCAATTACTCTACGATATTTTATATTCTACCCTACGGGGAAGGATGAGAAGCTTCGACCAAGGTTCGACTCGAGCGCCAGCGAGAGAACGTTGCCGCAGGCAACGGCCCGAAGGGCGAGGAGCGATAGCGACGAGTTATCCTTCCCCCACCACCATCCTCTTAAAAACACCGCAATCCAATTACTCTACGATATTCTAGATTCTGCCCTACCGGGAAGGATGAGAAGCTTCGACCAAGGTTCGACTCGAGCGCCAGCGAGAGAACGTTGCCGCAGGCAACGGCCCGAAGGGCGAGGAACGATAGCGACGAGTTATCCTTCCCCCTCTATTCTCGCGCTCTCTGCAACCACCTGTACTGCTACCTGCTCGCTCGCGCTTCGCTTAGCGAGGCTACACACTGTTCTGCTCTCTCCTCGCTCGCGCTTCGCTTAGCGAGGCTACAAGCACTGTTTTGCTACCCCCTCGCTCGCGAGGCTACAGGTGGCGCCGTCTGGTAGCCCGGACAGGTGCGCAGCACCGCCTCCGGGAAACTCACAGCGGTGGCAAACGCCTTTTTACCGGCGAGCTTTTCACCACCGAGGTGTTACACTGCGCATACTCGGCCAGACCGTCCAGCAGGGTATCCAGCTGGGCAATATCGCGCACCACGAGGCGCATCACGAAACAATCTTCCCCGGTCACTTTGTCACTTTCAATGCATTCCGGCATCGCCTGGATATATTTATCCACTTTCTGCAGCAGCCCAGGCAGCGGCCGGACCCGCACCAGCGCCTGGAGGCTGTAGCCCAGCGCGGCGAGATTCACCCGCGCCCCATAGCCCTGAATGACGCCCCGCGCCTCCAGGCGCTTCACCCGCTCGGCCGTGCTCGGTGAGGTCAGCCCTACTCGCGCGCTCAATACCTTTAGCGAGACTCTGGCATCCTGAGTCAGGCAAGTGAGGATGGCCCGGTCAATTTCATCAAGTACGTCATTCATGTTTTTCACCTAATTATAAAAGGCATTCGCGTCTTTCTACCTTAATTCAGCCATATCACCCTGTCAGGGTTTTTCGCACAATAACTGAAAAATGATGGAGGTGAAAAATGCAACTTACCCGCGGCGTCTGGCAAATGAGCCTGGCAATGATAATCTCCGGCTCGATCGGCGCGTTCGTGCTGCTCTCTGGTTTGCCGGTGATGGATGTGGTGTTCTGGCGCTGCCTGATTGGCGCGCTAACCTTGCTGGTGTTTATCGTGTTAAGCGGCCAGCCCTTCAGCCGGCTAACGCGTTTCACTCTCGCTCTGGCAGTGATTGGCGGCGCGGCGCTGGTCGTCAACTGGTTGCTGCTGTTTGCCGCCTATTCGCGGATCTCAATCGGTATGGCCACCGTGGTCTATAACACCCAGCCGTTTATGCTGGTACTGATGGGGATGGTGCTGGGGGAACGGGTCAGCGCCGTGAAATGGGGATGGCTACTGCTGGCCTTTGGCGGCGTAGTGATCCTGTTGTCAAGCGAGCTGACGTCTGCGCATGGAGAGGGGCTTACCACCGGCGTTTTGCTGGCGCTGGGCGCGGCATTCTTCTATGCCCTGACCGCCATTATCGCGCGCAAACTGCATCCGCTCCCCGCGCAGCATATCGCCTTTATTCAGGTGCTCGTTGGCGTCGTGATGCTGCTGCCGCTGGTGCATGCCCCCGAATGGACGGCCAGCTTCCCCTGGCGCTATCTGCTGATCCTCGGCATCGTCCATACCGGGATCATGTATCAGCTTTTATATAGCGCGATACAGAAACTGCCGACGCCCATTACCGGTTCGCTCTCCTTTATTTATCCGCTGGTGGCAATGGTGGTCGACTATCTGGTCTTCCACCATGCGTTGACCCCTGTGCAGTTGATTGGCGGGATGCTTATTCTGTTTGCCGCCGCAGGGAATAACCTCGGCTGGGGCGAAAAAAAACCCCGCCGCGGCGGGGTCAGTGAGCAATCGCGGGCCAGTTAGCGACGGGCGCGGACAATCTGGTATTTGCGCGTCAGGTATTCGACCGGCGCGCTCCAGATATGAACCAGACGGGAGAACGGGAACAGCAGGAACAGGGTCATGCCCAGCACCAGATGAACGCGGAAAATAAATGCCACGCCATCCAGATGCTGTGACGCGCCGCCGTGGAACGTCACCACCGACTGCGCCCAGCCAACCAGCTTCATCATTTCACTGCCGTCCATATGCTGGGCTGAGAATGGGATCGTCAGCAGGCCGAGCGCACACTGCACCATCAGCAAGGAGAGGATCAGAATATCCGCTCCGGTGGTGGTGGCGCGAACGCGCGGGCTGAGCAGACGACGCTTGAGCAGCAGTAACCCGCCCACCAGGGTCATCACGCCGCAGGCGCCGCCGGCGATCATCGCCATCTTCTGCTTGACGTCGATCGGCAGAAAGGACTCATACATCCAGTGCGGGGTCAGCATGCCGAGGAAGTGGCCGGCGAAAATACCCAGGATGCCGATATGGAACAGGTTCGACGCCAGGTTCATCCCCTTACGGTCCAGCATCTGGCTGGAGGCGGCGCGCCAGGTGTACTGGCCATAGTCATAGCGCAGCCAGCTGCCGATCAGAAACACCGAGCCCGCAATGTACGGATAAATGTCAAAGAAGAACATATTCAGGAAGTGCATTATTGCTGTCCTCCGTTAGAGATATTCAGATATTGCGGGGCTACGGCTCCGGCAAAACGACGCTGGTGAGCGGAAATTTCCGACTCGCCGCAGCCCTGGTCGGCAAAGAATTTGACCTGTTCTTCTTCCCAGACCGCATCCAGCGCCTGCGGCGTATCGTCGCGCGCCTCGTCGGCAATCTTCTCCGCCACCTTCTGACTGTCGACCTGGGTATTGGCCAGCTTCAGCAACAGCTCGAACAGCACCGAATAGCGACTTTCGCGCTGCTGCAGGCGCGCGCTGAGCAGGCCGAGGATCGGCGCAACGTCCCGCAGGCCGCCGAGCGCTTCCTCTTCCGGCAGTTGCGCCAGATACTCCAGATACAGCGGCAGATGATCCGGCAGCTCGTGGCTGTCAAGCAGCAGACCGTGGCGCTCATACTGCGCCATCAGATCCACCATCGCCTGTCCGCGATCGCGGGATTCGCCGTAGACATGTTCAAACAGCAGCAGCGAGGTGGCGCGGCCGCGGTCAAACAATTCGCTATAGGCCGACTGGGCGTCCAGCGGATCCTGAGCCACTAAATCGCGCAGGAAAACGCCCAGCGCGTGGGCATCCTCTTTGCTGAGTTTCTCTGATGACGCGAGCGCCTCGAACATCTCCTGCTGATGCTGCCATAAGGCAGCGTCAGGGTATTCGAGCAGACGCGACATAATCACGAGTTCAATCATGCGTGCGGCTCCGTTTTGCTGGTCACGTCGATAGCGTCGATGCGACGGCTGTTGAACAGGTTGAACTGGCTGTCCGAGCCGTGGCAGCCATCGCCAAAGCTGAAGCCGCAGCCGTTTTTCTCCGGAAACGCTTCTCGCGCCTGTTCACGGTGGCTGCTCGGCACCACGAAACGATCTTCGTAGTTAGCGATCGCCAGATAGCGGTACATCTCCTGGGCCTGCGCTTCGCTCAGCCCCACCGCTTCCAGCGCGCGGGTATCGACGACGCCGTCAACGGTTTCCGCACGCTTATAGTGGCGCATCGCCAGCATGCGTTTCAGGGCCAGCAGGACCGGCTGGGTATCGCCTGCGGTCAGCAGGTTCGCCAGGTATTGCACCGGAATACGCAGGCTTTCCACGTCCGGCAGAATACCGTTGCTACCCAATTCGCCAGCGTCCGCAGCCGACTGAATTGGCGACAGAGGCGGCACGTACCAGACCATTGGCAGGGTGCGATATTCCGGGTGCAGCGGCAGGGCCAGCTTCCAGTCCATCGCCATTTTGTAGACCGGCGACTGCTGCGCAGCCTCAATGACCCCCTGCGGTACGCCATCTTTTAACGCCTGTTCAATTACTTTTGGATCGTTTGGATCGAGGAACACATCCAGCTGGCGCTGATACAGATCTTTCTCGTTCTCGGTGCTGGCGGCGTTTTCAATCGCATCTGCGTCATACAGCAGGACGCCGAGATAGCGGATACGGCCCACGCAGGTTTCGGAGCACACCGTCGGCATTCCGGATTCAATACGCGGGTAGCAGAAGATGCATTTCTCGGATTTCCCGCTCTTCCAGTTGAAATAGATCTTCTTGTACGGACAGCCGGTGATACACATCCGCCAGCCGCGGCACTTGTCCTGGTCGATCAGTACGATGCCGTCTTCTTCGCGCTTATAGATGGCGCCGCTCGGGCAGGTCGCGACGCAGGCCGGGTTCAGGCAGTGCTCGCACAAGCGCGGCAGATACATCATGAAGGTGTTTTCGAACTGACCGTACATCGCCTTCTGCATGTTGTCGAAGTTCTGATCTTTGGCGCGTTTTTCGAACTCGCCGCCGAGGATCTCTTCCCAGTTCGGACCGCTGGTGATCTTGTCCATCCGCTGGCCGGTGATCAGCGAGCGCGGACGAGCGATCGGCTGATGCTTGCTTTCCGGCGCGTTGTGCAGATTCTGGTAGTCATAATCAAACGGCTCGTAGTAATCATCGATCCCCGGCAGATGCGGGTTGGCGAAGATTTTACCCAGCAGCATCGCGCGGTTGCCCATGCGCGGCTGCAGTTTACCGTTGATTTTGCGGATCCAGCCGCCCTTCCATTTTTCCTGGTTTTCCCAGTCGTTCGGGAAGCCAACGCCAGGTTTGCTCTCCACGTTGTTGAACCAGGCGTATTCCATCCCTTCCCGGCTGGTCCAGACGTTTTTACAGGTCACCGAACAGGTATGGCAGCCGATGCACTTATCGAGATTCAGCACCATGCCGACTTGTGAACGAATTTTCATTTTACGCTCTCCTGTACCTGGTCGTTGCCTTCGCCGTCTAACCAGTTAATGTTCTTCATCTTACGTACCACTACAAACTCATCGCGGTTGGAGCCGACGGTACCGTAGTAGTTAAAGCCATAGGCCAGGTGGCCGTAGCCGCCGATCATGTGGGTCGGTTTTGGCGTAATGCGGGTGACGGAGTTGTGGATCCCCCCGCGCTGACCGGTGATTTCAGATCCCGGCAGGTTCACGATGCGTTCCTGCGCGTGATACATCATGGTCATCCCGGCCGGTACACGCTGGCTCACCACCGCGCGCGCCGTCAGGGCGCCGTTGGCGTTAAACACTTCAATCCAGTCGTTATCTTCGATACCCAGATCTTTCGCATCCGCTTCGCTCATCCAGACGATCGGCCCGCCGCGCGACAGGGTCAGCATCAGCAGGTTATCGCTGTAGGTCGAGTGGATACCCCATTTCTGGTGCGGGGTCAGGAAGTTCAGCGCCTTCTCCGGGTTGCCGTTGGACTTCTCGCCCATCACCGCTTTCACCGAACGGGTGTCGATCGGCGGACGATAGACCAGCAGGCTTTCGCCAAAGTCGCGCATCCACTGATGATCCTGATACAGCGACTGACGACCGGACAGCGTCCGCCACGGGATCAGCTCGTGAACGTTGGTATACCCAGCGTTATAGGAGACATGTTCATCTTCCAGGCCAGACCAGGTCGGGCTGGAGATAATCTTCCGCGGCTGCGCCTGAATATCGCGGAAGCGGATCTTCTCGTCTTCTTTGTTCAGCGCCAGGTGCGCGTGCTCGCGACCGGTGATCTCGCTCAGCGCTTTCCACGCCTTCACCGCCACCTGACCGTTGGTTTCCGGCGCCAGGGTGAGGATCATTTCCGCGGCGTCGATGGCCGTTTCCAGCTTCGGCTGGCCTTTCGCCGGGCCTTCCGCCTTGGTGTAGTTGAGCTTACGCAGCAGGTCCATCTCGCTCTGGGTGTTCCAGGCGATGCCTTTCCCGCCGTTGCCGATGGTTTCCAGCAGCGGACCGATCGAGGTGAAACGTTCGTAAGTCGCCGGGTAATCACGCTCAACCGGAATAATATGCGGCGCGGTTTTCCCCGGGATGAGATCGCATTCGCCTTTTTTCCAGTCTTTGACATCCAGCGGCTGCGCCATTTCCGCGGCGGAGTCGTGCTGGATCGGCAGCGTGACGACGTCGGTTTCTTTGCCGAGGTGGCCGACGCAGACTTCAGAGAATTTCTTCGCGATACCTTTATAGATATCCCAGTCGCTCTTCGATTCCCAGGCCGGGTCAACGGCGGCCGACAGCGGGTGAATAGACGGGTGCATATCCGAGGTATTCATGTCGTCTTTTTCGTACCAGGTGGCGGTCGGCAGCACGATGTCGGAGTAGAGACAGGTGCTCGACAGACGGAAATCGAGGGTCACCACCAGATCCAGTTTGCCGTCGAGGCCGTTATCCCGCCATTCGACTTCTTCCGGTTTCACGCCGCCCTGCTTGCCGAGGTCTTTGCCCTGAATGCCGTTCTCGGTACCCAGCAGGTACTTGAGCATATACTCATGGCCTTTACCGGAGGAGCCCAGCAGGTTGGAGCGCCAGATAAACAGGTTACGCGGGTGGTTTTTGCCGTTTTCCGGCTGCTCGGCCGCAAAGCGAATCGAGCCCTCTTTCAACGACTTCACGGTGTAATCCACCGGGGTCATGCCGGCTTTTTTCGCTTCATCAGCGATACGCAGCGGGTTCACCCCTAACTGCGGCGCAGACGGCAGCCAGCCCATGCGCTCTGCGCGCACGTTAAAGTCGATCAGGTGGCCGCTGTAACGGGATTTATCCGCCATCGGCGACAGCAGTTCCTGCGCGGTCACGGTTTCATAGCGCCACTGGCTGGAGTGGTTATAGAAGTACGAGGTACTGTTCATGTGACGTGCCGGACGCTGCCAGTCAAGGGCGAACGCCAGCGGCTGCCAGCCGGTCTGCGGACGCAGTTTTTCCTGGCCCACATAGTGCGCCCAACCGCCGCCGCTCTGACCGACGCAGCCGCAGAAGACCAGCATATTGATCAGGCCGCGGTAGTTCATGTCGAGGTGGAACCAGTGGTTGAGGCCCGCCCCGACGATAATCATCGAGCGACCATGGGTCTTATCGGCGTTATCAGCAAATTCGCGTGCAGTGCGGATGATGTGCGCGCGGGAGACGCCGGTGATCTTCTCCGCCCAGGCCGGGGTGTAGGCTTTCATGTCATCGTAGCCGGTGGCGCAGTTTTCATCGTTCAGACCGCGTTCCAGGCCATAGTTGGCCATGGTCAGATCGTAAACGGTGGTCACCAAAGCGGTGGAGCCGTCGGCCAACTGCAGGCGTTTGGCCGGCAGTTTGTGCAGCAGAATATTTTCGAGGTCGACTTTATTGAAGTGCTCAGAACCTTCGCCGCCGAAGTACGGGAAGCCGACACTCGCGACCTCGTCATGGCTGCCCAGCAGGCTCAGACGCAGTTCAATCTCTTCGCCAGTTTTACCGTCGCGCTGTTCGAGGTTCCATTTGCCTTTGTCGCCCCAGCGGAATCCGAGGGAACCGTTCGGTACGGTCATGTCGCCCTTCTCGTCAAAGGCGACGGTTTTCCATTCCGGATTGTTCTCCTGACCAAGGGAATCCACGAGGTCGGAGGCGCGCAGCGTACGGCCAGCGGCATAATAACCGTCGCGCTCCTCGAGCATCACCAGCATCGGCATATCGGTATAGCGGCGCACATAATCGGTGAAGTACTGGCTCGGTTTATCGAGATGGAACTCGCGCAGCATCACATGGCCCATCGCCAGCGCCATCGCGGCATCGGTACCCTGCTTCGGCGCCAGCCACAGATCGCAGAGTTTGGCGATTTCGGCGTAGTCCGGGGTGATCGCCACGGTTTTGGTGCCTTTGTAGCGGACTTCGGTAAAGAAGTGGGCATCCGGGGTACGGGTCTGCGGCACGTTGGAGCCCCAGGCGATAATATAGCTGGAGTTATACCAGTCCGCCGATTCGGGGACGTCGGTCTGTTCGCCCCAGGTCATCGGCGAAGCTGGCGGCAGGTCGCAGTACCAGTCGTAGAAGCTCAGGCAGGTGCCGCCGATCAGCGACAGATAACGGGCGCCGGAGGCGTAGGAAACCATCGACATCGCCGGGATCGGCGAGAAACCGGCCACGCGGTCCGGACCGTAAGTTTTGACGGTATAGACGTTGGAGGCGGCAATCAGCTCATTCACTTCCTGCCAGGAGGAGCGGACAAACCCGCCGCGACCGCGAGCCTGTTTAAAGCTTTTGGCTTTGTCGGCGTCTTCAATAATCGAGGCCCATGCCTCAACCGGATCGCTATGCTGAACTTTCGCTTCCCGCCACATCTTCATCAGACGTTTACGCATCAGCGGGTATTTCAGGCGGTTCGCGCTGTACAAATACCAGGAGTAGCTGGCGCCGCGCGGGCAACCGCGTGGTTCGTGGTTCGGCAGGTCCGGACGGGTGCGCGGGTAGTCAGTCTGCTGCGTTTCCCAGGTCACCAGACCGTTTTTCACATAAATCTTCCAGCTGCATGAGCCGGTGCAGTTGACACCGTGAGTGGAACGCACAATTTTGTCATGCTGCCAACGTTGACGGTATCCATCCTCCCAGTCCCGGTTGGTGTTTAGAAGCTGGCCGTGCCCATCGGCAAAGGTTTCACCCTTCTGTTTGAAGTAGCGAAACCGGTCCAGGAATTTACTCATCGGGTTTCTCCTGATATGGAGCCTGACGGCTCTCTGATAAATCGACATTGCTGGATTTGCAGCGAAGGTAACGCTATGAAAGAGGGCGAGAATTGATGGCGATCAATCCGGACTGGCTTGCTAAAGCGGAGGGAAACCGCGATTACCACCAAGGTGGTATGATATACTATTTTTTAATTTTATGTTTTATAAGCTCTTTTTCCTAAAAAGCCGTCATCATGGAAGGATTTGTTAACAAAGGAGGTATTAAGGGGTAGAGCCGTTTCGCTGGCAAGCCGTCCCTTCCCGGCTCTGTGGCCAATATGAATCAAATCATCCATTAGTATGTTGTAACTAACGAGTAACGTAAAAAAAGGCGCCGCCCTGGGAGCGCGCCTTTTCAAACTTCATGATGAACGCGGCGGATTACTGACGCTTACGGCCGTATACCGCCCAGGTGATGATCACGCAGGCGATATAGAAGATCAGGAAGATTTTCATCGCGCCGGCCGGCGAACCGGTCAGATCCAGCGAGATACCGAACGCTTTCGGGATAAAGAAGCCGCCGATGGCGCCAATGGCGGAGATAAAGCCCAGCGCCGCCGCAGTATCGGTCGCCGCCTCGCGCATCGCTTGCGCTTCGCTGCCGCCCTGGGCCTTCACGCGGTCCATGGTCAGCTTACGGAAAATCACGGAGATCATCTGGAAGGTGGAGGCGCTCCCCAGCCCGGCGGTCAGGAACAGCACCATGAACACCGCGAAGAAGGCGATGAAGTTGCCGCCCTGGCCGTTGGTCGGCAGGGTCAGGAACAGCAGCGCGCAGAAGACAGCCATCACCACAAAGTTAACCAGCGTCACACGGGTCCCGCCGAGGCGGTCGGAAATCGCCCCGCCCATCGAACGCGCCAGCGCGCCAATAAAGGGGCCGAAGAAGGCGTAGTGCAGGATCTGCACGTCCGGGAACTGGGTTTTCGACAGCATGGCGAAGCCGGCGGAGAATCCGATGAAGGAGCCGAAGGTCGCCAGATAGAGCAGCGCCATGATCCACAGGTGCAGGCGTTTGAGCACCGGCAGCTGTTCGCTCAGCGAGGCTTTAGAAGCCGACAGGTCGTTCATAAAGAACCACGCCGCCAGAGTGAAAATAATCAGGAAAGGTACCCAGATCCACGCGGCGTTTTCCAGATACAGCATTGAGCCGTCCGGCTGCTCGCTGCCGGTCCCGCCAAAAAAGGCAAACACTGAGACCGACACCACCAGCGGCGCGACCAGCTGCATCACGCTGACGCCCATATTACCAAGGCCGCCATTGACGCCGAGCGCCCCGCCCTGCTTCGCTTTCGGGAAGAAGAAGCTGATGTTAGCCATACTGGAGGCAAAGTTGGCCCCGGCGAAGCCGCACAGCAGCGAGATAATCACGAAGACGCTAAACGGCGTGGAAGTATCCTGGACCGCAAAGCCCAGCCAGACGCACGGAATAATCATGATCCCGGTGCTGAACGCCGTCCAGCGACGGCCGCCGAACAGCGGCACCATGAAAGCGTAAGGCACGCGCAATAAGGCGCCAGACAGCGCCGGCAGCGCGGTCAGCATAAACAGCTGATCGGTCGTAAACTGAAAGCCCACTTTGTTGAGATTAACGGCGACGGCGCTGAACAACATCCATACGCAGAACGCCAGTAACAGACAGGGAACGGAGATCCATAGATTACGGCTCGCCACACGGTGACCGCGCTGTTGCCAGAATTCAGGATCTTCAGGGCGCCAGTCGGTAATGACCGAGCGGTTAGCCTTCTCCGGTAGGGAAGATTGACTCATAGATACCTCTGATTATTCATATTTCCTGCCGCTACCTTAGGGGTTGCCCGGGGCGGTAAGTTGATATAAATCAAAGGAAAAGCGCGCACTAATTTGTGCAAAAATAAACCATGCTCCGAAGTGAGTAGAGAAAGGTGAGGAAAAAAGTGTGGTTTTTCACGCGGCTGCCGGGTTGCGTATAACCCCACCCCCAATAGCGCCTACCACCGACAATTAAGGAGTAACTCTTTAGGGGTATGGGTATACTCCAGGGGATAGCCGAGAATAAGCGCCACTCCCGGAGAGATCACCGGTCAGGAGCCACGCATTCCATGTTAAAACGTCTTTTTACTCCGCTGACGCTGGTCAATCAACTGGCGTTAATCGTGCTGCTCGCCACCATTATTGGCGTCGCCGGCATGGCGATCTCCGCGCGTCTGGTGAACGGCGTCCAGGGCAGCGCCCACGCGATTAACAAGGCCGGTTCATTGCGTATGCAAAGCTACCGGCTGCTGGCGGCGATCCCGCTGAATGAAAACGATCAAAAGCTGGTGTCGGACATGACCGCCACCGTCTTCAGCCCCGAGCTGCAAAATTCCGCCCGCCGCGACGGCCAGGAACAACAGTTAAAAGCGCTGCAGCAATACTGGCAGCAGGCGCTGGCCCCCGGCATGCAGCGTGCGATTAACCAGGCGGAAGTGGCTCAGGATGTCGCCGACTTTGTCGATCGTATCGACCAGCTGGTCACCGCATTCGACCACACCACCGAGCAGCGTATCGAGCGGGTAGTCTGGATCCATCGCATTCTCGCCATTGGTATGGCGCTGCTGCTGATTTTTACCATCATCTGGTTACGCGCGCGCCTGCTGCGGCCGTGGAAACAGCTGCTGGGCATGGCGCGGGCGGTCAGCCAGCGCGATTTCACCCAGCGGGCGCACATCAGCGGGCGTAACGAAATGGCGACCCTCGGCATGGCGCTGAATAACATGTCGGAAGAGCTGGCGGAAAGCTACGCGGTGCTTGAGCGGCGGGTGCAGGAGAAGACCGCCGGGCTGGAACAGAAGAACGAGATCCTTGCTTTCTTATGGCAGGCCAATCGCCGGCTGCATGCCAGCGCCCCGCTCTGCGAGCGGATTTCACCGGTACTGAATGGCCTGCAGGGGCTGACGCTGCTGCGCGATATCGAGGTACGGGTTTACGACCTGGAAGACGAAGATAATCACCAGGAGTTTACCTGCCACTCGGATGATGAGTGTGATGATAAAGGCTGCTACCTCTGTCCACGCAATCTGCCGCCGCTGCCGGATGGCGGAACAACGCTGAAGTGGCGGCTGTCGGATGCGCATAATCAGTACGGCATTCTGCTGGCGACGCTGCCGGTTGGCCGCCATCTCAGCCACGACCAGCAGCAGCTGGTGGACACTCTGGTGGAACAACTGACCAGTACCCTGGCGCTGGACCGCCATCAGGAGAAACAGCAGCAGTTGATCGTCATGGAAGAGCGGGCCACTATCGCCCGCGAGCTGCACGACTCCATCGCCCAGTCGCTGTCCTGTATGAAGATGCAGGTCAGCTGTCTGCAGATGCAGGGCGACGCCTTACCGGCGGAGAGCCGCCAGCTGCTGGGGCAGATACGCAACGAGCTGAATACCTCCTGGGCCCAGCTGCGCGAGCTGTTAACCACCTTCCGCCTGCAGCTGACCGAGCCGGGACTGCGCCCGGCGCTGGAGGCCAGCTGTCAGGAGTACAGCGCCCACTTCGGCTTTACGGTACAGCTTGATTATCAGCTTCCGCCGCGCTTTGTACCGTCGCATCAGGCCATTCACCTGCTGCAGATCGCCCGCGAAGCGTTAAGCAACGCCCTGAAGCATGCCAGCGCGACGGAAGTGACCGTGACGGTGTCACAACGCGATAATCAGGTCCGTCTGGTGGTGGCGGATAACGGCCGCGGCGTGCCGGATCACGCCGAGCGGAGTAACCATTACGGTTTAATTATTATGCGGGATCGCGCCCAGAGCTTGCGCGGTGACTGTCAGGTACGACGCCGGGAAACCGGCGGAACCGAAGTGATCGTCACGTTTATCCCGGAAAAAACGTTTTCCATCCAATAAGGAGACCCCCATGAGTCAACAGGAACGGGCAACCATCCTTCTCATTGACGACCATCCGATGCTGCGCACCGGCGTGAAACAGTTGATCAGCATGGCGCCGGACATCCAGGTGATTGGCGAGGCCAGCAATGGCGCGCAAGGTATCGAGCTGGCGGAATCGCTGGATCCGGACCTGATCCTGCTCGACCTCAATATGCCGGGCATGAATGGCCTGGAAACGCTGGACAAACTGCGTGAGAAATCGCTTTCTGGCCGGGTGGTGGTCTTTAGCGTCTCCAACCATGAAGAGGACGTTGTCACCGCCCTGAAGCGCGGCGCCGATGGCTATCTGCTGAAAGATATGGAGCCGGAAGATCTGCTGAAAGCGCTGCAGCAGGCCGCCGCCGGAGAGATGGTATTAAGCGAAGCGTTAACCCCGGTGCTGGCCGCCAGCCTGCGCGCCAACCGCGCCACCTCCGATCGCGACATCAGCCAGTTGACCCCGCGCGAGCGCGACATCCTCAAGCTGATCGCCCAGGGACTACCGAACAAAATGATCGCCCGTCGCCTGGATATCACCGAAAGCACCGTCAAAGTACACGTGAAGCACATGCTGAAGAAAATGAAGCTCAAATCCCGGGTGGAAGCCGCGGTATGGGTCCACCAGGAGCGAATTTTCTAAGGCGAGTCCGTCCAGGAGACGCCAGGCGTGGTGAACTTGACCAGCGGCTCGGTCAGCGCCAGAGCGATCTCATTGGAGGAGACGCGCTGCCCCTGTTTATCCTCCACCACCACCGACAGGCGCCAGCGGTTCGCGGCGCCCGGTTCACTGTTCCACACCGGCATGATCACGCTCCAGCCATCCGCGCTGCTGGCATCCACCGGCGGCGTCAGGCTGAGGGCCTGGGTGTCACCCTGCCAGTGCAGCGCCTTGATGCCATGCAGACTATGGATCTGCAGCTTCAACTGCACCGTCTCCCCGGACTGCAGATCCCAGGGCGGCGTGGCCAGATAGACCGTCAGATTTTTGCGCTGACGATACTCCACCACCGGCAGATTATCCCGCTCCGGACTATCGAAGCGGCTCCCGCGCAGCGAATTGCTGATCGCTACCTCGTCTGCGGCCAGCTGCTGCTTAAGGGGGACGCCAAAGCGATAGTTTAGCTTCAGGCCCACATTGTTCTGGCTGACACCATTTTCCCCCTGCTTATGCTTAGCGGTAACGGTGACCAGCGGGACCGGGGTGTAATTGAGCCCAACGGAGACGGCTACCGGGTTATGGTAGCCGGTACCGGTGTGAAAAAGATCGACGCTATCGCCGAAGTACTGTTCGACGCTGACGCTGGTATTAATGTGCTGGTAGAACGGTAGCCGCGCCTGGGCGGTGACGTCATACCCCGCGGCCATCCGCTGCTCCTGAGTCTGATTATCGCGCAGTTGCCAGTCGCCCAGCGGATGGTAATAGTTTGCCGACAGGCGAAGATATTCTCCCCACGCCTCCGCGCCGACGCTGCCGCGCGCCAGGCTTTCGCTCAACACTTTGTCGTAAAACGAGTTATAGCCCAGCAGCCAGCCGCCGACCCGCCAGCGCTGACCAAGCCCGATGTTGCCCACCAGATCGTTCTCGCGCCGGGTCACCGAATACTGGTTCCACGTCAGGTAACGGTCGTTATCCTGCAACGGCACGAACCAGCTCCCTTTACTGCCGGTGAATTTGCCCTCTTTATCGACCAGCAGGTCGACATTGGCGTTGCCCCACGGCGAGAGCCAGCTCTCCAGCTGATGGCTCACTTCATTGCCGATTTTACTGATGGCGAACAGCTGCGCCTGCTCGCCCGCCGTCAGGCCGTTATCGCTCATGCTGGCCTCGCCAAACTTCTTCGCCACCTCAGCAAAGTGCCGGGCGTCGTCATCGACCTGGGGAGCAATCCCCATATCGGGCAGCGGATCTTGCGCTGGCGCGGGGCGAGTGGTGTCGCTGGCGGTCAGCGCCCAGACGGGAACGCCCGGCAGCAGCAGGAGAAAGGTCAACGTTGGCAACAAACGGAAGGACACAGGCATCAACAGATTTTGAGCAGGCTCACAAAAATGGGAAGAAGTGTTAGTTTATCGTGTTTTCCCTGCTCCCGCAGCCCTGTGGGCAATTCCAGGAATATACTGAAACCGGTTGGGCAAGGTGTCGCCCAACCGGAGCCGTCGCTGCGCGCCACCGTTACGCCTGGGTTCGGGTTCGTTGCGCCGCCAGCAGCGCGTTGAGTTCCGGCACGCAGGAGCCGCAGTTGGTCCCGCATTTCAGCTTTCCACCCAGCGCCCCGACGCTGGCGCAGCCGCTGGCGATAGCCTCGTTAATTGACCGTTCCCCCACGCCAAAGCAGCTACAGACGATCCGCCCCCGCGGGGCGACGGCGGCGCCTGGTCGGCCGCTAAGCAACGCATGTCGTTGGACGGCATCGGACGGCGGCGCGGCAAAGGCGGCGCTTATCCATGCGCTATCCACCGCCGGCTCGCGCGCATCGCTCCACCAGCCGAGCATCAGCCTCCCCTGATGCCAGGCCAGCAGGTTCCATACCGCGCCGCCGTCAGCCACCTGTAGCTGCCAGCCGCGCCGGGCGCACCACGCGCTGATCCACTGTCGGGCAGACACCTCCCCGGCCAGCGAATAGTGCAGCACGCCAGGCGCCGCCCGCCGCCGCCAGTGCCAGGCGGCAGGAAACGGCAGCGGTTCGCGACAGAACAGCTCGCTGTGCCAGGCTGGTTGCCAGGCGGCGATGGCCACCGCCGCCTGTTTACTTTCCGGCTGGCCGGAATACGGGTCGGTGACGGCGGTCAGCAGGTTATTCACCCGCCCCTGACGGGCAAACTGGTTGTTCCAGTGCATCGGGACAAACAGCGAGCCGGGGCGCTGCCCTTCGCTGATCGTCACTTTCGCCACCATCACCCCATGCCGCGACCAGATCCGCGCCAGCCCGTCGGCGGGAAGCTGGTAGCGAACGGCATCCTGCGGCGTCACCTCCACCACCGGCTCCGCAATATGCTGCATCAGCCGCGGCACCGCGCCGGTACGGGTCATGGTGTGCCACTGATCGCGGATCCGCCCGCTGTTGAGGATCAGCGGATAAAAGACATCGGTGGTCGCCCGGGTCGGTTGAGGCGTCACCGGCACCATCCGCAGCCTGCCATCGCCATGCCAGCCGCGCGCGATATCCCAGGCGGCCTCGCTGCGACTGACCGGCCAGCGCACCGGCGCCATAGCCTCCCACGCCTCACGGCTGAGATCCGCCAGCGCGCCGATATCAAACGCCCGCTGACCGTCGTTTTCGAAACCGGACAGCGCCGCATGCTCGCGGAAGACGTCATGCGGATGCTGCCAGGCAAACGCCTCGCGATACCCTAGCGCCTGCCCCACTCTGGCGATGATCCACCAGTCCGCTTTCGCCTCCCCCGGCGGCGGCAGGAAGCTGCGCTGACGGGAGATCCGCCGCTCCGAGTTGGTGACCGTGCCATTCTTCTCGCCCCAGGCCAGCGCCGGAAAGCGGATGTGGGCGAAATGTCCGGTATCGGTCTGGGCGGCGACATCCGAGACGATCACCAGCGGACAGGCGGCCAGCGCCTGGCTCACCGCGTGGCTGTCAGGGAGCGACACCACCGGGTTGGTGCCCATGATCCACACCGCTTTGACCTCGCCGCGGCCAATGGCGGCAAACAGCTCCACGGCGGTCAGCCCTGGGGTCTGCGCCAGCCGTTCCGTCCCCCAGAAGCGGGCCAGCCGCTGCAGATCGTCTGGCACAAAATCCATGTGCGCGGCCAGCATCGTCGCCAGCCCGCCGACTTCGCGGCCGCCCATGGCGTTGGGTTGACCGGTCAGCGAAAAGGGGCCGCAGCCGGGGCGGCCATACTTCCCGCTGGCCAGATGGACGTTGATGATGGCGTTACATTTGTCGCTGCCGCTGGCGGATTGATTGATTCCCATGGTGTAGAGGGTGATCGCCCGCGGGGCGGCGATAAACTCGCGATAGAAGGCCGCCACCTCATCGACAGTCAGGCCGCAAAAATCCGCTACCTTCGCCACGTCCCAGCCTCTCGCCTCGGCCAGCGCCTGTGAGCCATCGCGAAAGCCGTCGATGCAGGCTCCGGCCTGCGCCACGGCGTTAAGCAGCCCCACGAACAACCCACCGTCGCTCCCCGGGGCCAGCGCCAGATGGCGGTCGGCGATCTCGCAGGTGGCGGTGCGCCGGGGGTCGATCACCACGATCCGCAGTCGGGGATTATCCCGCTTCGCCTGCGCCAGCCGCTGGAACAGCACCGGGTGCGCCCAGGCGGCGTTCGAGCCGACCAGCACCACCAGATCGCTGTTTTCCACATCCTCATAGCTACAGGGCACCACATCGGCGCCAAAGGCCCGTTTGTAGCCGGTCACCGCCGACGACATGCACAGCCGCGAATTGGTGTCGATGTTCGCCGCGCCGATAAATCCCTTCATCAGCTTGTTGGCGGCATAGTAATCCTCGGTTAACAGCTGGCCAGAGGCGTAGAAGGCCACCGCCTGCGGGCCGTGCTGGTCGATAACCTGTTGCAGGCGCGCAGCGGTCTCCGCCAGCGCCTGAGGCCAGGCTACTTGCTGGCCGTCCACCTCCGGCGCCAGCAGCCGCCCCGCCAGGCCCGTGGTCTCCCCGAGGGCCGCCCCTTTGACGCACAGGCGGCCGAGGTTGGCCGGGTGCTGATCGTCGCCGCGCACGCTCACCTGCCCCGCATCGTCCACGCTCGCCAGCACCCCGCAGCCTACGCCGCAGTAGGGGCAGGTCGTTCGGATGGTCTGCATCAGGAGGCCTCCGCTCGGGCCAGCAGCTGCTGGCTGCCCACCCACACTTTGCCGTTTTCCACTTTCACCGGCCAGGCGCGTACCGCCTGTTCACTGCCGTCGCACGGCCAGCCGTCGCGCAGGCGGATCCGCTGTTTGTACAGCGGGGAAATCACCACCGGCTCGCCGCCGACGTCCCCTAACAGCCCGCGTGACAGCACGTTGGCCGCGCTGCCCGGCTCGCGGTTGTCCAGGGCGTAGACCCGATCGCCAAAGCGGAACAGGGCAATCTGCCGCTCCCCTAAGCGGGCGCCGATCCCCGCCTGCGCCGGGATGGCGTCAAGGTCGCATACCGCCTGCCACGGCCGGGATGGGAGTTCGCCCTCGGGCAACGTCTCAGTCTGTAACAGCTGCGGCTGACCACGCAGCTCGTGGCGCTGCACCGCCTCGTCCGGCTGGTCGCTGTTCACGAAGGAGCGGAACAGCGCCAGACGCTGCGGATCGTTGAGGGTGGTCTGCCACTCGCACTGGTAGCTGTCGACGATCCGGGCCATCTCCTGCTCCAGCTCCTCGCCAATGCCGAGACTATCCTCCAGCACCACCTGCCGCAGATAGGCGACGCCGCCCTCCAGGTTATCCATCCAGGTGCTGGTCCGCTGCAGGCGATCGGCGGTACGGATATAGAACATCAGCAGACGATCGATGCTGCGGATCAGCGTCGCTTCGTCGAGATCGCTGGCAAACAGGTCGGCGTGACGCGGTTTCATCCCGCCGTTGCCGCAGACGTACAGATTCCAGCCTTTATCGGTGGCAATCACCCCGATATCTTTTCCCTGGGCTTCGGCACATTCGCGGGTGCAGCCGGAGACCGCCATCTTGATTTTGTGCGGGGCGCGCAGCCCTTTATAGCGATGCTCGAGCCGCACGGCGAGCCCGGTGGAGTCCTGCACGCCGTAGCGACACCAGGTTGAGCCGACGCAGGATTTCACCGTGCGCAGCGACTTGCCGTAGGCGTGGCCGGTTTCAAACCCGGCGTCGGCCAGCTCGCGCCAGATAGCCGGCAGCTGTTCCAGCCGCGCGCCAAACAGATCGATACGCTGGCCGCCGGTCACTTTGCTGTAGAGCTGGTAACGTTTGGCGATCTGCCCGATAGCGATCAGCCCGTCCGGCGTCACTTCCCCCGCCGCCATCCGCGGCACCACCGAATAGGTTCCGTCCTTCTGAATGTTGGCGAAATAGCGGTCGTTGGTATCCTGCAGCGGCAGGTGCGCCGGCTTCAGCAGGTACTCGTTCCAGCAGGAAGCCAGCACCGAGGCCACCAGCGGTTTGCAGACATCACAGCCGTGCCCCTGGCCGTAGCGGCTAATCAGCTGCTCGAAGGTATGGATATGATTGACCCGTACCAGGTGGTAGATCTCCTGGCGCGACCACGGGAAATGCTCGCAGACGTCTTTTTTCACTTCGACGCCCTGCTCCGCCAGCTGGTACTCCATCACCTGTTTCACCAGCGCGCTGCAGCCGCCGCAGCCGGTGGCCGCTCTGGTGCAGCTTTTTATCGCCGCCATATCCCCCGCCCCATTGTTCACCGCCTGGCAGATATCGCCTTTGCTGACATTATGGCAGGAGCAGATCGGCGCGCTATCGGGCAGCGCCGCGACGCCGAGCGCCTTCGGCGCGGCGCCCTCCAGCGCGGGCAGGATCAGGCTCTCCGGACGCGGCGGCAGCGCCATGCCGTTCAGCATCATCTGCAGCAGCGTGGCATAGTCGCTGGCCTCCCCCACCAGCACGCCGCCAAGCAGGGTTTTGCCGTCCTGACTGACGACGATTTTTTTGTACACCTGCTGCGGACCATCGGTCCATTGATAGCTCTGGCAGCCCGGCGTGCGCCCCTGCGCATCGCCAAATGAGGCGACGTCCACCCCCAGCAGCTTCAGTTTGGTACTCATGTCGGCGCCGCTAAAGCAGGCGTCTTCTCCCGCGAGGGTGGCCGCGGCGATACGCGCCATCTGATAGCCCGGCGCCACCAGACCGTAAATTTTATTGTCCCACAGGGCGCATTCGCCTATCGCCAGCACGTCCGGGTCAGAGGTGCGGCACTGGCCGTCGATGTGAATGCCCCCGCGTTCGCCCACCTGCAGCATGCAACCGCGGGCCAGCGCGTCCTGCGGACGGATCCCCGCCGAGAAGACCACCATGTCGGTCCGCAGCGCGCCGCCGTCGGCAAAGTTCAGCCGCAGGCCGTCGGCCTCGCGCACGATGGCGGTGGTCGCTTTGCTGGTATGCACCCCCACGCCGAGGGCGACGATCTTCTCCCGCAGCATCGCCGCCCCGCCGTTATCCAGCTGGACGGCCATCAGGTTCGGGGCAAACTCCACTACGTGCGTGTCCAGCCCCAGCTGTTTCAGGGCGTTAGCCGCCTCCAGCCCGAGCAGGCCGCCGCCGATAACCACCCCGCTCTTCGCCGCGGCGGCATGGGCGGCGATACGGTCGAGATCGTCAAGAGTGCGGTAGACAAAGCACCCCGCGAGATCGTTACCGGGGATTGGCGGAACAAAGGGATAGGAGCCGGTCGCCAGCACCAGTTTATCCCAGTGGATTTCATGCCCCTCGGCGTCCCGTACCAGCCGTGCGTCGCGGTCGATGGTCGCCACCGCCTCGCCGAGGCGGAGTTCAATACCGTGTTCAATAAAGAAATCCCCGGCCGCCAGCGACAGCGACTCGGCGCTGCGTCCGGCAAAATACTCGGAGAGGTGTACCCGGTCGTAGGCGGGGTAACGCTCTTCGCCAAACACCACGATTCGATATTGCTGATGCAGATTGCGGCTCACGCATTGTTCGAGAAAATGGTGGCCGACCATGCCATGTCCCACCAGCACTAATACAGGTTTCGTCATCGTCATTATTCCTGCAGCCTGCGGCTGCGTTGAAGAGGGGTCAAAAAGCCAGTCCGCGGTGGCGGGCTCGTCGCTTTCCAGGCGCGCGGTGAGCGCGGCGGCGGCGGTGCAGTCGCCCATCAGCAGCACGCCGCGCAGGCGGCCGTCGCGCAGCAGCAGGCGACGGTAGTGGCGATCGATGGGGTCCCAGCTGGTATAGATGTCATCCTGTTCGCCGGCCTGCTGCTCCCCGACGCTAAAGAGTTCAATGCCGGTAACCTTCAGGCGGGTCCCGGCGTCCTGCCAGACAAAGCCCTCACCGGGGGCGCCGCACAGGCGATCCGCCAGTACCTCGGCCTGGCGCAGGCAGGGAGCCACCAGCCCCCAGGTCTGGCCGTCAATTTCGCAACATTCCCCGACGGCGCTGATCCCCGGCAGCGAGGCGGCCATCTGGCGGTCAACCACGATCCCCCGCTGACACAGCACGCCGCTCTGCGCCGCCAGACGGCTGTTAGGCTGCACGCCGGCGGCCAGCACCACTCTGGCGGCACGGAAAGCGCGCCCGTCCGCCAGCCGCACGCCATCCTCTTCGATGGCGGCGATCCGGCATTCCAGCACACAGCGGATGCCGCGCGCTTCAAGCTGCTGCCTGAGCTCATCGGCGGCAAAAGCGTCGGTCAGCGGCGCCATTAATCCGCTGCCACGATGCAGAAGAGTGACCTCCCCGCCGTGGCGACGCAGCGCCGCCGCCGCTTCCACACCCAGAACCCCACCGCCAATCACCACCGCCGGCCCGGGTATCGCCAGAATACGTTCCACGTCCGCCAGGGTGCGGAAGGGGATAACCTGCGGACGATCACTGCCCGGCAGCGGCGGGATAAAGGGCCGCGAACCGGTGGCGAACACCAGCTCGTCCCACGGTAGCCAGGTTTCCGCGATGCGCAGCCGCCGTTGCTCAACATCGACTTCATCGACCGCCTCGCCGGACCGCAGGCACACCCCGTGCCGGGTGTACCACTCCGCCGGCAGCAACGGGAGCTGCGCCGCCGTTTTTTCGCCAGCCAGCAGCGGCGAGAGCTGAATGCGGTTATAGGCCGGATGCGGCTCGTCGCCGACGACAGTAATGGCAAACTGCGCGGGGTCGCGCTCAACCAGTCGCTGCACCAGTCGGGTGGCTGCCATGCCGTTACCGATCACCACCAGTCGCCGCGTCATGACCGCCTCCTCACGCCGCTTTCGGCTGTTTTTCATACAAAAAATGCAGGATCTGCTGGCGCAGATGGTGATACCGGCTGTCGTCCGCCAGCTGAACGCGGTGACGCGGACGCGGCAGATCGACCGCGAGGATCTCACCGACCGTCGCCGCCGGACCGTTGGTCATCATCAGCACCCGATCCGAGAGCAGCACCGCTTCATCAACGTCGTGGGTGATCATGACGATGGTAGTATTAAGCTCCTGCTGGATATGCATCACCGTGTCCTGAAGGTGAGCGCGGGTCAGCGCATCCAGGGCGCCGAAGGGCTCATCAAGCAACAGCACCTTCGGCTTCATCGCCAGCGCCCGGGCGATACCTACCCGCTGCTTCATGCCGCCGGAGATCTCCCCGGGACGTTTGTGCAGCGCATGCCCCATCTGCACGCGCGCCAGGTTGTGTTCGATCCACTCCCGGCGCTCACTCTTGCTCATGGTGCGACGGAACACCTGATCCACCGCCAGCGCCACATTATCGAAACAGCTCAGCCACGGCAGTAGCGAGTGGTTCTGGAAAACCACCGCCCGCTCCGGCCCGGGCCCGGCGATTTCCCGGTTATCGCACAGCAGTCCGCCCTCGGTGGGCGTCGTGATCCCGGCGATCAGATTCAGCAGGGTCGATTTTCCGCAGCCCGAGTGGCCGATCAGACTGATGGTCTCCCCTTCGACGATATCGAAGGAAACATTCTGCAGCGCCAGGAACTCGCCGCTGGCGGTGTTAAAGCGCTGGCTGACGGCCTGCACCTGAATTAATGGTTTCATGTTGGCTCCTTATTTGTCCTGCCAGCTAAAGCGGCGGGCGAGCAGCATCAGACCCTGCTCCAGCAGCAGGCCGACGACGCCGATAATGACGATGGCGATGATGATGTTTTCCACATTGAGGTTGTTCCACTCGTTCCAGATCCAGAAGCCGATCCCCAACCCGCCGGTGAGCATTTCCGCCGCCACGATCACCAGCCAGGCGATGCCGATGGAGAGACGCACGCCGGTGAGCACCGCCGGCAGCACCGCCGGAAAGAGAATTTTGCGCATCACCGTCCACTCTGAGAGCTGGAGGACGCGGGCGACGTTGAGATAGTCCTGCGGGATCCGCCGCACGCCTTCCGCGGTGTTGATCACCATCGGCCAGATGGAGCAGATAAAAATGGTCCAGCTGGAGGCCGGCTCCGCCTTCTGGAACAGCAGCAGGCCAATCGGCAGCCAGGCCAGCGGGCTGACCGGGCGCAGCAGGGCAATCAGCGGATTAAACATGCGGGCGAAGAACAGCGAACGGCCGATCAAAAACCCCAGCGGAATGCCCGCCAGCGCCGCCAGGCCGAAGCCCACCGCCACGCGCTGCAGGGAGGCCAGCACGTTCCAGCCGATGCCCATGTCATTGGGCCCGTCCTGATAGAACGGATCGGCAAACAGCGTCAGCGCCGAGTCCAGCGTGCTCAGCGGCGTGGGAAAACCTTTGCTGTGCATCGCCGCCAGCTGCCAGGCCAGCAGCAGCACCCCCAACCCCAACAGCGGGGGCAGCAGGCGCTGAATGAGCTCACGCAGCCAGCGCGTGACGGTTGGCGTGGTGCGCCGGACCTGCACCGGCGGCAGGATAATCACTTCGCCAGGCGCGTTCTCCACGCTGACGACCGGTTGCTTACGTTGTGCCTGCTTCATCTCATGCCCCCTTACGTTGAATGGCAAAATGGCGGGCGTAGCCTTCCGGGTCAGACCCGTTCCAGACCGTACCGTCCATCAGTGTGCTGTTACGCATCGTGGCTGCCGGGGTGCTGATCCCGCCGACCGCCTGGGCGGCAGCCTGCCAGACGTCGATGCGGTTAATGCGCGACGCCACCGCGAGGTAATCCGGAGCCTGCTTCAGCAACCCCCAGCGGCGGAACTGGGTGAGGAACCACATTCCGTCCGACAGCCAGGGGAAACTCACCTCGCCCCCGGCCCAGAAGCGCATCGGATGGGCATCCTGCCAGCGGCGGCCGAGACCGTTGTCATACTCCCCCAGCATCCGGCCGGTGAGGTACTGTTCCTTGGTATTGAGCCAGCCGCGTCTGGCGAGCAGGCGGGCCGTCTCCTGAGTGTTCTCCGGCGAGGCGGCGATCCAGCGCTGCGCCTCCATCAGGGCCGCCACCAGCGCGCGGGCGGTGTTCGGGTTACGTTCCACCCAGTCGCGACGGGTGCCCAGCACCTTTTCCGGATGCTCGGGCCAGATATCCTGGGAAGTGGCCGCGGTGAAGCCAATGCGGTCGTTAATGGCGCGCGCGTTCCACGGCTCGCCGACGCAAAAGCCGCTCATATTGCCGATGCGCATGTTCATCACCATCTGCGGCGGCGGCACCACGACGGTGCGCACATCGTTAAAGGGATCGATACCGGCGCTCGCCAGCCAGTAGTAGAGCCACATGGCATGGGTGCCGGTGGGAAAGGTATGGGCGAAGGTGTAGCTGCCCGGTGCGCTGCGGTCGATCAGCCGTTTCAGCCCGCTGAGGTCGGTTACCCCTTTCTCCTGCAGTTCGCTGGAGAGGGTAATCGCCTGACCATTGCGGTTGAGGGTCATCAGATTAGCCATCGCCTGCGGCTTGCTGGCGATCCCCAGTTCAAGACCGTACAGCAGGCCGTAGAGAATATGCGCCGCGTCCAGCTCACCGGCCACCAGCTTGTCGCGCACCGCCGCCCAGCTGGCTTCCTTACTCGCCACCAGGGTGATGCCATACTTTTTGTCAAACCCCTTCGCCGCGGCGATAGCCAGCGGCGCGCAATCGGTCAGCGGAATAAATCCGACCCGCACGCGGGTTTGCTCCGGTTTGTCCGATCCGCCGGCCCATGCGGCCTGCATCACCCCCGGCAGCAGCATCGCGCCGCCCAGCGCGGCCCCTGCCTGCAGCAAGCGCCGCCGGGAAATTGAAAACTTGTCGCTCATATCCGCTCCACCACGCGCAAAAAAAAAGCGTCCGACAGTGCATACGCACTGCAGGACGCCTTTATCCACGGACACCCGAACCGCCATTGGTTCGTTGTCCGGACTTTTATTCACTCAATAAGTAATGCAAACGGGATGCCAGCTTTGGCAATCGCGCGCTGGCAGGCTTTTTCCCAACATTGGCCGGTTTTTCACGTAAAAGTGCACCGCCGACAGGCAGAGAATGCCCATCGATTGTGCATCTACTCCTTTGGTGTTAGCGGCCAAATCGCCTTCACCATCAGCAGCGCGCGGGCTATCTCAACCATGCGCTGATTTTTGTCCATGGCCATCTTGCGCAGCGTCTGCCAGGCCTGCTCCTCCTGCATTCCCTGGTGCGTCATCAGCAGGCTTTTCGCTTTTTCGATCAGCTTGCGTTCTTCGAGCGCGTCTTTCAGCGAGGCCAGCTGGCTGGAGAGCTGCTGCAGCTCATAGGCCTGCTGGCGCACCAGCGGCAGCAGCTGTTTATCCAGATGCGGAGTCAGGGTATCGACTTCCTCGCCGGCCAGCCAGCCAGGCGCGTCGTCCACTAACAGCGCGTCGGTGGCGTTCAGCAGATCGTCGATCAATTGCTCTTCCACTTCGCGCAGGTGTTCAAGCCGCTGGGTTTGCAGGCCAAACCAGCGCAGCGCCGTTTCCCCGCCGTCGGCGGCCGGCTGGCGGGTACAGGCGATCCGCCGCAGTTGCTCAATGTCCAGGCCGGCCTGGCATTGGGTGATAAACAGCTGGACGGTCGCCGGGCTGCCCAGCGCCTGAAAGCTATCGAAGCAGGGCTGCTGACCGTCAATACGGTCCACCAGCTGCTGGCGCAGGCTGTCGCTGAACTCGCCGCGGGTAAAGCCCAGAGCGCCCAGCGCGCGCTCCTGACCCACCAGCTCTTTACCCTGCATAAAGCTGTACAGGGCGACCATGCGGCCGGCCACAGGCGGATCGTCAATGCTGTCATTGAGCTGCGGGACGATGTTCAGCAGATGGCGGATGACACGGCTGAACTGCTCCGTCGCGGCTTCCGCGGCAATCTGCCGGCGGGCGATCTGCTCGCGCAGCGCCGGAAGCTGCAGCAGATCGCCAACCGCCCTGGCAATGCGCCAGCACAGCGCGCTGCCGGCGACCGTACGTGCCCGTTCGAGACTGGCATAGAACAGCGCTAACCGCTCATCAACCAGCGCCCCGCCCGCCCGACACTCCGCCGCATACAGTTGGCCGCCCGAGCAAAGAAAAATATTCGACGCCCCGCGCTCGCACTGCAGCATATGCACCAGCGCGCTGAGCTGGCTGGCCAGTTCCCCCAGTTGGCTAAGCTGCTGAAGTTGTTGTTTTTGCAGGCGACGCGCCAGCTGCAGCCAGGCCGTCTCATCGTGCGCGTGACCAGTCGTATTATTCATACCCCTCCTCCGGGTTAACGCTTTATACTGCGGTAAAGCAATAACCGTGCCTTTAAGAAGGAGTTTGTATGCAACGTATTGTGATTATCGCCAACGGCGCCGCCTATGGCAGCGAATCCCTGTTCAACAGCCTGCGCCTGGCCATTGCCCTGCGCGAGCAACAGTCCGACCTCGATCTCAAGCTGTTTCTGATGTCCGACGCCGTCACCGCCGGGCTGCGCGGGCAGAAGCCGGCGGAAGGATACAATGTGCAACAGATGCTGGAGATCCTCACCGCCCAGCAGGTGCCGGTGAAGTTGTGCAAAACCTGCGCGGACGGCCGCGGCGTCAGCGCGCTACCGCTGATTGACGGCGTGGAGGTCGGTACTCTGGTTGAGCTGGCCCAGTGGACGCTGGCGGCAGATAAAGTGCTGACCTTCTGAATGTAGGCCATCGAACGGGATGAAATGTCACGTATTGGCGCTTGAAGAGACAAAAAAAACGTTAGCTGAATGCTTTCAGGAACAACGTCATTTTTGTTTAATCTTTATCCCTTTTTTTGATCAAAATCAGCATCCCGGCCCGCGCCGTTTGGTGTGATGCACAGAGCAAAGTGTGAACAATATCACGCGAGGACTGGGTGGGCAGGATGCTGTAGCGGGACAGAAACGGGGTACAAAAATGGCGATGGTTAAAGCAAGTTTGACGTTATTTGGTGGTGACACACTGGTGGTGCGGTGTTCAGAGCGCTGCCATATTCATCTAATGAGCGCGAAGGTCCCGGGCGATAGCCATGCGGATATTCTGAGCGTGCAGGATCGGGATAGCGCCTATCTGACGGTGCCCTACAGCGGCACCTGGAACGTGCTTATCGACAGTCACAGCCAGTCACTGGAGCACTCCATCAGCTACGTGCCAGCCTGACAGTTACTATCAGAACATACGCCCGGCCGTGCCGGGCGTGAGATTCATGACAAACCTCATGCAATCATTGTGCTTGCAGATTGCACCAGAAAAATAACAAGGAAAATCAATTTATTGATTTTCGGCTGATAACCACCAGTAAGGAAAAACCACGCTTTTTCCTTACTGGTCAGCAATCGGACGCCCGGCCATGCCGGGCGTTTTATTTTCCGCGCGCTCAGGCCAGGCCCGGCGTCGGACTCTCGCCCAACAGCGCGCGTACGCTGGCCACCAGGTCATCAAGACTGGCGTCGTGCATCCCCAGCTTGCTTAGCGCCTGCTCGAGCGAAAACAGATACTGGGCGTTGGTGCCGAGCGGCCCGCTGGCCCGGGCGATCAGCGGGGCGATAACCTGGGCGCTGGTATCCGGTTCAAACAGTGGATGGCGCGGATCCATAATAAACACCAGGGCATTCACCGTCCGTCCGTCGTCCAGCTCCAGCTTGCACCAGGTGGGCAGATAGCAGCCGGTGATCATCTCCCGCTTCCACAGCAGGGTCAGCTCTTCTTCCAGCGTGTCGTCAGGCAAACGATAGGCGACGCCGGTGGTTCGGCCGCCCTCTTTGAGAGCCAGCATGCGGCCCGGCTGGCAGGCGCTACCGCGCCCGGCGGTCAACCGCAGGCAAAACGCACGATGCCAGCCCGGCAGCGTCCCGGTGCAGGACTCGCGATAATTGAGCGCCGGGTTCCAGATAAGCGAACCGTAGCCAAAGATCCACACTGAGCCATCATCCGGGCGGCAGGCCAGCGTCGCCGCCAGCGAGGCTGCACGTTGTTCTGCCGACCAGAGTAGCGATTCCTCAATAGCGCCAAACGCTGTCTTACAATCCGCATTCATTAAGAAATCACGAGTTAACACTGTTTACTACCTCCGCCACTGCCCGCTTCCCGGCGTTCGTCTCATGCATCCGTTAATATTGCTGAAATATTATCCAGCTTTATCCTTCAATAAGCAATCAGCGGGGCGCTGGCAAGCATAAAAGCGGCGTCAGCAATTATTTTTTCTTATGCCACTTATCATCATCGCCTTTCTCGTAGCTGTTCTTCACCGCCGCCCAGGCGACTTTGTGCGCCGTCTCTTCGCGGCTGGCGTCATCGCGCCGCTCATCTTTATCTTTATATTGATCCCAGGCGCTGTTAAACGCTTCTTTATAAATTTCCTGCGCATGAGCAGGCAGAACATGCTGAACGCTGTCGGGGAGTTCTTGTTTATTGCGATAGGGCATACTGACCTCCTGTTTGAGCATTAAATTTAAGTCTGGTACGCAAGCGGCTGGCTATCAAGGTCAAAATGAGTAGAAAAATTATTTTAGTAATTATCTGAATAGTAAGAACTAAATAGTGGTAAACATAAATTATAATAAACTAATCAAGATATCACTCGATACCCGTAAATTTAAGTAAAAAACCAGCGGTAATTTATCAAAATCTGTTACTTTACCGCCCTACGTTTTTATAATTATAACACCTGCATAAATGGAGATGGTTCATGACCCATGCACATGAGGCGGTAAAAACCCGCCATAAGGAGTCTTCCCTCGTCTTTCCGGTGCTGGCGCTGGCGGTGCTGTTTTTCTGGGGCAGCAGCCAGTCACTGCCAGTGGTTATCGCAATTAATATCCTCGCGCTGGTCGGTATTTTAAGCAGCGCCTTCAGCGTGGTCCGCCACGCCGACGTCCTCGCCCACCGCCTGGGCGAACCCTATGGCTCCCTGATTCTCAGTCTGTCGGTGGTTATCCTTGAGGTCAGTCTGATCTCCGCCTTAATGGCCACCGGCGACGCCGCGCCGACCCTGATGCGTGATACGCTCTACTCCATTATTATGATCGTCACCGGCGGTCTGGTCGGTTTCTCTCTGCTGCTGGGCGGGCGTAAATTTGCCACCCAATATATGAATCTGTTCGGCATTAAGCAGTATCTTATCGCCCTGTTTCCGCTGGCGATTATCGTGCTGGTGTTTCCGATGGCGCTGCCGGGCGCAAACTTCAGCACCGGGCAATCGCTGCTGGTGGCGGTGATCTCGGCGGCCATGTACGGCGTTTTCCTGCTGATTCAAACCAAAACCCATCAGAGTCTGTTTGTTTATGAGCATGAAGACGACAGCGACGATGACGACCCGCACCACGGTAAACCGTCTGCCCACAGCAGCGGGTGGCATACCGCCTGGCTGCTGGTGCACCTGGTGGCAGTGATCGCGGTCACCAAAATGAACGCCAATCCGCTGGAAACGCTGTTGACCAGCATGAACGCCCCGGTGGCCTTTACCGGCTTCCTGGTGGCCCTGCTGATCCTGTCGCCGGAAGGCCTTGGCGCCCTCAAAGCGGTGCTCAACAATCAGGTACAGCGGGCGATGAACCTGTTTTTCGGCTCCGTACTGGCCACCATCTCGCTGACGGTCCCGGTGGTCACCCTCATCGCCTTCCTGACCGGCAATGAGCTGCGCTTTGGCCTTGGCGCCCCGGAGATGGTGGTGATGGTCGCCTCGCTGGTGCTGTGCCATATCTCCTTCTCCACCGGGCGCACCAATGTGCTGAACGGCGCGGCCCACCTGGCGCTGTTCGCCGCCTATCTGATGACCATTTTCGCCTGACCCCGCTTACCCGCCCGGCGGAGTCCGGGCGAAAAAAAAGCCTGCCGGTGTTAACACCGGCAGGCTTTTTCTGTGATGCGGTCAGGCTTACTTGCTGGTATCCAGCTCGTCGAAGCTTTTCACCAGATCGTCAATCGCTTTCATCTGCTTGAGGAACGGCTCCAGTTTATCCAGCGGCAGCGCGGACGGGCCGTCGCATTTCGCGTGGTCCGGATCCGGATGCGCTTCGATAAACAGACCGGCGATACCTACCGCCATACCGGCGCGGGCCAGCTCGCTCACCTGCGCGCGGCGACCGCCGGAGGCAGCGCCAAACGGGTCGCGGCACTGCAGCGCGTGGGTGACGTCGAAGATAACCGGCGAGTTGTTGGAGGCTTTCTTCATCACGCCGAAGCCGAGCATATCCACGACCAGGTTGTCGTAACCGAAGTTAGCGCCGCGGTCGCAGAGGATCACTTTGTCGTTACCGCCTTCGATAAACTTATCGACGATATTGCCCATCTGACCCGGGCTGACGAACTGCGGCTTCTTGACGTTGATCACCGCCCCGGTTTTGGCCATCGCTTCCACCAGGTCAGTCTGGCGCGCGAGGAAGGCCGGAAGCTGGATCACGTCCACCACGTCAGCCACCGGCTGCGCCTGGCTGGCTTCATGAACGTCGGTGATGATTTTCACGCCAAAGGTCTGCTTCAGCTCCTGGAAAATCTTCATCCCTTCTTCCAGACCCGGACCACGATAGGAGTGGATGGAGGAACGGTTGGCTTTATCAAAGGAGGCTTTGAAGACGTAGGGGATGCCAAGCTTCTGCGTAACGGTGACGTAATGTTCGCAGATGCGCATCGCCAGGTCGCGCGACTCCAGCACGTTCATCCCGCCGAACAGCACGAACGGCAGGTCGTTTGCTACGTTGATATCACCAATGCTAACCACTTTTTGTTTCATAAGTTCGCCTTATCAGGGTGTAACCGGAATGGTTCCAGACTAATGCAATGTAATTTGTTTGTGCGAAATCGTGTTGATCTGCGCGCGGATCATCTCACTGATCGGATCCTCCGGGCACTGCTCAACGAAATAGCTCAGATCCAACAGCGCCACGTGATCGCAGTCCAGCTGGGCGTATATCAGCCCGCGGTCGCGGATCTCATACGGATCTTCCGGGTTAAACTGCAGCAGCGCTTCGCTGGCGCGCAGAGCCAGCTCCATCTGCCGCTCTTCCATCAGCGCCGACTTCAGGGTGTCCAGCAGCTTGCGGATCACCTCGGCGTTATCCGCTTCGTCGAGATCTTCATTAAACAGTTCCGCCACCGGCCCGATGTTGCCCTTCAGCCATACCTCCAGGGTATGTTCGTCGAGGGTCTCGCCGTTAAACGGATTAATCAGCCACATCTCTTCGCTGGTTTCCGGATCCGCACGCAACAGCATTTGGGTCGGGAAGATCACCGGCACCACCGGCAGCGCCAGGCGCTGGGCGATCCACAGCAGGATCGCGCCTAACGACACCGCGCTCCCCTGACGGTTGACCAGCACTTTATCCAGCCATAACGCGTCGGAAAGACGATAAATGCCCTGCGACGCGCCAAAGCCCCACTCGTCGTAAAACAGCGCCAGCAGGCGTTCTATCTGGCGTTCCTGGTCCCACGACGGCGCAATCTCCTCCTGCGCGAGGCGCAGCAGCCGCTGCAGCTCTTCCTCGACAAAACGCGACGGAAAATCGTCGCGGACCTGTTCAGAAATGAGGACCATGCCATCACACAATGGCGCTTTGTTAAATTCGAAATCCGCTAATGACCCCATGCCCTACCCCAGTATCGGTATTCTTGTGATGGCGAGTTGAATGATAATAAACAACACCACCAGCGCCAGCAGGAACGCGATAAAACGGCTCTGCTGGCTGCGCGGACGACGGCGGCCCAGCGCGATAAAACCTAATGCGATGTAAATGATAACGCCAAACAGCTTTTCAGTCAGCCATGCGCCGTCTTCGGTGAACGGCAGGTAGTGCGTTATCGCCATTAAACCCGCACCGCTGAGAAACAGCAGCGTATCGCTGCAGTGCGGCGCAATTCGCACCCACCGCTGGTTCAGCAGCGGGCTCTGATGATACATCCACCAGTAACGTAAAACGAACAATCCTACCGACACCACCACGCTGGCGATGTGCAGGTAGAGGACAGCCGTGAATAAGTTCATCAGCCAACGTTCTCCATGTCGGGTAAACGTCCGAGAGTCAGACGTTCATTGTCGCCATAGTCGCGACAGGTCGCGACGTCGAGATAGCCCGCTTCGCGGAACAGGGCGCGAACCGCCTCGCCCTGGGTCCAGCCATGCTCCAGCAGCATCCAGCCGCCGGGCAGCAGATACTGCCGTCCCTCGCGGATAATCTGCGCCAGATCCGCCAGCCCCTGATCGGCAGCAACCAGCGCCGTCAACGGCTCAAAGCGCACATCGCCCTCGGCGAGATGCGGGTCGGCGGCGTCGATATAGGGTGGATTACTGACGATCATGGCAAAACGCTGCCCGGCCAGCGCGCTAAACCAGTCGCTTTGCCGTATCGTCACGTTAGCGATGTCCAGATGAGCGGCATTGCGCAGTGCCAGCGCCACGGCGTCCGGCATCACATCCACCGCGGTGACCTCGCAATCCGGACGCTCGCTGGCCAGCGCCAGAGCAATGGCGCCGGTCCCGGTGCCGAGGTCGAGAATACGGCACGGCGCGGCAGGCAGTCGCGCCAGCGCCTGCTCCACCAGACACTCGGTATCCGGTCGGGGGATCAGCGTCGCCGGGGAGACGAACAGCGGCAGCGACCAGAACTCACGCTGCCCAACCAGGTGGGCAATGGGTTCTCCGCGCTGACGTCGCTGCAGGAGCGCCTCCAGCGTCGTCGCCTCGTCAGCGGACAGCGTCGTTTCGCCGAAGGCCAAAATCCAGGTGCGCGCCCGGCCGGTAACATGTCCCAGCAGGATCTCGGCATCGCGTCGCGGGCTGTCGCTTTCACGCAGCCGGGCGATCGCCTGCTGCAGCCAGGCCTGAAAGGTCATCATTCCTGCTCGGACAGCGCCGCCAGCTGATCGGCCTGATATTCCTGAACAATTGGCTCAATCAGCATATCGAGTTTGCCTTCCATGGTTTCATCCAGACGATAAAGCGTCAGGTTGATGCGGTGGTCGGTCACGCGCCCCTGTGGGAAATTGTAAGTGCGGTTACGGTCGCTACGATCGCCGCTGCCCAGCAGGTTACGGCGCGTGGAGGCTTCCGCCTGCTGACGCTTGGCCACTTCGGCGGCGCGGATACGCGCCCCCAGCACTGACAACGCCTTGGCTTTGTTTTTATGCTGGGAACGTTCGTCCTGACACTCCACCACGATGCCGGTCGGCAGGTGAGTAATACGGATAGCTGAGTCGGTGGTGTTGACGTGCTGACCGCCCGCGCCGGAGGAGCGGAAAGTATCGATGCGCAGATCCGCCGGGTTAATGTCCGGCATTTCGGCTTCCGGCAGCTCCGGCATCACCGCCACGGTGCAGGCGGAGGTATGAATACGCCCCTGCGATTCGGTGGCCGGCACACGCTGCACGCGATGGCCGCCGGATTCAAATTTCAGCCGACCGTAAACGCCGTCGCCGCTGAATTTGGCGATCACCTCTTTGAATCCGCCGTGTTCACCTTCGTTGGCGCTGAGGATCTCCACCTGCCAGCGGCGCGATTCGGCGTAGCGGCTGTACATGCGGAACAGATCGCCGGCAAACAGCGCCGCTTCGTCGCCGCCGGTTCCGGCGCGCACTTCCACGAAAGCGTTACGCTCGTCATCGGGATCTTTCGGCAACAGCAGCACCTGCAGCTGTTGCTCCAGCTGGTCGCCTTTTTCTTTGGCGTCACGCAGCTCTTCCTGCGCCATTTCGCGCATCTCCGGATCGTCGAGCATCATCTGCGCAGTTTCGATATCCTCCTGCACCTGACGCCAGTCGGTATAGCAGCGCGCCACATCGCTCAGTTGAGCGTATTCCCGCGACAACGCGCGGAATTTATCCTGATCGGCAATCGTCGCGGCATCGCCGAGCAGCGCCTGCACTTCTTCATGGCGCTCGTACAACGCTTCCAGTTTGGCAACAATAGAAGACTTCATAGGCGTGAATTCACCCTGTCCTGAAAATAAGAGAAAGGTGCGCTATTCCAGCCCGAGGCTGTTGCGCAGAATATGCAGGCGTTCGTCGTCCCCGTCACGGGCGGCCTGCTGAAGAGATTTGGTTGGCGCGTGGATCAGGCGGTTGGTCAGCTTGCGGGCCAGATCCTGCATAATTTCCTGGGCATCACCGCCCTGCTCCAGCGCGGCCAGCGCCTTCGCGGTCAGCTCCTCACGGACCTGCTCAGACTGAGAACGGTATTCGCGAATCGTCTCGCTGGCGCTCTGCGCGCGCAGCCAGGCCATAAATTCGCTGGTCTCCTGCTCGACGATCGATTCCGCCTGCACCGCCGCGGCTTTACGCTGCGCCAGGTTATGCTGAATGATGTTTTGCAGATCGTCGACGCTGTAGAGGTAGGCGTTGGCCAGTTTGCCGACCTCCGGTTCGACATCGCGCGGAACGGCAATATCCACCAGCAGCATCGGCTGGTTACGCCGCGCCTTAAGCGCGCGCTCCACCATGCCTTTGCCGATGATCGGCAGCGGGCTGGCGGTGGAGCTGATAATAATGTCGGCCTCTTTCAGCCGTTCGTCGATATCGCTGAGGGCAATCACCCCGGCGCCCACTTCGTCCGCCAGCGCCTGGGCGCGTTCGCGGGTGCGGTTGGCAATCACCATTTTGCGCACGTGATGTTCGCGAAGATGGCGCGCCACCAGTTCGATGGTTTCACCGGCGCCGACCAGTAACACGGTGACGCTGGAGAGCGATTCAAAGATTTGCCGCGCCAGGGTACAGGCGGCGAACGCGACGGAAACGGCGCTGGCGCCGATATCGGTTTCGGTACGCACACGCTTTGCCACCGAGAACGACTTCTGGAACATCCGCTCCAGTTCGCTGACGTTCAGATGACCGCGGCTGGAATCAGCAAACGCTTTTTTCACCTGGCCGAGGATCTGCGGCTCGCCCAGCACCAGCGAATCGAGGCCGCTGGCGACGCGCATCAGATGGCTGACGGCGTCGTTATCCTGGTGCCAGTAGAGGCTCTTACGCAGGTCTTCTTCGTTGAGGCCGTGATAGTTGCACAGCCAGCGGATCAGCGCTTCCTGCAGATTGTCCTGCTCTTCGACGCTGAGATAGAGTTCCGTGCGGTTGCAGGTCGACAGCACTACCCCACCCTGCACCATCGGCTGAGCCAGCAAGCTCTCCAGCGCCTGATCGAGCGTTTCCGGCGAAAACGTCACACGTTCTCGCAGGTCGACCGGCGCTGTTTTGTGATTGATGCCAAGAGCTAAAAGGGTCATTGTGAGGGAGTAGTACCAGCGTTGCTAAGGTTAGTCTGAGTGCATCATACAGGATGCGCGTAATCAATAAAAGAGAGGCTCCCCTTTTGGAGTAATAGCCAAAGCAAGACCGCCATTAACGTTAATTTTTTGATTTCAGACAACTTGAACGTAGACGCTATCGCCCGGCGACGCTAGCATTAAGGGTTATAAATGTAACCTGCTACACAAATCGGCCCGCTGTTCCCCTGCCGCCGTTTTTCCCTGTAGACATCAAGGATTTGTCATCATTATGAATCGACTGTTCCGCTTGCTGCCGCTGGCCAGCCTCGTCCTCACCGCCTGTTCTCTTCATACGCCGCAAGGGCCTGGCAAAAGCCCGGATTCGCCGCAGTGGCGTCAGCACCAGCAGGCTGTTCGCAGCCTCAACCAGTTCCAGACTCGCGGGGCGTTTGCCTATCTTTCCGATGAGCAAAAAGTCTATGCTCGCTTCTTCTGGCAACAGACCGGCCAGGACCGCTATCGCCTGCTGCTGACCAACCCGCTGGGCAGCACCGAGCTGTCGCTGACCGCGCAGCCAGGCAGCGTGCAGCTGATCGATAACAAAGGCCAGACCTACACTGCCACCGATGCCGAAGAGATGATCGGCCGCCTGACCGGGATGCCGATCCCGCTGAACAGCCTGCGCCAGTGGATCATCGGCCTGCCGGGCGACGCCACCGACTATTCGCTGGACGATCAGTACCGTCTGCGTGAACTTAACTACACGCAAAATGGCAAAACCTGGCACGTCACCTACGGCGGCTACACCAGCGATACCCAGCCAGCCCTGCCGTCTAATGTCGAGCTGAACAATGGCGCTCAGCGCATCAAGCTGAAGATGGATAACTGGATCGTGAAATGATGAGCCGCTGGCCCTCTCCTGCAAAACTGAATCTGTTTTTATATATCACCGGCCAGCGGGCCGATGGCTACCATACCCTGCAGACGCTGTTTCAGTTTCTCGACTATGGCGACACCTTGACCATCGAACCGCGAACTGACGGTCAACTGCGCCTGCTGACGCCGGTGGCCGGCGTGCCGGACGAGGAGAACCTGATCGTTCGCGCTGCGCGTCTGCTGATGCGTGCCGCCAGCGAAAGCGACCGCCTGCCGGCGGGTAGCGGCGCCGATATCAGTGTCGACAAGCGCCTGCCGATGGGCGGCGGCCTGGGCGGCGGCTCATCCAATGCCGCCACCGTGCTGGTGGCGCTCAACCATCTCTGGGGCTGCGGTCTCTCGGAAGAGGAGCTGGCGACCCTGGGCCTTCAGCTGGGGGCCGATGTGCCGGTCTTCGTGCGCGGCCATGCCGCCTTTGCCGAGGGAGTCGGCGAAATTCTGACACCGGTGGAGCCCGAGGAAAAATGGTACCTGGTGGCGCACCCGGGGGTCAGTATTCCGACGCCAGTCATTTTTCGCGATCCGGAGCTACCACGAAATACCCCGCGCCGGTCAATTAATACGTTATTAAATTGTGAATTCAGCAACGATTGCGAGCTTATCGCAAGAAAACGTTTTCGCGAGGTTGATGCAGCGCTTTCCTGGCTGTTAGAATATGCGCCGTCACGCCTGACCGGCACAGGGGCCTGTGTGTTTGCTGAATTTAACACCGAATCCGCTGCCCGTCAGGTGCTGGACACTGCCCCGGCATGGCTAAACGGCTTTGTGGCGCGCGGAGTTAACCTTTCGCCGCTCAAGCAGGCCCTGCTCTGAATCCTGCGCCGTGATGGCGCAACGATAACGAGTCAACCGGGGAAATTGAGTTACGGTGACAACGTCACCCTGTTCCAGACGTTGCATCGTGCTCTTTAAATACACCGACTGGATCGAATGGCGCCAGCCCGCACATTATTGGCCCACTCATCCACCACTGGACGCATGCCTGAGGTTCTTCTCGTGCCTGATATGAAGCTTTTTGCTGGTAACGCCACCCCGGAACTAGCACAACGTATTGCCAACCGCCTGTACACTTCTCTTGGCGACGCCGCTGTAGGTCGTTTTAGCGACGGCGAAGTCAGCGTACAAATCAATGAAAACGTACGCGGTGGTGATATTTTCATCATCCAGTCCACTTGTGCTCCCACCAATGACAACCTGATGGAACTGGTTGTTATGGTTGATGCTCTGCGTCGTGCTTCGGCAGGTCGTATCACCGCCGTTATCCCTTACTTCGGTTATGCTCGCCAGGACCGTCGTGTTCGTTCTGCTCGTGTGCCAATCACCGCGAAAGTGGTGGCAGATTTCCTGTCCAGCGTCGGCGTTGACCGCGTGCTGACCGTTGACCTGCACGCAGAACAGATCCAGGGCTTCTTCGATGTGCCAGTTGATAACGTGTTCGGCAGCCCAATCCTGCTGGAAGATATGCTGCAGCTGAACCTGGACAACCCGATTGTGGTTTCTCCGGACATCGGCGGCGTCGTGCGTGCCCGCGCTATCGCTAAACTGCTGAATGATACCGATATGGCTATCATCGACAAGCGCCGTCCGCGCGCCAACGTCTCCCAGGTGATGCATATCATCGGCGACGTGGCTGGTCGTGACTGCGTGATGGTCGACGATATGATCGACACCGGCGGCACCCTGTGTAAAGCGGCAGAAGCGCTGAAAGAGCGTGGCGCGAAACGCGTATTCGCTTACGCAACACACCCGATCTTCTCCGGTAACGCTATCCAGAACATCAAAAACTCTGTGATTGATGAATTTGTCGTTTGCGATACCATTCCGCTGGCACCCGAAATTAAAGCGCTGGATAAAGTGCGTACTCTGACGCTCTCCGGTATGCTGGCTGAAGCTATTCGCCGTATCAGCAATGAAGAATCTATCTCTGCTATGTTCGAACATTAATCGAGCCGAGCATAAAAACCCGCTGCGGCGGGTTTTTTTGTCTCTGAATTTTTAATTCTTCCACAAAATCATTCGGCATGCGTCAAGGCGGCAAGTGAATGAATCCCCGGGAGCGTACAGGCAGTACGTGATCGGGGTAAATGAACGCAGCCAACACAGAGGCATCCCGAAGGATGACGTGGAAATGACCAATGCCTCCTTCACCTGCCATTTAGTTGACAGATGATGCGCTCATGGATGAAACATTATTGTGAACAGATTATTTTCCTCACATGTGATGCCTTTCCGCGCCCTCATCGACGCTTGTTGGAAAGAAAAGTACACCACCGCCCGCTTTACCCGCGACCTGATCGCCGGGATCACCGTCGGGATCATTGCGATTCCGCTGGCGATGGCGCTGGCGATTGGCAGCGGTGTGCCGCCGCAGTACGGCCTCTATACCTCAGCGGTGGCAGGGATTGTGATCGCCATAACCGGCGGGTCGCGCTTTAGCGTTTCCGGTCCGACTGCCGCCTTTGTGGTGATCCTCTATCCGGTTTCCCAGCAGTTTGGTCTGGCGGGGCTACTGGTGGCGACGCTGATGTCGGGGATCTTTTTAATTCTCTTTGGTCTGGCGCGCTTTGGCCGTCTGATCGAATATATCCCGCTGTCGGTGACTCTCGGTTTCACCTCCGGGATCGGTATCACCATCGGTACCATGCAGATTAAAGACTTCCTCGGCCTGCAGATGCCCCATGTGCCGGAGCATTACCTGCAGAAAGTGGCGGCGCTGGCGATGGCCCTGCCAACGATTAACCCCGGCGATGCCGCCATCGGCGTCGTCACTCTCGGCACTCTGCTCCTCTGGCCGCGGCTGGGTATCCGTCTGCCGGGCCACCTTCCGGCGCTGCTGGCCGGCTGCGCGGTGATGCTGGTGGTTAATTTGCTCGGCGGCGATGTCGCCACAATTGGCTCGCAGTTCCACTATCAGCTGGCAGACGGCACTCAGGGCAACGGCATTCCACAGCTGCTGCCGCAGCTGGTATTGCCCTGGGATATGCCGGGTTCAAACTTTACCCTGAGCTGGGCCTCGCTGCAGGCTCTGCTGCCTGCCGCCTTCTCCATGGCGATGCTCGGCGCCATTGAGTCTCTGCTGTGCGCGGTGGTGCTCGATGGCATGACCGGGACCAAGCATAAAGCCAACAGCGAGCTGATTGGCCAGGGGCTGGGTAATATCGTTGCGCCGTTCTTCGGCGGGATCACTGCCACCGCGGCGATTGCCCGCTCGGCGGCGAACGTCCGCGCCGGCGCCACATCGCCGGTGGCCGCCGTGATCCACGCCCTGCTGGTGATCCTGGCGCTGCTGATCCTCGCCCCGCTGCTCTCCTGGCTGCCGCTGTCGGCGATGGCCGCCCTGCTGCTGATGGTGGCATGGAATATGAGCGAGGCGCATAAAGTGATCAACCTGCTGCGCCACGCGCCGAAAGACGACATCGTAGTGATGCTGATGTGCATGTCGCTGACGGTGCTGTTTGATATGGTGATTGCCATCAGCGTCGGGATCGTGCTGGCCTCGCTGTTGTTTATGCGTCGTATCGCACGCATGACCCATCTGGCGCCGGTCAACGTCGAGGTGCCAGACGATGTGCTGGTGCTGCGGGTGATTGGGCCGCTGTTCTTTGCCGCCGCCGAAGGTTTATTCAACGATCTGGAGACCCGGATCGCCGGCAAGCGCATCGTGGTGCTGAAATGGGACGCGGTGCCGGTTCTCGACGCCGGTGGTCTGGATGCCTTCCAGCGCTTTGTGAACAAACTGCCGGAAGGCTGTGAATTGCGCGTATCTAACCTCGAGTTTCAGCCGCTGCGCACGTTAGCGCGCGCCGGCGTCAAGCCGCTGCCCGGACGCCTGAGCTTCTACCCCGATCGTCAGGCCGCGCTGGCTGACCTGTGATCACCCGGCGGCAGGCCCCTGCGCCTGCCGCATCAAGGCTCCGGTCGCCTGCTGCAGCCAGCTCAGCACCGCCGGCGTCATCCAGGTGCCCTTCATCAAATGCGGCTCCTGCTCCATTGCCCGACGAAACTTCTGCAACGTCTGCGGCCGGGTACCGGCATAGGACTGAAACAGTTCAAGCCACGCCCGGGCCAGCGCCTGACCCGACGCCGAGTCCGGCGCTACGCCCTCCCGGCACGCCTGATGCAGCTTCGCCACCAGCGCAGGCCACTCCTGTAGCCGGTCGAAATAGTGCCGGCGGGTGAACGCCATCTCCTCGTCGTCGAGGTAACGCGCCCAGATGGCCAGTTTGCTTTCGGCAAAGGCCTCGGTGATAAAGGCGATGATGGCCGGGGTGACGCCGGTCTGTTCAACCATTTGCGGCTCGGCGGCATGCATCTCGTTCAGGCGGGTCAGAAACTCCGGGCGCCCTGCCGTATCCTGCTCCAGGCGCTCCATCCAGCGCGTCGCCAGACTCATCGCCTGCGGACTGTCCGTCGGGCAGCCGCTCGCCATCAGCGTCTGCACCTCCTCTGTTAGCTCGCGCCACGCCTGCGCGCGCTGTTCATCCTGTGCCGCAAACGGCAGCGCGGCTAACTCCTGTTGACTAAACCAACGATCGTACATTTTCATTAACTCCAGCGTCTGTAGCCAGGACTCCAGATCGGGTTCATTGCCGCCCGCCAGCGCCTCGCGCAGCACCAACAGCCGGTCGCGCAGCCTGCCGACATCGCGCAATTGGGCGTTGAGCGTCTCTATCTGCTGCGTCAGCAGCTCGGGTAGCGACAGCGTTTGCCGATCGAGATAGTCCTTGATGGTGGCGAGCGTCAGCCCGGCCTGCGCCAGCGCCTTTATCATATGCAGGCGCTGAACCGCGGACAGGTTATAGAGCCGATAGCCCGCCTCGCTTCTGGCCGAAGGCGTTAACAGCCCCGTCTGTTCATAATGATGCAGCGTACGCACCGTCATTCCGGCGCGCTTCGCCAGCTCTCCCACCTGAATTAACATGACTGCTCCTCTCTGTGGCCAGGTCCGCTACTCTGCTGCCTCACGTAACGTCAGGGTCAAGCGAAAACCTCATTAGCTATTCATTTTGGTGGCAACCTTAGCAGCACGGAGGTCAGGACGGAATGGGGTCGTATGGTGATGGGGAAAAGAGGAGGAAATAACGAGAGTCACAGGAAAACGCATCGGCCTTCAGGGGCCGATGCGGGAAATCATGCTACGGTTAGCTGTGGCGATGCTGATTACGACGGCAGCGTTTATCATAGTGGCGCACCCACCAGTAGCGGTCGCTGACCTGCTCGTGGCCGCCAATACGGGCACCGGCCAGCCAGAGCACGGCGCCAACGAAGATGCTTAAGATTGCGCCATGTGCAAAGAATTGCGGCAGGTTAAGCTGCGGAAGCTGGTTCAGAATGGAGTAACCTACCCCCACAACCATCACCACCAACCCTAACCCCATGAGTACGTTACCGAGTAACGAAGCGTTTTTGCGTTTCATGTGTCACCTCCGGACTTTGGGTTGCCAGGGAATATCCCCAAATCTTATAGGTGTAGTATAGACAGGGTCCCTGCCCTGGAGTGCGCCCACGATCACATTAGTGAACACCGATTAGACAAATATTTACAAATAAGCCTCTGAACAATATCAAATTCTAATGATTCAGGTGGGTAATCATCAATGCTGGTATTGTCTCGTGGGCAGAACTTTGTCAAGCGCGCCCGCAGACAGTACACTACGCGGCAGAGAATGCCCCATGCAGGAAAGAAAACGTGACCATTAAACTGATTGTCGGCCTGGCCAACCCCGGTGCGGAATATGCCGCCACCCGGCACAACGCTGGCGCCTGGTATGTCGATTTACTGGCGGATCGCCATCGTGCGCCGCTGCGCGAAGAGAGCAAGTTCTTCGGCTACACCTCGCGCATCAATCTGGCGGGCGAAGACGTTCGCCTGCTGGTTCCTACGACGTTTATGAACCTCAGCGGTAAAGCAGTGGCTGCAATGGCGACCTTTTATCGCATTAACCCGGATGAAATTCTGGTCGCCCATGATGAGCTGGATTTGCCGCCCGGGGTGGCGAAATTCAAGCTTGGCGGTGGCCATGGCGGCCACAACGGCCTAAAGGACATCATCAGTAAGCTCGGCAATAACCCGAACTTTCACCGCTTACGCGTCGGGATCGGCCATCCGGGTGACAAAAACAAGGTTGTCGGCTTTGTACTCGGCAAACCGCCGGCCAGCGAGCAGAAACTGATTGATGATGCTGTCGACGAAGCGGCGCGCTGCACCGAAATCTGGTTAAAGGACGGGCTGACCAAAGCCACCAACCGCTTACATGCCTTTAAGGCGCAATAAGCCGTTGTCGTGCGGCATTTTTGCCGCGCACCGTGTATAATAGGCAAAGCTATTCAATTTTCTGCAATCTGTTGCTTATAACAGATTGATTATCCAAAGATTAAGGTGATTTAAATCATGGGATTCAAATGCGGTATCGTCGGTTTGCCCAACGTCGGCAAATCCACCCTGTTCAATGCGCTCACCAAAGCGGGTATTGAAGCGGCCAACTTCCCCTTCTGTACCATTGAGCCGAACACCGGTGTCGTACCGATGCCCGATCCGCGTCTGGACAAGCTGGCTGAAATCGTCAAACCGCAGCGCATCCTGCCGACGACGATGGAATTCGTTGATATCGCGGGCCTGGTGAAAGGCGCGTCCAAAGGTGAAGGTCTCGGCAACCAGTTTCTGACCAACATCCGTGAAACCGAAGCCATCGGCCACGTGGTTCGCTGCTTTGAAAATGACAACATTATCCACGTTAACAACAAAGTGGATCCGGCTGACGACATCGACGTTATCAACACCGAGCTGGCACTCTCCGATCTGGACACCTGCGAGCGCGCTATCCACCGTGTGCAGAAGAAAGCTAAAGGCGGCGATAAAGACGCTAAAGCTGAGCTGGCGGCGCTGGAAAAATGCCTGCCGCAGCTGGAAAATGCCGGCATGCTGCGTTCACTGAAAAACCTGACCGACGAAGACAAAGCAGCGATTAAATACCTCAGCTTCCTGACGCTGAAGCCGACCATGTATATCGCCAACGTCAATGAAGACGGCTTTGAGAATAACCCTTATCTCGATAAAGTCCGTGAAATTGCCGCCGCCGAAGGTTCTGTGGTCGTCGCCGTTTGCGCCGCCGTTGAGTCCGATATTGCCGAGCTGGACGACGCTGACCGCGACGAGTTTATGGCCGAGCTGGGTCTCGAAGAGCCAGGCCTCAACCGCGTGATCCGCGCCGGTTACGAGCTGCTGAATCTGCAGACCTACTTCACCGCAGGCGTGAAGGAAGTTCGCGCATGGACCATCCCGGTCGGAGCGACCGCGCCGCAGGCAGCCGGTAAGATCCACACCGACTTCGAAAAAGGTTTTATCCGCGCGCAGACCATCGCCTATGAAGACTTTATTACCTACAAAGGCGAACAGGGTGCAAAAGAAGCCGGTAAAATGCGTGCAGAAGGCAAAGACTACATCGTGAAAGATGGCGATGTGATGAACTTCCTGTTCAACGTCTGATCCCGCTGGCTGGCGTTTTCGCCACCATCGCGCCATAAAAAATCCACGCAGCGGCGTGGATTTTTTTTACCCGGACGACACGCTACTCCACAATATGGGTCTCTTCAGCCGCCTCATAGCCATCAACGATCTGCACAATTTTCTTTAACTCGCCCTCGATGAAAGCCGGGGTGGCGCTTTCCCCTGAGGCCGGGTGATGAAGCTCGACCGAGATGCCGCTGGCGGCATTGGTCAGTGACAGACTGATCTCCTGCTGTCCCGCTGCGGAAGATGGTCGCCCGATTTGCTGCACGATGGCCGCCGCCGCCGCGCGCGTATCAACGTCTGCGAGATGCCCCCACCTCATTTCAACATGTCCCTGCTGCCCTGCCTTTATCGCCTGCAGCGTATAGCCGCTTCTTTCCGTTGCCATGTCTTTTCCTCCGGTTTCGTTGCCCGGGCGTCACATTATCAGCCCGGTTTTATCAGCAAAGTTCGTTCACGTGCGCCTTGCCGTTAATGACTTTTTTCCACATAGGTCTGCATGTTTTCTTTGGTCACTAACTCAAACGGGATCCAGACATGAGACTCGACCTTTTCTCCTTTAATCAGCTTCAGCGCTACCGCTAAGGCCGTTTTGCCCTGACCGACGGCGTCCTGGAAGACCGTCACCTGGATCTTATCGCTGGCCAGGGCTTTCAGCCCGTCCGGCGTGGCGTCGATCCCACCGATCAACAGCTTCTTCTGGCTCTTCTCCAGCGCCATCGCCGCGCCAATCGCCATCTCGTCGTTGTTCGCCGCCACAATATCAATCGCTTCCCCGTTGCCTGTCCAGTTCTGCATCAGATCCATTCCCTCGCTGCGGGAATAGTTGGCCGGCTGTTTCTGCACCACTTTCATTGCCGGATATTTGGCCACCACCTGCTCGACGTCTTTGGTGCGCTGCAGCGCGCCGGCGTCAGTGAGATTGCCGATCATGATGGCGACATTGCCTTTGTAGTTCGCCAGCTTCGCCAGCGCCTCCATCTGCAATGTGCCGGACTCCCGCTCGTCCGAACCGACAAACACCACGCCAGGCGGTAACGTTTTATCCCCCGGCGTCCGGTTCACATACACCAGCGGCATTTTGGCCTGCTGCGCCATCTTCGTCAGCTGCGGGGTGCTGGCGGAGTCCACCGGGTCGACGATGATCGCGTCCACGCCAGAGGCGATAAAGCTCTGCACCTGATCGGCCTGACGTCCGGTGTCGCCGCGGGCGTCTTCAAACTGCACGTCGACGTGGCGGGCTTGAGCTTCTTTCTCAATGGACTGGCGGATAATGGTGAGAAAGTTTTGATCGAAGTAGGCCATTGAGACGCCGATCTTCTCCGCCAAAGCCGAGGCGGAACAGGCCAGTAACCCCACTAACAGGATGATTTTACAGTGCTTCATAGCATGCCCTCAGAGGTCGAAATGAAATTTTCAATATAAACACAAATGGTATATTTAAATCATTTTCAGACTACGAAGGGCGTTCGGTTCTTGCAATCATGATGTAAAGAAAATGTTGCCATGCGCACACTTTATTTCACCGCCTCACTCACTGAGGGCTTACCGGTAGGGGGATCTCAGCGGGCGGCGACTGCTTTCGCTTCAGCAGGGCATACTCCACGATCAGCTGTTGCAGATGCAGCTCCGCGAGGCTTCCCCGGGCGGCAGGCCAGGGTTGATCAACGGGAAGCGCGACCAGCTGGCGTAGCTCCTCCTCCAGCGGAACGGCGCGGTTAAACGACTGCATGATGGCAAACACTGCGGTTTTCAGTTCGCTCACCGTGAGGTATCTCCCCTTCTGCTCGTCGAGGGCATTGAGCTGGCCGGCGAGCCGCTGCAGCTGCTGCATTCCCTCGGACCAGCCGGTGAGGTTTTCCGCGGGCAATGCGGCAGCGCTCAACTGCTGCCGCCACTGCTGCGCCAGCGGTTGTGCTTGATCCGGCCAGCGACTCAGGGCCTGCCGGACCAGCTGGTCGCCGTAGCTTACCGCCCAGTCCGGCGCCAGGCGGGCGAGCTCGCCAAGCTGGCGCTGCGTCTGAGGCAGATCCACCGGCATCAGGGGAGATGCCCCCGGCAGGCCCGGTATCACATTTTGGGTCACCGAAATGGGCGGTAAATCGGACTGACGCAACGCCAGCCATCCACCGACGGCGATGCCCGTCACCGCCAGCATGGTGACCATCCCGGCGACAAACGGCTTCCAGCGCGGCGCGGTTGCCGGAGAAGACGCCACCACTGGCGCGGGCCGCTTTGCAGGTAAAGGCGGCGCCAGCGGCTCAGCCTTTGGCCTACGTTTTAGTTCTGGCACGGGTTCAACCTTCGCCGCATCCTCTTCGCTGACCAGAGCGCCGGGAAGTTCCGCGTCAGACACCGCCACCGGCGGCGCGGTGGGGAGCGCTGGCGCAGGGTCGAGATTCTCGAAGCGGCTTACCGTGCTGTGCAACAGCGCCCGCAGGTCGCTCAGCGGGTTTTCAGGCGCGATCTCAAAGCGCTGGAGCACTGCGTCGAAGCTTTGCAGCGAACGTTCAGCCTGACCAAGCGATTCGAGATCCGCCGGGGCGAGACTGAGAGTGCGGATCACCTGCCGCAGCCGCTTGCTCAGGGTGCGGAAGATCTCTGTCCGGGCCGGGAGCGCCTGCGGCCACAGGTTTTTCCCCTGGTGGGCCAGCAGCGACTCCATTAGCGACAGCCCCTCGTGGATCCCTGCCAGCCCGCCCAGCCTGGCGCGGGCCAGCGTATACCAGGCGACAGTCTGCAGATCCGCGCCGTGATGCTCCAGCAGCGAGCGGGCAAGCTGCTCGGCATACGGCCAGTTAATATCCGGCCGCGCCGGGTGGCTGAGCTTGTTCATTTCCGCACGCAGGGCAATAAAATCAGCCAGCGTGCGCGGGTCGCCACCGGTTTTATAGTGGCGTTCGTCGTGTGTTGTCATCATGATGTCTTTCTGCGAGAGATTAGAGGGCGGAGCGGGCGTCAAGGTACTGCTGGCGTTTGAGGTGGCGGATCAACACCCTGCCCTCGGGCATAAACTCTGTGCCGTAACGCACCAGGCCAATATCCTTCAGCTCCGCATCAATGGCATAGCGCAGTTCGCCGGGCGCATGCTGATCGAGCATCACCACCGCGATCCGCTGCAGGCGCGGTTCGTACTTCAATAATACCGCCGACAACGTGCTCATCAGCTGATGCGCCGACGCCGGCATGCCCTGGAGGATAGCGGTCATATCCGGCAGGCCGTAGTCCGGCAGATGCGCCAGCGTTCCAGCCCGACAGTTGAGGATGCGCTGCATGTTATCGAGCACCGACAGGAGGACCTGATCCGTTTCGCTGACAGTATTCAGGTCAAGCCCGCCGGCGAAGTTGCCGTACAGGATGTCATACAGGGAGGGACGAGGCATTTTCACTTCTCCTTAAGCGGGTGCAGCGTCAGTTGATTTTGGCTGGCTTCGATAATGCGCGGCCTCGCCGGGTCAAGATCGTCCCGGGTGAGTACCAGCCGCCAGCTGTTTTGCGTCAGGTCTGGATCGATAAACATGGCCGCCACCGCCACAAACTGCGCGCGGGTTTCCATGGGCATATCGACGGTCACCGACTCGCCCGGACGCAGGCGAACATCTTTTTCCGCCACCCGGTCCGCCTGCAGCACCTGGCCATCGCCAGCAAACAGCGACGGGTAGTCAGTATTGTCGAACGCCTGCCGGTCCTTAAGCTGGTAAATACGCACCACCGTCGCCAGGGAGGCGCCTTTGGCGTTGTTATTCACCCCTTCCCGGGCGCGAAGATCCAGATGCAGGGTTTTCACCTGGGGGTAAAAAATGGACTGGGTCACGGAAACGGCGCCGTCTTTCACGGTCTGCGTCAGGCCGCAGCCGGTTAAGACGGTAACCATAAGGAATGCCAGCAACCTGGCGGAGGGTTTAACTGCGGTAATCGCCATCTTCATCGCTCTCCCTGCGGTGGATATTTTCCCGGACGCGCTGATAGCGCCCCAGATAAATCGTGATCCTGTCGTCAGCCTGTTTTTGCGCATCCAGCGGACGCAGCACAGCGGTACGGCCAAGCTGGACGGCATGCGCCTGCTGGCAGCAAAGTTGCGCATCCGGCAGTAAATGGCGGGCGACGCAAAGCTGCAGCCGCACGTCGAGATGAGATCCGAGCCAGACGTGCAGGAGCGCCATCAGGTCGCTGAACAGTTCGCCGCCGGGCAGCCAGCCGCGGACCTCATCAGGCTTTTCCGTCGCCAGCTGCAGCAACACCTGACCGTTCACATCCGTGGCGTGGGTTCCCATCACTGGCCTATGTTGCAGGCTAACCGGCTGGCGGACGCTCATCGTTAACGGCTGCGACAAGGGGATCCGGCAGGGATCGTGGTGGTACACCGTCGCCCGGGTCCCCGGGGCCAGGAGCGCCACCAGCGCCTCCATGCCTTCCCCGGATCTCCCCGGCAGCATCATCACCGGCAGCAGCGCCAGAAATCGCGACAGCGGCGCTGCGGCAACGGCGGCACTTCCCGGTATGCCCAGCCCCGCCAGGCCCAGCAGATACTGCGAGGTGTTGTCCGTGCCACCCGCCCGAAAGGTTGCCGGGTAGGAATATTTGCGCCAGATACGGTAATACTGGGCGATCAGCCGATGGTTAAAGATATCGAGAAAATCCTCGGTCGCCTCGACGCCTTCCCGCCGTTGCGCAATGTCATCGCTATAGTGGGTCGGCAGCGGGGATTCCACGCCGTAGAGCCCCATAAAAGCAACGCGCACCGCCGGCGGTCGGGGCGGTTCAGGATCGTCCATTCCACGGATTTCGCCGGCCGGGAAACCCATCCCCGGATGCGGGCGAAAGCGTATGGGCTCATCACCCAACTGCCAGTCGCTGCCGATGACCGGCGCCTTCGGCTGGATCTTCTCCAGCAACTGGCAGAAGCGGTAAAAATTCATGTATGGCAACTGAGGCCGGAGCTGATCCATCAGCCGGGCAGGCGCAGACTGTGATTCTCTTTCCACCGGATACATTTCCCTTCAGGTTGAACAATGAGCGTCAGCTGGTTGAACTGATTCATATCGGCATACAGTGCGAAAAAGCGGTTGAGCATGTCGCCAAACAGGTGGACATCGCCCGCGCCGGTAAATCCGCTACCGTCGAGCGTCACTTCGATATCCAGCCCGCGCAGTAGGAATCCCTGTTCGAAACGCTGAATTCGGTGATGGCTGACCGCCAGAATAGCGTCCAGACGACGGTTATTGAGCTCATCCTCCCGCCAGTTGTAGAGCGACAGCGTACCGCGCAGTACCTCGGCGCTGCTCATCATATTGAGAAAACGGGTGCCCAGATGGCTCATGACCCGCCAGTGATAGCGGTCTTCCGCCGGGGGATATACCGGCAATGTGGGCTTACAGAGATTGCGGACGGTAAGCGGCGTGGCTGATATCGACTCACAGCGATCCAGCAGCGTGCTCTGTAGCGCCCGGCGCGGCAGCTGGCCGTTAGTGCCGGTGATGCGCAAGGAGACCGTTTCCCGCGCCAGCGCCCGGTCAGCCTCCCATTGCTGTCCGCCGAGGATAAGCCAGGTATCGTGCATGCCGGTGACGCCCCGTTTGACGCGGGTGTGGTAGTAGCGCTCCGGCGCATGGAGACGCATCATTCCCCCCTGGTGACGAAAGCGGGTGAAAGGCACATAGCGCGCCTCCCCGGTGCGCCCGGAGCCGGTCACGCTGTCGACAGAATAGATTTCGGTATGCCCGTCCTGCAGGCGCTTCGGACGCAGGAGGTATTCGCTCTCCAGCCCGCTGATGGTCAACGGATCAGCCTCGAGGGTAAACAGGTTAATCACCGGCACACAGTGCAGGCGCAGGCTGCTTGCGCTGACGGGTAAATCGCTTTGCCAGACCTCGCTGAACACCACCTCAAGCGTGAAATGCGATATCCCCGCCGGCAGGGTGATGTTTTCCAGGCCATTTAGCTGCACGAACATAAATTTTTCGCGAAAGGTGAAATACTCGAGCAGCAACTGATAGCCGCTGAAAGCGCTCTCCCCCTTCGGCCATAAACGATCTTCCTCGCTGAATCCTCCCGGGAAAAAATAGCCGTCGAGGCTTACCCGCTCTGTCTGACCCGGCAGGCGCAGGTACAGCGCGGCCTGGCGTCGGGTCAGCCACTGATGGAGGGCGCTGCCGGTAACGGCGTCTTCCCCCAGGTACAGCGGCAGGCGGCGGAGATCGGTCTGCGACCAGTCCGCCAGCTCGCTACAGGCGAATCGTAGTCGCAGAGCCGAACGTCCGTCCGGCTCCGCCGTCATCACCGCCTCCTCTATCGCCAGCGGGTTAAGCGTCAGATCGCGGGTGGTTCGGTACCGGCACACGGTATTTTTCGGCCCCAGTGGGCGGGAGCTAATCTCAAACCCGACGGGCACCGTTTCCGCCATCTTCATCGCCGGCAGCGTTGGGGTCAGCGCCACGATCGATAACGACGGAATGGTGCGCAAATAGTGCGGCCACAGCATGCTGACCAGCCCCTCGGTCAGCTCCGGCAGATCATCATCAATTTTTTCGCGCAAGCGACCTACGGAAAAGGCAAAGCCTTCAAACAGGCGCTCAACGTAAGGGTCCGGCGTACCGGCTTTATCGAGATCCAGCATCGCCGCCCGATCGGGGTGAGCCTGCGCGAACGCTTTTGCCGCCTCGCGCAGGTAGCGCATTTCAGCGTCAAAATATCGCAGGGTTAAATCGTCCATTATGAATATTCCATTATTCGTCTACAGGGAGACACGCAGCATGGCTGCGCGGTCAGATTAGTTGGCCGCCGGGCGGCCATGAGCAGAGGAGGCCCGGCGTCGCAGGTCAACGCCAATCAGTGAGGGAGGCGGTTTCAGTATCCCTCTTCGCCGGGTATATCGTCGGTCAGCGGAACACGCTCAGCAGGCGCGCGCACGCTGAATATCGTCTCCGGTAGCGTAAAGTTTCGCAGAGACAGCAGCGCCAGCGGTCCTTCCCCCGCCTCGGTACGCAGCGTGTAGTTCAGCAACAGACCATCCGGCGCTTTCCAGCTCAGGCTCCAGCTGCTGCTCGTTCCGGGATAAGCGCTGACTACCGCCTTATCCAGCAGTCGGATCCAGCCCCAGGCGCCCGGGAAATCGCCATACTGGCGGGTGCCCGCCCGGGTACTGATCCAGCTGAGACTGGCGCCCGGCGCTTCGGTGTCGGCGGGCCAGCTGAACCGCCGCCAGGCCGGCATCTGGTTCATATAGACAAGTTTCTGACTGTCGATGACCAGCTCCGTCTGCATCACGCCGTCCGCCGTGCCGGGGCGAAGCGCAAAATGCAATCCCGCTTCGCCGTTGGCGAACGCGACGTCGGAGAGATGGCTCAGGGTATTCATCGCCTGCAGAAAGGCCGGGTTAAATGTCAGTCCCTGAGCATTGATACTGTCCGCCATCCAGCGGCTCCCCTCTTTATGCAGCACACCGTTCAGCCGGGTCTGCAGAAAGCGGGCGATGCGCCCGGTCTCGCTATTGAGATATTTTGCCAGCAGCGGCAGAGAGACTTCACTGCTGGTATTTTTAAAGGGGTAGCGACCGCCAAAAGCGCTATTCCAGTCCTCCACCACCGCACTGCGCCACAGGGCGTTGAGACTTTCCGCCGCCGGGGTCAGCACCTGCTGCCAGGCCTGCTCCATCGGGCGAACAAACAGCGTCTGCCCAAATCCACTCCACTGCTGGCCCAGCCCCGCCGCCACCAGGCTGCCGTAGTCGCGCGTTTCGGTTAAATCCACGGCCTTGCCCTGGAACACCGTCTGCGCAAGCAGGCGGGTCATCGCCTGCGGGTCGGTGGCGTTGGTGACCTGCTGCAGGCGCAGACGCACCTGGGTGACGCGGGTCAGGAAGGTCTGCAGGCTAAGGCGGCTGGTGGGCGTCCCGCCGTCGCGATTGTCCAGCAGCGCCAGCACGGGCCCGAAGGTGGCATCCAGAGGACCGCGCGCGCCGGACCGTTGATCGATGACGGGTGAGTTATCACGGTTAAACAGCTGCCTGGCCGATTTGACCAGCGAATCGGCGATGGCTTCCCCGGTCTGGCCGGTTCGCCCCTGCACGCTCAGGGTGTTCATCAGCGCCACCAGCGGCGACTGGCGCACATCGGCCATCAGGGTCAGCTGGTCAATGGCATCAGAGAGGGTCGCCGCGCGCTGCCAGCGCAAGCTGTTGAGAAAATCAAGCCAGGCGCCGTTGAAATCAGCGAAATAACGCTCCGCCAGCCGGGCTCGCAGAGTTTCCGGCGACATCAACTGCGCGGCAGTTTGCTTCGTGTCGCTCAGCACCCAGTCCATTTCATCGCGGCGTTCCGCGACCACTTTCTCAATGGCCGGCTGCACGGCCTGCTCCCAGGCCTGACGGGTAAACATTCCCGGCACCACCTCATCAGTGCTGAACAGACGCGAAGCATCGGTGTCGGCAGTCATATCCGCCAGGCGCATATCGGCATACTGATTCGCCACCTGCGCGAGCATCTTCTGGTAAAGCGTGGACTCACTGTTGCGCTGGCCCATCTGTCGAATTAACCGTGTGCGCACCTGGCTGACCAAACCGTCATCGACAGGCAGACGCCACTGCGGATGCGACGCCAGACTGGCGGCATAAAATGCCAGCAGCGAAGGGCCGCTACCCTTCCAGACGCCGTCCGCCACGCCGGAACGCTGCGGCCACTCGCGCATCAACGCTCCCGCAAACCACGCAGCATCCATTCTCTCCGGGCGGGCCAGCATCAGGTACAGTTTCAACTGGTCGTAAGCGGTCTTCGTCATCGTCTCACGCAGCGGGCTGTCCGACGGCAGCTGTGCGAAGGCGTTCAGCTGCCGCTGAAGGTGCGCTGCTGCCGCATCGCGCAGCAGCGGCTGCGCCATCTCCCCGTAGCGCGGGAACAGCGCCGCCAGCAGGCCATCATTCTGGCTGAGACCAGCGCGAGCGTACCACGGCGCGCCGTGCTGCGAGCGGTATTCCAGTTTAGAAAGCGTTTTCTGTATCGCGGAGAGCGCATGCAGGCGTACGGCCAGCGGTTGTTTTCCCGCCGAGGCCTGCTGCACCTGCTGATGTGCGGTCGCCACCAGCTCGCGGTTGGCGATAAAAGAGACCAGCAGAGTGGCGGCCCAAAATAACATCAGGGCGGCAGTGGCCACGCTCATCCCACGCATCCAGTTGACTCCCTGTTTGCGCGGACGTAGACCGGCTGGCAACCACAGCACTGAGTCTGGTATCGTTTCCCAGCGGTTATCCCGTCCCCAGTGATGACGGACACTGCGACCAGCCTCTACTGACGCCTCACTAAATACCACTCCGGCCAGCGGCTGCGGGCGGTAAGGATTAAGCAGTACCGATAACGGCTCCGTCACCGTTTCCGGTTTACGGGTCAACTGATCGGCCAGCGCGAGTAAAAAATTGTGCTGTGGTTGCCCGCATATCTGCTGGATGCCCTGCTCTATCAGTAACGGCGCCAGGGCAGTGAACTGTTCGGCAACTATTTGCGGCGTACTACCTGCAGGTAACAGGCAGCCTACAGGCTGAGTGATACGTCCATTTTTTTCGTTGCCCCCCTCATACAGCGACCAGACGTATAGGGGTAGTTTCCAGCCAAGAGCTTCGTAGCGTAGCTTTAGAGAGTGAGACACACTGTCCATTTCATCTGGCGTGAGCCTGGGCTTCGTTCTGTTCATCGTTGTCAAAACGCCGTCAAAGCCCGATGTTACCCACACCATACCATCAGCCGGGCGATAACGCAGTTTACGCAGCGCTGTGAACCAGGCGTTATCTACCGCTGCCCCAGGGTCTCCACCCCACAGCAATAATGTACCCTGATCTTCCTGCCAGAGTTCCTGCGTGAGCTTTGGGGTCAGTTGTTCTACGTCTCTGACTGAGCCAATTATCAGCAGAATACGGACTTTGCGGGACCAGGCGCGTCCATACTGATAGCGTAGAGTCTGGCGAATTTCCCCCACCGTAATATGATGGGGAGGTGTCAGCGCCACGCGCCCTTCTTCGCCGGGTAAGACGCTGGCCTGCTGCGACTGCCGGCGATATAAACTCTCCTTCACACGGCGGGACATTGCAGGAAGGTAAAAAACAAATACCAACGCCAGACAGACCAGGACAAACGCCAGTACCTGCTCGCCCCGCGTATTGATATTCAGCATGCCGCCATAGCGGGTGATCCCCCACCATATTGCAGCCATCCCGGCCAACGTAAGCCCGGCCAGGCCAAACCGGCCCAGGCCATTACCCGGTATATTCATCTTCACTCCCTGGGGTGATGGTACTGATAAAATGTTCCTGTTCGCTGGAAAATAACGCCAGCAGGGGCTGTTTACGGAGGCTGACCAGATCGGCTGCCAGGGCGGCCAGGAGCCAGGGCGCTGCGGGTCCCGGAATACCGCACCATTTTTCCAGCAGCGCGATATCTTCAGCTTTCCATGGGGTATGCATTTTGCCGCCCTGCGTGATAAGCGCGGCGCTTCTTTCCGTCCATTTTTTTGCGTCCCCGATAACGGAGGGCGTCTGGCAGGCGACAGTCTGGGTTTCCAGAAACAGGGTGATATCGTCTTCAAAGTTCGTCATATCTAAGGGCATAGGACGTAACAGCCGTGATGAGTGCGGCAGATGGTATTTTTGCGCCACATCATCGCTGGTCAGCAGCAGCACGGCCAGCCCGTCGGAGTATGCTGTACCACCGTTGAGCTGGATGACCAGGAGTAAATTGACCGTCAGTACAGGCTGCTTCAGGCGCTCCTCCACTTCCGACAGTGAGAATGAGCCGGTAACGGTAATATCATCAGGCACGGCGCGGCCAGGAATGTGTTCTTTCCAGAGATTACTGAAACTGCTGGTCAGCTCAGGCGAGGGATTATCCGTGATCAGGGTGACATACAGCGGTAGCTCTTCCGGCAGGCACTGCACGCGCTCTTCTATACTGGTCAGCAGCGCATGCATCGCACTCAACTGCACCGGCTCTTCTACCGGAAGGTAATTAATCCTGCGGGTAAGTCCGTATTGCTGAGGCCGCTCACTTCCCCAATGCGCCGCAGAAATATGATCCGGCAACAGCACTGCACTGCCCAGAACGGCCAGCCAGCGCCCGGCCCAGTCTTCCCACCTCTGCTGTCCGTATTCCGCCTCTTTCAGCAAGAACTGATGCGCTTTCAGATCCCTGTCCCACAGGTAGCAACGCAGACAAAAAATCAGCAACCAGCATCCTGCAGGCATCAGGGATACCCACCAGATATTTATCACTGAGAGAATTTTTACGGTGCCGGAAGCATGGAGGATAAAGAGCAGGACACCGATAATCGCCATCAGTACACCGGCAAACAGCCATCGGGTCAGTGAAGGAGCCGATGGCTGCTCCATGGTCAATGCTTTTGTTCGTACCCAGCCCATTTTTTATCCTATCGCGCATTCCGGCGCGCCGGAAATCACCTGGCAACCGCACTGACATTTGCAGCCATCGACCACGATGGCTTTACCATCGGAAGACCATTCCGGCGCTCCCTCAATAATGGCATTAGTGCCATGTCCCGGAATCGGGCAGCTGACTTTATCCCCCACCAGCGCTACAGGCTTTCCATTTACAATCATGGTGGAGGATGCGGAAATAACAGCACCGCCGTGCGTAGTTTTATCGCCGAGTAATACAAAACCTTTGGACATTGAATTTCCTTTTATATATCAGCGATACAGTAGTTATTAATTAGAATACTCAATCGCATCTATTTCAACCTAAAGAGTGAGGCAATAACATTTAATAACAGACAAAAACCGGCTACTCCTATCAAAGAAAGAATAATAAACATAAAATAATATCTGGAATAGCTGCACGCCTCTCTTTACTTAATATATACTTCTTCCCCCAGGTGATATCCCCTACATTAATAACTTTTCACTTCGAACGCCAATTGCCAGACGACCTTATACTCGCGAGATCCGCCTTAATTTCTATTGCATGCTCTATACAATAAAAAATACACTAACAACAAAATAATCAGAATTATAAGAAAATAAAACAGACATTTTCTGATTAGGTGGCAACAGTGGGTATACCTCGCTAATACGACGACTATAGCTCTCTATCGTTTTGCGTTCGCCATAACCTATGGGAAATCCGAAGCGTTCGCGCATCCATCGCTGCGTCATTACTGATTCAAGACTAAATGGCAGCGGATTAGGAAATAACCAAGCCGTTTTTTTTCATCTTCTAACCGCAAAGTCACTTCCTCAAGATTTTTTCTGGTTATTGATAAAAGATAAAAATATTCCTTACCGCCTCATATCCAGCCTGAAAATATCATCACCAACAGTAATCGTTGGTTTTGTTTTGTAGGGAATTAAACCTTGTTCATAAATATCCTGATAAGGTTTACCTAATTGCTTCACAAGTGTTTCGATATCAATATTCATTTGCCACAAAGTCGCTTTTTCTCCAGCGCAATATGAATCTCCTTTGCTCGCTTCAGTGGATAAAAAGTCACGGTTTCTGCAAATAAATCATTGTTATAGATAAATCCGACAGAACTATTTTGATGAGGCATAGGTAAGGTATATATCTCTTCCCCCCCTATAAGCAGTCATAACAATTTTTGCTTCAACGTAAACCATCGGAAATCCTAGATAAGCCCGCACCCACTGCTGAATCATAACTCGTTCCAGACCAAACGGCATAGGATTAGGAAACAGCCAGTCAGTTTTGGCTTCATCTTCAAACCTTAACATTTCTTCTTTCAGATTTTTAATGAGCACCACTTTTTTCCGTTGACAATCATCGTTGATGACGATGAAATAATTTCACTACTGTACATGATTTTACCATCCATTAGAAAAAAACCTTATATGTTGAACGCCACCGATTTTTTAAAATAAGATATAGCATCACACATTATTTATTAACGACACAACGAAATACATACTGCGGACCAACACCATATTTTTCATAGTCATCGTCTTTATCGATCTTCGGAACTGGCAATTTTGATTGCCTGAACATGGTTAAAGCGTACTGTCTGTCGCCGCCAATATATCCACGCAGGACTTTTTTAGTACCCTGCGCAGGCCCCTGAGGATCGTTTACCGGAGAATGAGAGTAATAATCTGCTGCATACCAGTCATTAGTCCATTCAGAGCCACTAAGCCCCATATCATACAGACCCAGGGGGTTTGGGGGATATTTGCCTACTGGGTAAAATGGGAAACCAAAACCATCTGTATATTTATCTAATTCATCTTTACCCGGAACATTTTTTCCAGGTAAATAGTCACCATTATTTGTTGGAAACTGAAAATATTGACCTCTGGATCTTGCTGCATATTCCCATTGCGCCTCTGTTGGTAAATCAATCTTTTTACCAGACTCCTTACCTAACCACTGACAATAGTCTTTTGCCTATTGCCAGGTAACACCAACAGAATAATATCCTTTTTGCAAGGATGGATAATTTTTTAAAAAATATGGATGGGTGCTTTTTTTACCCCTGTTATCTGCAAATATTTATTATAATCATCATTGGTGATTTTGTATTTTGATATCGAAAAATCGCTTAATACAACCTTAT